>NZ_JBWXTH010000003.1:0-415172 GCF_056856075.1 Pseudomonas sp. FA-1
GGCTATAGCTCAGCTGGGAGAGCGCCTGCATGGCATGCAGGAGGTCAGCGGTTCGATCCCGCTTAGCTCCACCAATTCTGCCAGGGCCTGCGTAAGCAGCCTGCACGAAGGTTCACGTCCCCTTCGTCTAGTGGCCTAGGACACCGCCCTTTCACGGCGGTAACAGGGGTTCGAGTCCCCTAGGGGACGCCATTTTTACCCGCGTTTTGCGGGACTTCAAAGGCTCATTCGCATATTGAATGGGCCTTTTGTTTTTCTCCTTCCGAAAAACATCTGCTGCACGGCCGGCAGCAGATTTTGCTTGCCAATAAATATTACGAGCATAATATTACGCTCATAATGTTTTCGAGAGCCGGCCATGAGCGACAAGAAGAGCAAGACCCGCGAGCGCATCCTGGATGCGGCCTGCAGCGCCCTTATCCAGCACGGCCCCGCTGAACCGAGCGTGAGCCAGGTAATGAGCGCCGCAGGGCTGACGGTAGGTGGGTTCTATGCCCATTTCGACAGCAAGGATGAACTTATGCTGGAGGCGTTTCGCCAGTTACTGGGTGAGCGACGTGCATTGCTCGCCCAGGTGGACCCCAGCCTCGATGCCGAAGGGCGGCGGGCCCTGGTAGCGGCCTTCTACCTGTCGCGCAAGCACCGCGATGCCGAGGAGCATGCCTGCCCGCTGCCCAATGCCTTGAGCGAGATGCAGCGTTTGCCGGGTGCCTTCCGTGAGGTGCTGGCCGAGCACATCGAGCTGATCACCGCGCAGATGGTCGATCGGCCCGAAGACATCGACAAGGCCATCGCCGACCTCGCCTTGATGGTTGGCGGCCTGGCCCTGGCCCGAGCCCTGGGCGGTACCGAGCTGTCCGACCGGATCCTGCGTGCCGCCAAGTCGGCGGTGATCTGAACCACCTCCCCTGGAGCAAGCCATGACTACCCTGAGCTGGATTCGCGGCGTCAACGCAACCCTCGGCCGCCTGGCCCCCGAGCATGTCGCCGGGAGAATGCGCCGGGCCTTCATGACCCCGCGCAATTTGCCCCCGCGGCAGTGGGAGCTGCCGCTGCTGGCCAGGGCCGAGCGCATCACACTGCGTTTCGGCTTGTCGGCCCTGCGCTGGGGCAAGGGACCGACCGTGTTGATGATGCACGGTTGGGAAGGGCGTCCAACGCAATTCGCCGCGCTGATCGACACCCTGGTGGCCGCCGGGCATACGGTGGTCGCCCTGGAGGGCCCGGCCCATGGTCGCTCTCCAGGCCAACAGGCGCATGTGGTGCTGTTCGCCCGTGCCCTGTTGGAGGCCGCTGGCGAATTGCCACCGCTGCGGGCCGTGATCGGCCATTCCATGGGGGGCGCCAGCCTGCTGCTGGCTTTGCAATGGGGCTTGCGTACCGAGGCGGCGGTGAGCATCGCTGCGCCGGCGCAGCTATTGGGTGTTCTGCGTGGCTTCGCCCATCGGCTAGGGCTGCCGGCACGCGCCAGGGCGGCCTTCATTCGTCAGATCGAACAGGATGTCGGCGTGCAGATTTCGCGCCTGGACGTCAGCGGCTATCAGCTGGACGTGCCCGGGCTGGTGGTGCACGCCAGTGACGACCCCCTGGTGCCGGCCAGCGAGGCCCAGTTGATCCACAAGGCCTGGTTCGACAGCCGCCTGATGGTGCTGGAGGAGGGTGGGCACCAGCGTGTGCTGGCCGACCCGCGGCTGAACGAGGCCGTGCTCGAGCTGCTGGCCCGCACCGCGATCGGCGCACGGCAAAGCGCCTGAGATCCGGTACACTCTGCCCGTTCACTGACCAATGGGAGCGGGCATGAGCTGGGACCTGGCATCGCCATTCATCATCGACCTTCGCGTCGGCGCCGAGGACATCGACGGCCTCGGCCACGCCAACAACGCCGTCTACGTCACCTGGCTGGAGCGCTGCGCCTGGCGGCATTCCCAGCGCCTGGGGCTGGACCTGGCCGAATACCGGCGCCTGGACCGCGCCATGGCCGTGGTGCGCCACGAAATCGACTACCTGGCCGCCGCCTACGAGGACGACGAGCTGCAACTGGCCACCTGGATCATCGACTGGGACCAGCGCCTGCGCATGACCCGCCGCTTCCAGCTCAAGCGCCCCCGCGATGGTGTCACCGTGCTGCGCGCACAAACCACCTTCGCCTGTATCGAGCTTTCCAGCGGCAAGCCCAAGCGCATGCCAGCCGAGTTTCTCGACGGCTACGGCCCGGCGCTGATCGGCGCCTGAACGCGCTGTCTTTTTTGCTAGACTGCCGCCTTTTTGCGCTGAGACCCTGAAATGCAAATTGCCCTGGCCCCCATGGAGGGGCTGGTCGACAACATCCTGCGCGACGTCCTGACCCGGGTCGGTGGCATCGATTGGTGCGTCACCGAGTTCATCCGTGTCTGCGATCGCCTGTTGCCGCCTTCGTCGTTCGACAAGCTGGCGCCGGAGCTGCGCCAGGGCGCACGGACCGCAGCCGGGGTGCCGATGCGCGTGCAACTGCTCGGCTCCGACCCGGCGTGCCTGGCCGATAACGCGGTGCTGGCCTGCGAGCTTGGCGCGCCAGTGATCGACCTGAACTTCGGCTGCCCGGCCAAGACCGTGAACAAGTCACGCGGTGGCGCGGTGTTGCTCAAGGAGCCGGAGCTGCTGCACGCCATTGTTCGTGAAGTGCGCCGGGCGGTGCCGGCACACATTCCGGTAACGGCGAAGATGCGCCTGGGCTTCGACAGCCCGGACGGCGCCCTGGAATGCGCCACGGCCTTGGCCGAAGGCGGTGCCGGGCATTTGGTGGTGCATGCCCGGACCAAGGTCGAAGGCTACAAGCCGCCGGCTCACTGGGAGTGGGTGGCGCGGGTACAGGATGTGGTGAAGGTGCCGGTGTTCGCCAATGGCGAGATCTGGAGCGTGGACGATTGGCGTCGTTGCCGTGAAGTCAGCGGAGCCGAGGACATCATGCTCGGCCGGGGCCTGGTCTCGCGGCCGGACCTGGGCCTGCAGATCGCCGCTGCGCGCGATGGGCGGGACTATCAGCCCATGAGCTGGGACGAGCTGCTGCCGCTGCTGCGCGAATTCTGGCGCCAGGCCCAGGCCAAGCTGTCGCCGCGCTATGCGCCGGGGCGGCTGAAGCAGTGGCTGGCCATGCTGACCCGCAGCTATCCTGAGGCGGTGGCATTGTTCGCCCAGTTGCGGCGCGAGGATGACTGCCTGCGGATCAGTGGGCTGCTCGGGGTTGGCGTGCAGGCATTCGATGAGTGCGTTGCCTGACCGGCCCAATCCAAGGCAATTGCTTCACGGAGCTGGCGCACAAAAAATTTTGCTCATGCCTCTTGAAACCGTCTTGTCGGCCCCTATCTCTTGAGTACGCGATGCCGAAGTCGGGTCGCGTAGTGACTTAACTTGCTGAATCTCAGGAGTTCATGACCATGACTACCGCTTTCTCTCTCGCACCGCTGTTCCGCAATTCCGTCGGCTTCGACCGTTTCAATGACCTGTTCGAGTCCGCGGCACGTAACGAGGCGGGTAGCAGCTACCCTCCCTACAATGTGGAAAAGCACGGCGATGACCACTATCGCATCGTGGTTGCCGCAGCCGGTTTCCAGGAGCAGGACCTCGACCTTCAGGTCGAGAAAGGCGTCCTGACCGTCACCGGCGGCAAGCGCGACAACAGCACCGAAGGCGTTACCTACCTGCACCAGGGCATTGCCCAGCGCGCCTTCAAGCTGTCCTTCCGCCTGGCTGACCACATCGAGGTGAAGGCCGCGGGCCTGGCCAACGGCCTGCTCAGCATCGACCTGCTGCGCATCGTGCCGGAAGAAGCCAAGCCCAAGCGCATCCCGATCAATGGCGAACAGCCTGCGTTGAACTGAGTTCGGCTCAGTGAAGAAAGGGCACCTTCGGGTGCCCTTTTTGCGTTTCTGGGACGCGCCTCAATAATCCGCCGGGGTCTCGATCAATATCTGGCGGAACTCTATCAGCGGCAGTGGCCGACTGTGCAGGTAGCCTTGGTACAGGTGGCAACCCTGGCGCTCGAGGAATTCCAGCTGCCCGGACTGCTCGACCCCTTCGGCGATCACCGCCAGGTCCAGGCTGCGGGCCATGGCCACGATGGCCCGGACGATCTCGGCGTCGTTCGGGTCGTTGGGGGCGTCGCGCACGAAGGTCTGGTCGATCTTCAGGGCATCCACCGGCAGGCGCTTGAGGTAGGTCAGTGAGGAGTAGCCTGTGCCGAAGTCGTCCATGGCAAAGCTCACCCCATAGCGTTTGAGTTCGCGCATCTTGCTGATGGTGTCCTCCAGGTTCTGGATGACGATACCCTCGGTGATCTCCAGCGTCAGCATGCTCCGTGGCAGGCGGTAGTCGTCCAGGCTGCGCAGCACCCGTTCGACGAAATCGTTCTGGCGGAATTGCCGGGGGCTGATGTTGACGCACAGGCTGAAGTCGTCGGCATCGATCAGCCCGTCGGCCAGCATGCGTGCGCAGGCATCACAGGCTTCGTCGAGAATCCAGTTGCCAACTTCGAGGATCAGGCCGCTTTCTTCCAATACCTGGATGAACTGCGCCGGAGGTTGCTGGCCCAGCTGAGGGTGATGCCAGCGCAGCAGCACTTCGGCGCCGACGATGCGGTTGTCGCGGGCATCGACCTGGGGCTGGAAGTGCAGGGCAAGCTCGCCTCTGGCCAGGGCCAGGCGTAGGTCGGTCTCCATGCGCAGGCGCTCGCTGGCCGCCTTCTGCATGGTGGTATGGAACAGCTGTGTGGTGTTGCGCCCCGAGTCCTTGGCCCGGTAGAGGGCGATATCGGCACGTTTGAGCAGGTCGGCCGGGGTCGCGCCGTGGTCGGGAATCAACGCCACGCCGATGCTCGGCGTCACCTGCAGGCGCTGGCCGTCCAGGGACATTGGCTCGGCGAGCAGCTCGCGCAGGGTGTCGGCCAGGTCGCGGACCTTGTGCTCGACCTGTTCGCGGCTGCCCTCCAGGCCGCTGAGCAGCACCACGAACTCGTCGCCGCCCAGGCGCGCCACGGTGTCTTCCAGGCGAACGCTGGCCTCCAGGCGGGCGGTGATGATCTTGAGCACGGTATCGCCCACCGGGTGGCCGAGGGAGTCGTTGATGTGCTTGAAGTGGTCCAGGTCCAGGAACAGCAGGGCGCCGCGCAGGTTGTGACGCTTGAGCAGGGCGATCTGCTGGCTCAGGCGGTCCATCAGCAGGGCGCGGTTGGGCAGGTTGGTCAGTGGGTCGTGGTAGGCCAGGTGGCGGATCTGTGCCTGCGCATTCTTCAACTGGCTGACGTCCCGGGCGGTCAACAGCAGGCAGTCGGCTTCGTTGAGGCTGAGCGGTTCCACCGAGACCTCCACGGTCAGGATGTCACCGCGTTTGTTGCGCCCGAGCATTTCCCGGTGATGCACCCGGCCATGCTCCTTGAGCTCGGTCAACAAGGCGGCGCGTTGCTTCTCGTCGGCCCAGATGCCGATCTCATAGACGCTGCGGCCGATCACCTCGGCAGCGCTGTAACCGGTCAGTCGGCAGAAACCATCGTTCACCTCCAGGTAGCGGCCCGTCCTGCGTTCGGTGAGGGTGATGGCGTCGGGGCTGGAATGGAAGGCCTTGGCGAACTTTTCCTCGCTGGCCTTGAGCGCTGCCTCGGCGCGCTGCTGCTGGGTGATGTCACGCAGCGTCGTGACGCTGCAGGGGGCACCGTCGACCGTGATCAGGCAGCTGGAAATCAGGCAAGTGAGGGCGGTGCCGTTGCGGTGATTGACCACCACTGCCACGTTGCTCAGGGCTTTTTCGCGGATCACCCGCTCGATGCGCTGCGCGCGGGCGGCCGATTCGGCCCATAGGCCGATCTGCTCGGCAGTGCGGCCGATTACCTGGTCGGCGCTCCAGCCGAAGGTCTGGGTGAAGGCGCGGTTGATCTCGATGAACTGGCCACTGTCCTGGCGGGTCACGCAGATCGGGTCGGGGCTGACCTGGAACAGGCTGGCGAACTTTTCCTCCGAGGCCGTCAGACGCTGTTCACGTTCCACTTGATCGGTGATGTCGAGCAGGGTGCCGGCCATGCGCAGCGGGTTGCCTTGCTCGTCGCGGTACAGGCGGGCGCGGCTTTCGATATAGCGCGAGGCGCCGTTCTCCAGTTGCACGCGATAGGTGATCTGGTAGTTGCCCGCCGGCCCTTCGCGCAGGCTGCGGTAGGCCTGGCGCATGACGTTGCGCTCCTGCTCGGGCACGCCCTCGAAGAAGGCGTCGAAGGACTCGTGGAACGGCACCGGTTCCAGCCCGTGCAATTGCGCGGCGCGGGCCGAGCCATAGAGCATGCCGCTGGGGATGTGCCAGTCCCAGGTGCCCAGTTGCGCGGAGTCCAGCGCAAGGTCCAGGCGCTCCTGGCTGTCCTTGAGCGCCTGTTCGGCGCGCTTGCGTTCGCTGGTGTCGACGAAGGTGCTGAGCAGGTACGTCACGCCCTCGAGCTCGATGCTCTGGGTGCACAAGATGCCGTCATGGAGCTTGCCGGTACTGGCCCGGAACTGCACTTCCAGGGTCAGCGGGCCGCCGTTGCCGCGGGTATTGTCCAGCACTTGGTGGCGCAGGTCAGGGTTGACCCACAGGCCCAGCTCCAGGGTGGTCTTGCCGACCACCTGGTCGCCCGGCCAGCCGAACATGTCCTCGAAGTGCTGGTTGACCTCGTAGATCATGCCGTCGTGGCGGCGGGTCAGGAGAATGGCATTGGGGCTCAGGTGAAACAGCGTGGCAAAGCGCTTTTCCGAGTTGATCAGCGCGGTTTCCCGCTCCCGTTGGCGGGTGATCTCACGTACCACGCCGATCATCTGCGGGCGGCCGTGGTGGTCGTGGGTCAGGCTGCCATTGATCTCCAGCCAATGCAGGCTGCCGTCCGGCCAGCGGATGCGGTGGCGCATGGCCTGTTCCACCGGCTCGCCATTGACCACGGCCTGGAACACCTGGCGTGTGCGGGCGCGGTCTTCCTCGGGCAACAACTCGAGGTAGTCGATATCGCGGGGCATCGGCCGCTGCGGGTCGAAACCGAACAGTGCCTGGGTGGCGCGGGACCAACTGACCCGGCCGCTTTCGATATCCCAGAGCCAGGCGCCGAGACGGGCCCCATTGAGCGCGGCCAGCAGTTGCGGGGCGTTCTGCCAGGTCTGCTCCGACTCCTGGGGATCCGCCGCGTGGATGCGCGGCAGGCGCGGAAAACGGTTTGCTGATTTTGGCATCGATACCAGACCTTTGGCGGATGACGCGTCCTTGAAGAAGGCCGACCGACCCGGGGTCAGGCGGACCCCGCGTGACTGTCGAGCAAGGCCATGAACGCCCTGGCCGCATTCGACAGCGTGCGTTCCGTATGCAGAATGTAGCCTAGCTGGCGAGACAGCTGTATGCCGGGCAAGGCGATGGATGCAACCTGTTCATCGAGCATGGTGCGCGGTAGCACGCTCCAGGCCAGGCCGATGGACACCATCATCTTGATGGTTTCCAGGTAGTTGGTGCTCATGGCGATGTTCGGTGTCAGCCCCTGGCTTTCGAACAGCCGCTGGACGATGTGGTGGGTGAAGGTGTTGCCGCCGGGGAATACAGCCGGGTGGCGGGCCACATCGGCGAGGCCGACCTGCTGGTTGCTGGCCAAGGGGTGTTCCGGTGCTGCAACGAAATCCAGGGCATCGTCCCATACCGGCACTGCCCGAATCAGGTGATGAGGCTCGGGGGCAAGGGTGATCACGGCAATTTCCGCACGGCCATGGAGAATTTCATCGTAGGCCGCTTCCGAATCGAGGAACTGAATATCCAGCGCAACGCCGGGGTGCTCCCGGGTGAAGGCCCGTAACAGCGGGGGCAGGCGGTGCAGGCCGATATGGTGGCTGGTGGCCAGGGTCAGGCGACCCGTGACTTCGCCGGTCAAATTGTTCAACGCCCGTCGGGTATCATCCAGTACGTTGAGGATCTGGTAGGCGCGCGGCAGCAGGGCCCGGCCCGCCTCGGTCAGTGTCACTTCGCGGCCCAGACGGTCGAACAGGCGTACGTCCAGTTGCTGCTCGAGCCCGGCGATGCGCTTGCTGATGGCTGGCTGGGTCAGGTGCAGGCGTTCACCGGCCCCCGAAAAGCTGCCGGTCTCGGCGATGGCGATGAAAGCGCTGAGGTTAGCCAGGTCCACGGCATCGAATTCCTATTGGTTATCCAAAGCATAAAAATTATGAATTTGAGTTATTCAATCTAACGCCATAGCATCGACCGTACAAGCCAAGGGGTTATTGGCATAGAAATACGCTGATGAGGAACAGTCTGATGGCTGGCAAAACGCTCTACGACAAACTCTGGGAAGCACATGAAGTCAAGCGACGCGACGATGGTTCGTCCTTGATCTACATCGACCGTCACATCATCCACGAAGTGACCTCGCCCCAGGCCTTCGAAGGCCTGCGCCTGGCCAACCGCAAGCCGTGGCGCATCGATGCCAACATCGCCACCCCGGACCACAACGTGCCGACCACGCCCGAGCGCAAGGGCGGCATCGATGCCATCGTCGACCAGGTGTCGCGCCTGCAGGTGCAGACCCTCGACGAGAACTGTGACGAGTACGGCATCGTCGAATTCAAGATGAACGACGAACGCCAGGGCATCGTCCACGTCATCAGCCCTGAGCAGGGCGCCACCTTGCCTGGCATGACCGTGGTCTGCGGCGACTCGCACACCTCGACCCACGGTGCCTTCGGCGCGCTGGCCCACGGCATCGGCACCTCCGAGGTCGAGCATGTGCTCGCCACCCAGTGCCTGGTCGCCAAGAAGATGAAGAACATGCTGGTGCGCGTCGAAGGCACCTTGCCTGCCGGCGTGACCGCCAAGGACATCGTCCTGGCCGTGATCGGCAAGATCGGCACCGCCGGTGGCAATGGCCACGCCATGGAGTTCGCCGGCAGCGCCATCCGTGAGTTGTCCATGGAAGGCCGCATGACCATCTGCAACATGTCCATCGAAGCCGGTGCCCGTGTGGGTCTGGTGGCTGTGGACGACACCACCGTCGCCTACGTCGAGGGCCGCCCGTACGCGCCCAAGGGCGAGCAGTGGACGCAGGCGGTGCAGGCCTGGAAGGGTTTGGTCTCCGATGCCGACGCGGTGTTCGACACCGTGGTCGAACTGGACGCCTCGCAGATCAAGCCACAGGTCAGCTGGGGCACCTCGCCGGAGATGGTCCTGGCCGTCGACCAGCGCGTGCCGGACCCGGCCGCCGAGCCTGACCTGATCAAGCGCGGCTCCATCGAGCGAGCGCTCAAGTACATGGGCCTGGCCGCCAACCAGGCGATCACCGACATCAAGCTCGACCGCGTCTTCATCGGCTCGTGCACCAACTCGCGTATCGAAGACCTGCGCGCCGCTGCCGAGATCGCCAAGGGCCGCAAGGTCGCGGCCAACGTCAAGCAGGCGCTGGTGGTACCGGGCTCCGGCCTGGTCAAGGCCCAGGCCGAGCGTGAAGGGCTGGACAAGATCTTCATCGAGGCCGGTTTCGAATGGCGTGAGCCCGGCTGTTCCATGTGCCTGGCCATGAACCCGGACCGTCTGGAGAGCGGCGAGCATTGCGCCTCGACCTCCAACCGCAACTTCGAAGGCCGTCAGGGCGCCGGTGGCCGTACCCACCTGGTCAGCCCGGCCATGGCCGCCGCCGCCGCAGTGACCGGCCACTTCATCGATGTCCGCGAGTTGATCCAAGGGAGCGCAGCATGAAAGCCTTTACCCAGCACACCGGCCTTGTCGCGCCATTGGATCGCGCCAACGTCGACACCGACCAGATCATCCCCAAGCAATTTCTGAAGTCGATCAAGCGTACCGGCTTCGGCCCCAACCTGTTCGACGAGTGGCGCTACCTGGACGTGGGCCAGCCCTACCAGGACAACAGCAAGCGCCCGTTGAACAAGGATTTCGTGCTCAACCACGAACGCTACCAGGGAGCCAGTGTGTTGCTGGCACGGGAGAACTTCGGTTGCGGTTCGAGCCGCGAGCACGCTCCGTGGGCGCTGGACGAATACGGCTTCCGTAGCGTCATCGCCCCGAGCTTCGCCGACATCTTCTTCAACAACAGCTTCAAGAATGGCCTGCTGCCGATCATCCTCAGCGACGAGGAAGTCGACGAGCTGTTCAGGCAGGTCGAGGCCAACCCGGGCTATCAGCTGACCATCGATTTGCAGGCCCAGGCCGTGACCCGTCCGGACGGCAAGGTGCTGCACTTCGAGATTGACGCCTTCCGCAAGCATTGCTTGCTCAACGGCCTCGATGACATCGGCCTGACCCTGCAGGACAGCGACGCGATCAAGGCATTCGAAGGCAAGCACCGCGCAGCGCAGCCTTGGCTGTTCCGTGATGCCTGAAGTGTGCAGGTGACAGTACCGGCCTCTTCGCGGGTAGATCCGCACCCACAGGTACAGCGCAGGGTTCGACACCTGTAGAGGTCCTGTGGGAGCGGGTTTACCTGCGAAAGGGCCGGTGCAGGCAGCAAGAAACCCAAAGGATCGAGACATGACCAGCACCCAACACACCGATGTTGTCCAACGCCAGTTCGGCGAACAGGCCAACGCCTACCTCAGCAGCGCCGTGCATGCACAGGGCAGTGAATTCGCCCTGCTGCAGGCCGAGTTGGCGGGGCAGGGCCATGCCCGTGTACTGGATCTGGGCTGCGGTGCCGGTCATGTCAGTTTCCATGTCGCTCCGCTGGTGGCCGAAGTGGTTGCCTACGACCTCTCCCAAGCCATGCTCGACGTGGTCGCCCGTGCCGCTGCCGAGCGCGGCCTGGCCAATATCACTACCGAACGCGGCGCCGCCGAACGCCTGCCGTTCGCCGACGCCGCGTTCGACTTCGTCTTCAGCCGCTACTCGGCCCATCACTGGAGCGACCTTGGGCTGGCCCTGCGCGAAGTGCGCCGGGTGCTCAAGCCGGGCGGCGTAGCGGCCTTCATCGACGTCATGTCGCCAGGTAGCCCATTGCTCGACACCTACCTGCAAACGGTGGAAGTGCTGCGTGATACCAGTCACGTGCGTGATTACTCCGCCGCCGAATGGCAGCGCCAGGTCAGCGAGGCGGGCCTGCATGTACGCAGCCATACCCGTCAGCCGCTGCGCCTGGAGTTCGGCAGCTGGGTCGAGCGCATGCGCACCCCCGAGCCGATGCGCGTGGCCATCCGCCAGTTGCAGCAAGCCATGGGCGAAGAAGTGCGGCAGTATTACCAAGTCGAGGCCGATGGCTCGTTCAGCACGGACGTGCTGGTGTTGTGGGCCGAGCGTTAAGAACTTTTCGGTGTGGCCCGCTTGGCTGCACCGTGTGAATGGATAGAGGAAAGCATGAGCAAGCAGATTCTGATTCTCCCAGGTGATGGCATCGGCCCGGAAATCATGGCCGAGGCCGTCAAGGTGCTGGAGCTGGCCAACGACAAGTTCCAGCTCGGCGTCACCCTGGAGCACGACGTCATCGGCGGTGCCGCCATCGACAAGCACGGCGTGCCGCTGGCCGACGAGACCCTGGAGCGCGCACGCAAGGCCGACGCAGTGCTGCTCGGTGCGGTGGGCGGGCCGAAGTGGGACAAGCTTGAGCGCGACATCCGCCCCGAGCGTGGCCTGCTGAAGATCCGCTCTCAACTGGGCCTGTTCGCCAACCTGCGTCCGGCGATCCTCTACCCGCAACTGGCCGATGCCTCCTCGCTCAAGCCGGAAATCGTCGCCGGCCTGGACATCCTCATCGTCCGTGAGCTGACCGGCGGCATCTACTTCGGTGCTCCGCGCGGCCAGCGCGAACTCGAAGGCGGCGAGCGCCAGGCCTACGACACCCTGCCGTACAGCGAAAGCGAAGTGCGCCGCATCGCCCGCGTCGGCTTCGACATGGCTCGTGTGCGCGGCAAGAAGCTGTGCTCGGTGGACAAGGCCAACGTCCTGGCCTCCAGCCAGCTCTGGCGCGAAGTGGTCGAGGACGTGGCCAAGGACTACCCGGACGTCGAACTCAGCCACATGTACGTCGACAACGCCGCCATGCAGCTGGTCCGTGCACCCAAGCAGTTCGACGTGATGGTGACGGACAACATGTTCGGTGACATTCTGTCGGATGAAGCTTCCATGCTGACCGGTTCCATCGGCATGCTGCCGTCTGCGTCGCTCGATGCCAACAACAAGGGCATGTACGAGCCGTGCCACGGCTCGGCCCCAGACATCGCCGGGCAGGGCATCGCCAACCCGTTGGCGACCATCCTGTCGGTGTCGATGATGCTGCGCTACAGCTTCAACCAGGTGGCTGCCGCCGACGCGATCGAGCAGGCTGTCAGCCGGGTGCTGGACCAAGGCCTGCGTACCGGCGACATTTGGTCGGCCGGGTGCAGCAAGGTAGGTACGCAGGAAATGGGCGACGCAGTAGTCGCAGCGCTGCGGAATCTGTAATCTCTCTGGCCCGCCATCGTCTTCCCTTCGATGGCGGCCCACTTTTAGCAAAGGTGTAGTTGCGATGAAACGTGTAGGTCTGATCGGTTGGCGCGGTATGGTCGGTTCCGTGCTCATGCAGCGGATGCTGGAGGAGCAGGATTTCGACCTCATCGAGCCGGTGTTCTTCACCACGTCCAACGTGGGTGGCCAGGGTCCGAACGTGGGCAAGGACATTGCTCCGCTCAAGGACGCCTATAGCATCGAAGAACTCAAGACCCTCGACGTCATCCTGACCTGCCAGGGCGGCGACTACACCAACGAAGTCTTCCCCAAGCTGCGCGAAGCCGGCTGGCAGGGCTACTGGATCGACGCCGCCTCGTCCCTGCGCATGCACGATGACGCGGTGATCATCCTCGACCCGGTCAACCGCAAGGTCATCGACCAGCAGCTGGACGCCGGTACCAAGAACTACATCGGCGGCAACTGCACCGTCAGCCTGATGCTGATGGGCCTGGGTGGCCTGTTCGAGGCGGGCCTGGTGGAGTGGATGAGCGCCATGACCTACCAGGCGGCCTCCGGTGCCGGCGCGCAGAACATGCGTGAACTGATCAAGCAGATGGGCGGCATCCACGCGGCGGTGGCCGATGACCTGGCCAACCCGGCCAGCGCCATCCTCGACATCGACCGCAAGGTCGCCGAGACCATGCGCGGCGAAGCCTTCCCGACCGAGAACTTCGGCGTACCGCTGGCGGGCAGCCTGATCCCCTGGATCGACAAGGAGCTGCCGAACGGCCAGAGCCGCGAGGAATGGAAGGCCCAGGCCGAGACCAACAAGATCCTCGGTCGCTTCAAGAACCCGATCCCGGTCGATGGCATCTGCGTGCGTATCGGCGCCATGCGTTGCCACAGCCAGGCGCTGACCATCAAGCTGAACAAGGACGTGCCGCTGGCGGACATCGAAGGCATGATCAGCCAGCACAATCCTTGGGTGAAGCTGGTGCCGAACCAGCGTGACATCAGCATGCAGGAGCTGAGCCCGACCAAGGTGACCGGTACCCTGAACGTGCCGGTTGGCCGTTTGCGCAAGCTGAACATGGGCTCGCAGTACCTGGGCGCCTTCACTGTGGGTGACCAGCTGCTGTGGGGTGCTGCCGAGCCGCTGCGCCGCATGCTGCGAATCCTGCTGGAGCGTTGATCGCCCCCTCGGTGGATTGAACAAAAAACCCGTGCCCTGGTGGTGCGGGTTTTTTGTTTATGGGGGTACGGTTTGGGGAGCGGAAATCGCGCGCCGCCCCACCCCAAAACTCAAGCCAAGCACTTACCCTCAGCCGTCCAACCCAAGTAAAGTGCCCACCCCAAGTTCCACCAGAAGGATCCCACATGCCCCAGCCCATCGACATCGCCATCATCGGTGCCACCGGTAACGTCGGCGAAACCCTCGTCCAGATCCTCGAGGAACTCGAGTTCCCCGTCGCTACCCTGCACCTGCTGGCCAGCATGGAATCGGCCGGCAGTAACCTCATGTTCCGCGGCAAGAAACTGCGTGTACGCGAAGTCGACAGCTTCGATTTCACCCAGGCCAAGCTTGCATTCTTCGCCGCCAGCCCCGCCGTGACCCGCAGCTTCGCCCCCAAGGCCCAGCTGGCCGGCTGCATGGTCATCGACCTGTCCGGCGGCCTGGATCAGGCCATGGCTGTGGTGCCCGAGGCCAACGGCGACCAGCTCGCCAAGCTCGAGCAACCTGCTCTGATCGCCAGCCCCAGCGCTGCCGCCGTGGCCCTGGCCGTGGCCCTGGCACCGCTCAAGGGCCTGCTGGACATCGAGCGCGTGCAGGTCATGGCATGCCTGGCCGTCTCAGCCCAGGGCCGTGAAGCGGTCAATGAACTGGCGCGCCAGACCGCCGAGCTGCTCAACGCCCGGCCACTGGAGCCGCGCTTCTTCGACCGCCAGGTGGCTTTCAACCTGCTGGCGCGGGTAGGCGCTGCCGATGAGCAAGGCCACACCCGCCTTGAACGCCGCTTGGTCGATGAACTGCGCGTACTGCTCGACCTGCCGACCCTGAAAATCTCCGTGACCTGCGTCCAGGCTCCGGTGTTCTATGGCGACAGCTTCAGCGTGGCCGTGCAGAGCCGGCGCCCGGTCGACCTGGCCGCCGTCAACGATGCCCTGGAAGCCGCCGAAAGCATCGAATTGGTCGAGCCGGACGACTTTCCGACGGCCGTCGGCGACGCAGTGGGCCAAGACGTGGTCTATGTTGGTCGTGTACGCCATGGTATCGACGAACAAGAGCAGCTCAATTTGTGGCTGACCACCGACAACGTGCGCAAGGGCGCAGCGCTCAACGCCGTGCAAGTGGCCGCGTTGTTGATAAAAGACATGGCGTAAAAGATACTGGCGGGTACTTTTGTCCTGCACCATACGCAGGTTTCAGGACGATTCTTACAAGGGAAGAGGTCATGCTTCGAATTCGCAAACTGGTTCTGGCCATGGCGGCAGCCTCGGCGTTGTCGTCCGGCATGGCGAACGCCCTCGGGTTGGGTGAGCTGACCCTCAAGTCGGCACAGAACCAGCCACTGGATGCCGAGATCGAACTGCTCGATGTGCGCGACCTCACCGCGGCTGAAGTGGCGCCGAGCCTCGCGCCACCGGAAGAATTCGCCAAGGCAGGCGTGGCCTATCCCAGCTACCTTGAGGACCTCACCTTCACCCCGGTGATCAACCCCAACGGCAAGAGTGTGTTGCGGGTGACCTCCAGCCAGCCATTGCCGGCGCCGGTGGTGAAGTTCCTGGTCCAGGTGATGTGGCCCCAGGGCCGCCTGTTGCGTGACTACAATGTCCTGCTCGACCAAGCCAAGGCCCAGGGCGAGGCGCCGTCGGCGGCCAATGTCGAACCGGCAGTCAGCGGTGCGGGCAGCTACACCACCAAGCGCCGCGACACCCTGTGGCAGATCGCTGCGCGCAACACCCAAGGCGGCTCGATCCAGCAGACCATGCTGGCGATCCAGGCCTTGAACCCCGATGCTTTCATCGGCAATAACATCAACCAACTCAAGACCGGGCAGGTCCTGCGTCTGCCCGACCCGCAACAGGTCCAGAGCATTCCCCAGGGCGAAGCCGTTCGCGAGGTGGCCGAGCAGTATGCCGCCTGGCGTGAGGGGCGGCGCCTGGGGCCGCGTGCCCGGCAGCTGGACGCCACCCGGCGCGCAGCGGCCGGTGAGGCGCCGGAGCGTATTGCCCAGGGTGACAACCTGCGCCTGGTCAGCCCGGGCGGGCAGGGCGAAGCGGGGGAGACCAAGGCCCTCAGCGACAAGCTCGCGGTGGCCCAGGAAAGCCTGGACACCAGCCGCCGTGACAACGAGGAACTCAAGAGCCGCATGGCCGACCTGCAGAGCCAGCTGGACAAGCTGCAGCGGCTGATCGAGCTCAAGAACGACCAGCTGGCACGCCTCGAAGCGCAGGGGGCGGCGGCGCAAACCCCGCCGCCTGCCGCGTTGCCTGGCGAGCCGGCACCCACGCAACCGCCGGTCAATGCCCAGCTGCCGTCGGCCGAGCCGGTGGTCAAGCCAGCTCCGGCCGCCGTGGACACGGCCCCAGCCGAGCAAGGCGAGCAGGCCCAGAGCGTGCTCGACGAACTGATGGGCAACCCGTTGCTGTTGGGTCTGCTCGCCGGTTCTGCGTTCCTGGTGCTGCTGCTGTTGCTGTTGTTGCTTGCCCGCAAGCGCAAGGCCCAGCAAGAAGCCGAGAAGCACCTGCGCATGGCGCGTGCACTGGCCGAGGAGGGCGAACGCAGCCCTGACCTGAACGCGCCGCCCGGAAGCTTCGATGATCTGGATGTATCGGCGCCGAGCGTGAAGCTCTCGCCGGCGGTGGTCGCCGCTTCGGCCGCCGCTGCCACGGCTGCGGAAAAACCGCTTGCACCGGAGCCGGCGCCCGCGCCGGCAACGCCTGCACCTGACAAGGACCCGATGGCCAGCCTGCTGGCCGAGGTGGACCAGAGCCTGGCGCAAGGCCGCCTGAACCATGCCGCCGACCTGCTCGAGCCGGCAGTGGCTGCCGAGCCGCAGCGCAGCGACCTACGTTTGAAACTGATGGAAGTCTATGCCCGCCAAGGCGACCAGACCGCCTTTGCCGATCAGGAGCGTGCGCTTTCGCCTACCGACCAGAACAAGGCCCAGGTCGACACCTTGAAGGAACGCTTCCCGGCCATGCTCGGCGTCGCCGCCCTTGGCCTGGGGGCGGCGGCCCTGGCGGCCGAGATGGACAAGCAGTACGTCCACGATCTGCTGCAGGACGGCGAACAGGCGCCTGCAGACGCCGAGCCGGACCCGCTCGATACACCTATCGCGACCGAGCACTCGCCTGAGGCAGCGCTGGAGGCTGTCGCCGACGTCCCTGCCATCGAAGAAGATGATCTGGACGGCGCATTCGACCTGAGCCTGGACGATGACCTGCCGGTGGATGCCACGCTTGAGGCCGCGCCGTCGGAGCAAGCCGAAGTGGCCGAAGCTGCGCCACAGGAAGCCGAACCGGTTGCCACCGACGCCGATGCCGATTTCGAAGCCCTGCTGGAGCAAGCCCAGGCCGAGCCGCAGAGTCTCGATGACCTGTCCGATTTCGACCTGGATGTCGGTGAGCCACAAGCGCCGGCAGCAACGGAAGACGCCCCGGTCGACGTAGCTGCAGAGCTGGCGGCTTTCGACGAAATTCCGGAATTCGACCCGCTCTCGGAGCTGGAGCTGCCGGAAGACTTCGACCTGTCGCTGTCGCTGGACGATGAGTCGCCGGCCGACAAGCAGTTCGCCTCGGAGCTCGATGACGTCAATGCCGAGCTGGACAAGCTGTCCCAGAGCCTGGAGTCGCCGTCGCTGGAGCCGCACTTCACTGCCGCCGATGCCGCCCAGGAGCCGGACCCGCTGGACGACCTGGACTTCGACTTCTTCTCCGGCGCCGATGAGGTGGCCACCAAGCTCGACCTGGCGCGTGCCTACATCGACATGGGCGACCACCAGGGCGCCCGCGATATCCTCGATGAAGTGGTCAAGGATGGCGATGACGAGCAGCGCCAGGAGGCCGAGGACATGCTGTCGCGGCTGGTCTGAGATCCAGGCGTGCCCTGGGGGGAGGCCTGTGCAAGGGCTTGTCCCGCGATAGGTCGGCATTGTCCATGACGGGCTTTGCCAGCAACGGCAGTCCTCCCGGCTGCCGTTGCCGTTATAATGCCCGCCTTCCGTTTCACCCACAGGTTTCGCGCTCTTGGACATCAATGACATCGACCCGGCCGAATCGGCGGCCGAAGGCTACGCCCGCATCGCCCTGGGCGTGGAATACAAAGGTTCGCGCTACCGCGGCTGGCAGCGCCAGGCCAGCGGTGTGCCGAGTGTCCAGCAGGCCCTGGAACAAGCCCTGTCGACGGTGGCCAACGAGCCGATTTCGGTGATCTGTGCCGGGCGCACCGATGCCGGCGTGCACGGCTGCGGGCAGATCGTCCATTTCGACACCCGTGCCGTGCGCGACGAGCGAGCCTGGACCCTGGGCACCAATTTCAACCTGCCCCATGACATCAGCGTCACTTGGGCCAAGCCGATGCCGGCGCATTTCCATGCCCGCTTCAAGGCGACCGCGCGACGCTATCGCTACGTTATCTACAACGACCCGATCCGCCCTGCGCACCTGGCCGAGGAAGTGACCTGGAACCACCGTCCGCTCGACGTCGCGCGCATGGCCGAGGCCGCGCAGTTCCTTCTGGGTACCCACGACTTCAGTGCCTTCCGGGCCAGCCAGTGCCAGGCCAAGTCGCCGATCAAGCACATCCATCACCTACGGGTCACCCGCCACGGCAAGATGATCGTGCTGGATGTCCGGGCCACGGCCTTCCTGCACCACATGGTACGCAACATCGCCGGTGTGCTGATGACCATCGGGGCCGGCGAGCGGCCGGTCAGCTGGGCGCGTGAGGTGCTGGAGGGGCGTAACCGCCGGGAGGGCGGTGTGACCGCCCACCCCTATGGCCTGTATCTGGTCCAGGTGGAGTACCCCGAGGAATTCGCCCTGCCGGTCCGTTACATCGGCCCACACTTTCTGACCGGCTACGAGGCGCTGGCGGACTGACGGGCGAAACGTCATTTGCTAACATCCGGCCTTTCACCGATCACCCAAGGTTCGCTGTCCATGAGCAACGTTCGCAGCAAGATCTGCGGGATTACCCGTATCGAGGACGCCCTGGCGGCCGCCGAAGCCGGCGCCGATGCCATCGGCCTGGTCTTCTACGCCAAGAGCCCGCGAGCGGTGGATGTGCATCAGGCGCGGGCCATCATTGCCGCACTGCCGCCGTTCGTGACCACGGTCGGCCTGTTCGTCAACGCCTCGCGTTGCGAACTCAACGAGATTCTCGAAGCTGTGCCGCTGGACCTGCTACAGTTCCACGGCGATGAAACCCCAGCCGATTGCGAAGGCTACCATCGCCCCTGGGTCAAGGCCCTGAGGGTACGCCCTGGCGATGACCTCGAGGCGGCTTGCCAGCAGTACGCCGGCGCCCGTGGCATTCTCTTGGACACCTACGTGCCCGGCATCCCGGGCGGTACGGGCGAGGCCTTCGACTGGTCGTTGGTGCCGGCCTCCCTGAGCAAGCCGATCATCCTGGCCGGTGGCCTGTCGGCCGGCAACGTCGGCCAGGCCATTGCCCAGGTGCGTCCGTTCGCGGTGGATGTCAGCGGCGGCGTGGAGCAGGCAAAGGGGATCAAGGACGCCGCGAAGATCGAGGCGTTCATGCGTGCGGTGAAACAGGCGTGACGACGGATGTGACGGCTGCCCGCGCGCCATCGTCCATAGCTTTCGCAGCCCGGTGCTGTCAGGCCTGCCCATGGGGCGGGCCGTGCGGACTACCGGCATGACAGGTTGACGATGGCCCGGCCACCAGGCTGGCCCCGCATCGCGCGGGCCTCGGAGCCGGGCCGTCATCGTTTCATTGAAGAACATGAGCTCAAGGGCAGGGCATGGCCGGCCAGACCGGCCCCCGCCCACCGATACTGGAGAAAGAAAGCATGAGCAACTGGTTAGTCGACAAACTGATCCCTTCGATCATGCGTTCCGAGGTGAAGAAGAGCTCGGTGCCTGAAGGCCTGTGGCACAAGTGCCCGGCCTGCGAGGCCGTGCTGTATCGTCCGGAGCTGGAAAAGACCCTGGATGTCTGCCCCAAGTGCAACCACCACATGCGCATCGGCGCCCGTGCGCGTATCGACATCTTCCTCGACGCCGAAGGCCGTGCCGAGCTGGGCGCTGACCTGGAGCCGGTCGACCGTTTGAAGTTCCGTGATGGCAAGAAATACAAGGACCGCCTGACCGCGGCCCAGAAGCAGACCGGCGAGAAAGATGCCCTGATTTCCATGAGCGGTACCCTGATGGGCATGCCGATCGTGGTCAGCGCCTTCGAATTCTCCTTCATGGGCGGTTCCATGGGGGCCATCGTCGGCGAGCGCTTCGTACGCGCGGCCAACTACGCCCTCGAGCACCGCTGCCCGATGGTCTGCTTCTCCGCATCCGGCGGCGCGCGTATGCAGGAAGCGCTCATCTCGCTGATGCAGATGGCCAAGACTTCCGCTGTGCTGGCGCGCCTGCGCGAAGAAGGCATTCCGTTCATCTCGGTGTTGACCGACCCTGTCTACGGCGGTGTTTCCGCGAGCCTGGCGATGCTTGGCGATGTCATCGTCGGCGAACCGAAGGCCCTGATCGGCTTCGCCGGCCCCCGTGTGATCGAGCAGACCGTGCGCGAGAAGCTGCCAGAAGGCTTCCAGCGCAGCGAGTTCCTGCTCGAGCATGGTGCCATCGACCTGATCATCTCCCGTGGCGAGCTGCGTCCGCGCCTGGCTCGCCTGCTGGCGCAGATGACCGGCCAGCCGACCCCGGCAGAGGCCCTCGAGGTGGCTGCCGTCGCGTGATGAACCTTCATACCCTGGGCGACTGGCTCGCCTACCTCGAGCAGCTGCACCCTTCGGCCATCGACATGGGGCTGGAGCGGTCGCAGCAGGTGGCTGCCCGGCTAGGGCTGGGCAGGCTTGCGCCCCGAGTGGTGACGGTCACCGGCACCAATGGCAAGGGCTCGACCTGTGCGTTCGTCGCTGCGTTGCTCCGGGCCCAGGGCCTGAAGGTCGGTGTGTACAGCTCGCCACACCTGTTGCGTTACAACGAACGGGTGCGTATCGACGGTGTCGAGGCCAGCGATGAGCGCCTGTGCGAAGCCTTCGCGGCCGTCGAGGCGGCCCGTGGCGAGATTACCCTGACCTACTTCGAAATGGGCACCCTGGCGGCCTTCTGGCTGTTCCAGCGGTCCTCGCTGGACGCCGTGGTGCTCGAGGTCGGTCTGGGTGGTCGCCTGGATGCCGTCAACCTGGTCGATGCGGACCTGGCGCTGGTCACCAGCATCGGCGTGGATCATGCCGATTACCTGGGCGATACCCGCGAATCCGTGGCCTTCGAGAAGGCGGGGATCTTCCGTCAGGGCAAACCTGCCCTGTGTGGCGATCTCAACCCCCCACAGCCTTTGCTGGACAAGGCGCGCGAACTGGCTTGCCCGTTCCTGTTGCGCGGCCGCGATTTCGACCTGGCAACCACCGACCAGCATTGGCAATGGCGGGGCAGCCGGCCCGACGGTAGCAGCGTGGAGCTGCATGACCTGCCGCTGCTGGATCTGCCGATGGAGAACGCCGCTCTGGCGTTGCAGGCCTATCTGCTGATGGGCTTGCCTTTCGAGGCTGGGCAGATTCGCCAGGCGCTGCTCGATACCCAGGTGACCGGTCGTTTGGACCGCCGCACGGTGCGCTGGCAAGGCCGGCGCCTGGAGCTGTTGCTGGATGTGGGGCACAACCCCCATGCCGCCGAATACCTGGCTGCCCGTCTGGCCGCGCGCCCGGTCAAGGGGCGCCGCCTGGCGGTATTCGGCCTGCTCGCCGACAAGGACCTGGAGGGCGTGATCGCACCATTCAAGGGGTTGGTCGACGAATGGGCGGTGGCGCCGCTGGATACCCCCCGCAGCCGCCCGGCTGCGGAACTGGCGGCGGCCTTGACGAACCTCGGTGCGGCGGTGAAGTCTTACACCAGCGTCGGTGCAGCCCTCGAAGGGCAGTGCGCGCAGGCGACGGCAGACGATCAGATCCTGCTGTTCGGTTCGTTTTTCTGTGTTGGCCAAGCCCTGGAATGGCTAGAGCGGCAAGCTCCGGAGGAGTAGATGGCAGTGCTGGATAAAGGGATGAAGCAGCGCATGGTCGGTGCGTTGGTGCTGGTGGCGCTGGCGGTGATCTTCCTGCCTATGCTGTTCACCCGCGAGGACGAGATGCGCCAGGTGCGTGTCGAGGCGCCCGAGGCGCCGGCGATGCCGAGCTTGCCGCAGGTGGAGGTGACCCCTGTGCAGGTGCCGGAACCTCAGCCTTTGCCTGAGGTACCGGAGCAACCGCCGGTGGTGGTCAACGAGTCCACCGCACCCATGACCACGCCCAGCCAGCCGATCACCCCAGGGCCGTCCCAGCCAGCAGTCGCCCAGGCGCAGGTGCCCAAGCCGGCGCCGAAGGTCGAGGCCGCGCCGGCTGTGGCGCCCACCCCGACGGCCACCGCGCCCAAGCCTGCCGCGCCGTCCAAGGTCGATGCCAATGGCCTGCCGGTGAGCTGGTCGATCCAGCTGGCCAGCCTGTCCAATCGCGCAGGTGCCGACAAGCTGCAGAATACCCTGCGCAGCCAGGGGTATAACGCCTACGTCCGCTCGGCCGGTGGCATGAACCGCGTCTATGTCGGGCCACTGATCGAGCGTGCCGAGGCCGAGCGCTTGCGCGACGCGATCAACCGCCAGCACAACCTCAAGGGCTTCGTGGTGCGCTTCCAGCCCGAGCGCGGCTGAGCCTGTAGGGCTGCGCTTGCAGCCCCATCGCCGGCAAGCCGGCTCCCACCTGTTCTGCGCTGTTGTTAGAGACACCGCCAAACCTTCGGGAGCTGGCTTGCCAGCGATAGGGTCGGGGCAAGCAACCCAAGACAGTTGCTTCCACCATGCACCCCTGTGGGAGCCGGCTTGCCGGCGATAGGGCCCTCGCGAATCGCCTGACATTCCGCTTACCCCAAGCCCGCCGCTCTGGTAAAATGCGCCGCCTCAAACGTCGGCAGGCAGCACCGTGGCATTTACCTGGGTTGATTGGGCGATCATCGCGATCATCGCCATTTCCTCATTGATCAGTCTCAAGCGCGGCTTCGTCAAGGAAGCCTTGTCCCTGCTCATCTGGATCGTCGCCGGTGCGGTCGCCTGGATGTTCGGCGGCTCCCTTTCGCAGTATCTTGAAAGCTATATCCAGACGCCCTCGGCCCGCATCATCGCCGGTTGCGCCATTCTTTTCGTCGCCACCCTGCTGGTGGGGGCCATGATCAACTTCCTCATCGGCGAGCTGATCCGCGTGACCGGGTTGTCCGGCACCGATCGTTTCCTCGGCATGGCGTTCGGCGCCGCGCGGGGGGCTTTGCTGGTGGTGGTGGCCATCGGGCTGTTGAGCCTGGGGCCGGTACAACAGGACCCGTGGTGGCAGGAATCGCGCCTGATCCCACAGTTCCTCCTTGTCGCTGACTGGTCGAAGAACCTGATCCTGGGGTTCACCGGTCAGTGGATGTCCAGTGGAGTCAGCGCACCCGCTGATCTTCCGTTCAAGGAACAGTTGCTCGGGCCCACCAGGCCTTGAGCGCTTTTCAATCAAGTTTCATCAAAGTAGGGGTTGCGTCGCATGTGTGGCATCGTCGGTATCGTCGGTAAGTCGAACGTCAATCAGGCGCTGTATGACGCGCTAACCGTGCTCCAGCACCGCGGCCAGGACGCTGCCGGTATCGTGACCAGCCACGACGGCCGGTTGTTCCTGCGCAAGGATAACGGCCTGGTGCGCGACGTCTTCCAGCAGCGCCACATGCAGCGCCTGGTCGGCCACATGGGTATCGGCCACGTCCGCTACCCGACCGCGGGCAGCTCGACCTCGGCCGAGGCCCAGCCGTTCTACGTCAACTCGCCTTACGGCATCACCCTGGCCCACAACGGTAACCTGACCAACGTCGAGCAGCTGGCCAAGGAGATCTACGAGTCTGACCTGCGCCACGTCAACACCAACTCCGACTCGGAAGTGCTGCTGAACGTGTTCGCCCACGAGCTGGCCGTGCGTGGCAAGCTGCAGCCGACCGAGGAAGACGTGTTCGCCGCGGTCTCCCACGTGCACAGCCGCTGCGTCGGTGGCTATGCGGTGGTGGCGATGATCACCGGCTACGGCATCGTCGGCTTCCGTGACCCCAACGGCATCCGCCCGGTCGTGTTCGGCCAGCGCCATACCGACGAAGGCGTCGAGTACATGATCGCCTCGGAAAGCGTTGCCCTGGACGTGCTCGGCTTCACCCTGATCCGTGACCTGGCGCCGGGCGAAGCGGTGTACATCACCGAAGAGGGGCAGATGTTCACCAAGCAGTGCGCCAACAACCCGAAGCTGCAGCCGTGCATCTTCGAGCACGTCTACCTGGCCCGTCCGGACTCGATCATGGACGGCGTCTCGGTGTACAAGGCGCGCCTGCGCATGGGCGAGAAGCTGGCCGAGAAGATCCAGCGCGAGCGCCCGGACCATGACATCGACGTGGTCATCCCGATCCCGGACACCAGCCGCACCGCGGCCCTGGAGCTGGCCAACCACCTGGGCGTCAAGTTCCGCGAAGGCTTCGTCAAGAACCGCTACATCGGCCGTACCTTCATCATGCCTGGCCAGGCCGCGCGCAAGAAGTCGGTGCGCCAGAAGCTCAATGCCATCGAGCTGGAATTCCGCGGCAAGAACGTGATGCTGGTGGACGATTCCATCGTGCGCGGCACCACCTGCAAGCAGATCATCCAGATGGCCCGTGAAGCCGGCGCCAAGAACGTCTACTTCTGCTCCGCGGCCCCCGCGGTGCGCTATCCCAACGTCTACGGCATCGACATGCCGAGCGCTCACGAACTGATCGCCCACAACCGTACCACCGAACAGGTGGCCGAGTTGATCGGCGCCGACTGGCTGGTCTACCAGGACCTGCCTGACCTGATCGATTCGGTCGGTGGCGGCAAGATCAAGATCGAGCACTTCGATTGCGCGGTGTTCAACGGTGAATATGTCACCGGCGACATCGACGACGCCTACCTGGAGCGTATCGAGCAGTCGCGCAACGACGCGGCCAAGGCGAAGAACCAGGCCGTCAGCGCGATCATCGACCTCTACAACAACTGATTTGGGAGCGACGGCATGACGGATCAATGGGATGCCGGTCGACTGGACAGTGACCTCGAGGGTGTCGGTTTCGACACCCTGGCGGTGCGCGCCGGTCAGCACCGCACACCGGAAGCCGAGCACAGCGAAGCGCTGTTCCTGACTTCCAGCTATGTCTTCCGCACGGCCGCCGACGCGGCTGCGCGTTTCGCCGGTGAAACGCCGGGCAATGTCTATTCGCGTTATACCAACCCGTCCGTGCGCGCCTTCGAGGAGCGCCTGGCGGCCATGGAGGGCGCCGAGCAGGCCGTGGGTACTTCCACCGGCATGTCGGCGATCCTGGCCGTGGTCATGTCGCTGTGCAGCGCAGGCGACCATGTGCTGGTGTCGCAGAGCGTGTTCGGCTCGACCATCAGCCTGTTCGAGAAGTACTTCAAGCGCTTCGGCGTGCAGGTCGACTACGTGCCGCTGGTCGACATCGGCGGTTGGGAGAAGGCCATCAAGGCCAACACCAAGCTGCTGATCGTCGAGTCGCCGTCCAACCCGCTGGCCGAGCTTGTGGACATCACCGCCCTGGCCGAAGTCGCCCACGCCCGTGGCGCGCTGCTGGTGGTGGATAACTGCTTCAGCACGCCGGCCCTGCAGCAGCCGCTCAAGCTCGGCGCGGACATCGTGTTCCACTCGGCGACCAAGTTCATCGACGGCCAGGGCCGTTGCATGGGCGGCGTGGTGGCCGGGCGCAGCGAGCACATGAAGGAAGTGGTGGGCTTCCTGCGTACCGCCGGCCCGACCCTCAGCCCGTTCAACGCCTGGATCTTCACCAAGGGCCTGGAGACGCTCAAGCTGCGCATGCGTGCGCATTGCCAGAGCGCCCAGGCGCTGGCCGAGTGGCTGGAGCAACAGGACGGCGTGGAGAAGGTCCACTACGCCGGCCTGCCCAGCCACCCGCAGCATGAACTGGCCAAGCGCCAGATGAGCGGCTTCGGCGCGGTGGTGAGCTTCGAGGTCAAGGGCGGCAAGGAGGGCGCCTGGCGCTTCATCGACGCCACCCGGGTGATCTCCATCACCACCAACCTGGGTGACAGCAAGACCACCATCGCCCACCCGGCCACCACCTCCCACGGGCGCCTGACGCCTCAGGAGCGTGAGGCTGCGGGTATCCGCGACAGCCTGATCCGCGTCGCCGTCGGCCTGGAAGACGTAGCCGACCTGCAAGCCGACCTGGCCCGCGGCTTGGCGGCGCTGTGATCGACTGGAAGGGCGGCGAGCCCGGCCATAATGGCCGGGTGGCCTTGGTGACCGGTGCCGCCCGCGGCATCGGCCTGGGCATCGCCGCCTGGCTGATCTGCGAAGGCTGGCAGGTGGTGTTGGGTGACCTGGACCGCCAACGGGGGGCCAAGGTGGCCAAGGCCTTGGGTGGCAACGCTTGGTTCGTGGCCATGGATGTGGCTGACGAAGCCCAGGTCAGCGCGGGTGTTTCCGAGGTGCTGGGGCAGTTCGGCCGCCTGGATGCCCTGGTGTGCAACGCGGCCGTCGCCAACCCGCACAACGAAACCCTCGAAAGCCTTTCCCTGGCCCAGTGGAACCGCACCTTGGCGGTGAATCTGAGTGGTCCGATGCTGCTGGCCAAGCATTGTGCGCCGTACCTGCGCGCCCATGGCGGGGCCATCGTCAACCTTGCCTCCACCCGTGCCCGGCAATCGGAACCCGACACCGAGGCCTATGCGGCAAGCAAGGGCGGCCTGCTGGCCTTGACCCATGCGTTGGCCATGAGCCTGGGGCCGGAGATTCGCGTCAACGCCGTAAGCCCAGGCTGGATCGATGCCCGCGACCCGTCCGAGCGGCGCGCCGCCCCCTTGACCGACGCCGACCACGCGCAGCATCCGGCGGGCAGGGTAGGGACGGTGGAGGATGTCGCTGCCCTGGTGGCTTGGCTGTTGTCTCGCCAGGCAGGGTTCGTCACCGGGCAGGAATTCGTGATCGATGGCGGGATGACCCGCAAGATGATCTACGCCTGAGCGGCACGTCATAAGTTGCAGGAGGGGACCGTCAGGTCCCTTTTCGCTTTTAACCCTGTAGGCCATCCAATCGCCGGCAAGCCGGCTCCCACAGGCTCTGAAAACAGCGCAGGCCAGGTGGGAGCCGGCTTGCCGGCGATTGGGCCTGGTAGCCAAGCAAAATACCTGAGCAAGGCATCACTTTTCCCATCACCGGTTTTGCCCTTTTTGAAAAAAAATTCAATGGGGCTATTGACTTAGCTTCGGTACCTGCGTAAATTTCGCGGCCTCAGCGAAGCAAACGCAACAAGCAACACCGCGAGGGTGATTAGCTCAGCCGGGAGAGCATCTGCCTTACAAGCAGAGGGTCGGCGGTTCGATCCCGTCATCACCCACCACTTCCCGATGTTTTGCGCAGCGGTAGTTCAGTCGGTTAGAATACCGGCCTGTCACGCCGGGGGTCGCGGGTTCGAGTCCCGTCCGCTGCGCCATCTTCGCCTCGAGGCCCCTTGAACGCCTCGAAGCAACAAACGAAGCGATCAGCGAATCGCTTTTTTTGTGCCTGCCTTGCGAGCGAGCGTTTCGTAAGGTCAGATCCTCAAGTTTCAACCAGGCGCAAGCCTGGGCGATACGCAGCGGTAGTTCAGTCGGTTAGAATACCGGCCTGTCACGCCGGGGGTCGCGGGTTCGAGTCCCGTCCGCTGCGCCATCTTCGCCTCGAGGTCCCTTGAACACCTCGAAGCCTACGAAAAAGCGACCCTCGGGTCGCTTTTTCGTTTTCTGCACCCAGCCCGGCATGCAATGATGAATTTTGCTCGATCAGGCCAGCGCCGCAGTTTCAGTGAGCGTTCTTGTGTTGCACAATACACACCGTTTGTCCTTTTCTCCGGAATCCAAGATGTCCAGATCTTCCGTCTTCGGTGCGCTCGGGCTGGCCCTTGTGCTGGCGGGCGTGTCCGGTTGTTCCTCGAAAAAGCCCGCCATCTACGAGCACGAAAACTTCGATGATTCGGGCACCTTTTCGCGCAGCTTTCCGGTGAGCGAGGCGGGCTCCTGCGAGGCCGCCCGTCGTGCGCTGCTCAGCCAGGGTTACATCATCACCAGCAGCGGCCCCAACCAGATCGCGGGCAACAAGAGCTTCCAGCAGAACAGCGACAACCATCTGCAGATCAGCTTCAATGTTACCTGCGCACCGGACACCAATGACGAACAGCGTTCCACCATGTTCGCCAACGCCTTGCAGGACCGCTACGCCCTGAAAAAATCCAATACGTCGGCCAGCCTGGGGGTGGGGGTGCTGGGGTCGGTGTCCATGCCCATTGGTTCGAGCGACGATTCGATGGTCAAGGTGGCCAGCGAGACGGTCACTGCGCCGCAGTTCTATGAGCGCTACTTCGCGTTGGTGGAAAGCTACCTGCCCAAGTCGAAGAAGGTGGAGAAGGCCGAGCCGAAGGTGGAAGCGCCCAAGCCCGCGCCTGAGCAACCGGCGCCTGCCCTGGGGTTGCCTGAGCAGGCGTCCACTGCCCAGCCGGCCCCGGCACCGGTTGCCGTCGAAGCACCGGCTCCTGCGCCTGTGGTCGAGGCACCCGTCACGACTGCGCCTGCCAGCGAAGTACAGGCCGCTCCGGTCGTGGACGACAGCCAGGGCTCCCAGCCCATCGCCCCGCCTGCCGAGCCTGCGCCGATCGAAGTGCAGCAAGAGGCGCCTGTGACCGAGGCGCCACCCGCGCCGTTGTAATTGTCCATTCCTGTAGGGGCGGGTACTCATTGGCCTTTATGGGCGCGGGTAAATCCGTTCCCACAGTGCTCATCGTCTACCACGTTGTCATGATGCGTTCATCCAATGCGCTTAGCGTGGCGGCATGACCCGACCGATGAATGACTGACGAGGATGCAGCGATGGACGATTACCAGGAAGAACTGCTCGAATTCCAGGCCTACGAATTGGACCCGATGGAGCCGGCAGACGACGCTACCGAGCTCTGACCCTCCCGCCGCTGGTTGCGGCGAAACGCGCCGGGCGTGATGCCGGTCCAGCGCTTGAATGCGCGCTGGAAGGCCTCGGCCGAGGCAAACCCCAGCAGATAGGCGATTTCGCCGAAGGCCAGCTGCGTATCGCGGATATAGGTCTCGGCCAAGTCGCGGCGTGTATCGTTGAGCAGGTTGCGAAAGCGTGTGCCTTCTTCGGCCAGCTTGCGCCGCAGCGTCCAGGTCGGCAGCTGCAGGTGGCGCGCCACCGCTTCCAGATCCGGTTCCTGGCCGCCATTGAGTAGGGGGCCCAGCAGGTGGGTGATGCGTTCACCCAGGCTGCGCACGCGCGTGCGCTGGGCCAGCTCTGCTTCGCATAGCTGCAGCAGGTGGTGCCAGGTGCTGGGGCAATGCTCGGGGTTGGGCAGCTCGAGGGTCGCGCGGTCCAGCCGCAGCTGGTTGTTGACGGCTGCGAACTGCACGGGGTTCACGCACAGGGGTTGGTACTGCGCGGCATAGCTGGGCGCCTCGAACTCGATGTCCATCCGCTCGGCCTGTACCGGCACGCCCGCCAGCTGCGACAGCTGCGCCAGCCAGCCGGCCAGAAGCGAATCGACCACGAAACGGTTGTAGGCGTTGTAGGGGCTGATCGAGTAGAAGCGCAGCCAGGCGCCCTGGCGGTCTTCGAGAAAACTCGACTGGCCACGGTAGTTGGCCGCATATAAGGGTTCGAAGCGCAGCAGCGTGCGCGCGGCATCGCCCAGGGTCGGGGCCTGGGCCGCGGTTATGCCCGCCAGCCCCGCCTGGGCCAGGCGGCTCGCGCGGCCCATGCGCAGCCCCAGTGCCGGCTCGCCACACAGTTCGATAGCGGCATGGCCCAAGTGCATGTAGCGCGGAATCGACAAACGTGCACCGGCCTCGGCCAGGCGGGAGGCGTCCAGGCCGTAGCGGCGCAGCAAGGGCGCCGGGTCGTGCCCCAGCTGCTCCAGCGCCTCGCCCAGGGGCTGGACGAAGCCTACCGAGAGGTCACCCAGGCGCACGCGTGGCCGGGCCATCGATCACAGCCAGAGGTTGAGCAGACGGGCACCCTGGCTGGGGTTGCCGGCCAGGTGCTGGCCTGCCTGGTTGGCAAAGCCCTGGCCGTCGCTGCCCTGCTCCCAGAACTGGCCGCGCAGGAACACGCTCAGGCTGGGCGTGCTGGCGTTGGCAGTCAGGGTCAGGCGCTGCCAGGCAGCCTGTTCATCGACCTCGCCGCGCTGCAATGGCAGTGCACTGGCCGCATCCTGGTGGCGATTGCCACGCCAGGGAGCATTCCAGGTGTGCTTGCCGGTGAGGAACACCGGGTTGGCGATCAGCTCCACCGATTGGCGGGCCAACTGCTGGTAGTTTTCCGGGTACCAGCTGTCGCTGCCCACCAGCACGCCCAGGCGCCCGGCCGGGGTCTGGATGACCTGCAGCGGGTGCTGGCGGCCATCATGGATGTAGCGACGCACTTCGCTGTCGGGATACTGCTGGCGCTGCGGTTGGCCGAGCACGGTGCCGTCGGCGCCGAACACCAGGCTGCTGTTGAACAGCGGGCCGCTGCCAGGGTGCAGGATGCCGCGGTCCACGTATGGAGCGGGAAGTACGATGGAGCCTGCCACCAGCGTTACACCGAATTCCTTGGCCAGGCCACCGAACAGTTGTTGATAGTCGCGGGCCATCTGCTCGGCTTTCATGCGCAGGTGGGCGTCGGCGCGGCGGTCGTCGCCCGTGGCGGTGAGCATGGCCAGGCCGTAGCGCAGTGGGTTGCTCAGCTCCAGCCATTGCCAGGCTTCCCGGCGCTGGGTCACCTGGTACAGCTCGTTCTTTTCGCCGCGGGCCCACAGCCAGGTGCCGATGTGTTCGGGCAACACCACCACGGTGCGCGGCCCCACCAGGCCCTGGGCCCGGGCCTGCTCCAGGTAGGCCGACAGCTTGCGGTGCAAGCGCTGCAGGTTCTGGTAGTCGCCCGGGTAGAGCAGGGGTTCGACCCCCAGCAGGTTGCCATGCTCGCCCGGCACGCCATGGTTGAGCGCCAGTTCGATGCGCAGGTCGGACAGGTAGTGGCCTTCCGGCCGCTGCAGGGTCCAGAAACCGTAGCCGCAGAGCGCGGCGATCATTACCAGCGCCAGGGCGCTTGCCAGGAGTTTTCGCATGAGGCGGCCAGGGCACCTTTCTAATCAAGGGTGTCCTAGGGTAGACCTGCTGTATATCAGGATCAACAAGTTGTCACTTTCGATCATTGAGCACGATCAAACGCCCGTTTAATGTCAGGGCCAGACAAACGACGGGGCCTGCGAGGCGCCCGCATACCGTGATCACGCCTGATAGGGAGTTCATCCATGGCTGCCGACCGTTACCCGCACTTGCTGGCCCCGCTGGACCTGGGCTTCACCACCCTGCGCAACCGCACCCTGATGGGCTCGATGCACACCGGCCTGGAAGAGCGCCCGGGCGGCTTCGAGCGCATGGCGGCGTATTTCGCTGAACGTGCCCGCGGCGGCGTTGGCCTGATGGTCACCGGTGGTATCGCGCCGAACGACGAAGGCGGCGTGTATTCCGGCGCGGCCAAGCTCAGTACCGAGGAGGAGGCCGACAAGCACCGGATCGTCACCGAGGCCGTGCATGCCGCGGGTGGCAAGATCTGCCTGCAGATCCTCCACGCCGGGCGTTACGCCTATAGCCCCCGCCAGGTCGCGCCCAGCGCCATCCAGGCGCCGATCAACCCCTTCAAACCCAAGGAACTGGACGAGCAGGGCATCGAAAAGCAGATCGCAGACTTCGTCAACTGTGCCACGCTGGCCCAGCGCGCGGGCTACGATGGCGTCGAGATCATGGGGTCGGAAGGCTACTTCATCAACCAGTTCCTCGCCGCCCATACCAATCAGCGTACCGACCGTTGGGGCGGCAGCTACGAGAACCGCATGCGCCTGGCCGTGGAAATCGTGCGCCGGGTGCGTGACGCAGTAGGGACCGAATTCATCATCATCTTCCGCCTGTCGATGCTCGACCTGGTGGAAGGGGGCAGCACCTGGGACGAGATCGTGCAACTGGCCAAGGCCATCGAGCAGGCCGGGGCTACCTTGATCAACACCGGTATCGGCTGGCACGAGGCGCGTATTCCGACCATTGCCACCAAGGTGCCGCGCGCGGCTTTCACCAAAGTGACCGCCAAGTTGCGTGGCGCTGTGAGCATTCCGCTGATCACCACCAACCGCATCAACACCCCCGAGGTGGCCGAAGCAGTGCTGGCCGAGGGCGATGCTGACATGGTGTCCATGGCCCGGCCTTTCCTGGCTGACCCGGAGTTCGTCAACAAGGCCGCCGCAGGCCACAGCGACGAGATCAACACCTGCATCGGTTGTAACCAGGCCTGCCTGGACCACACCTTCGCGGGCAAGCTCACCAGTTGCCTGGTCAACCCTCGTGCCTGCCACGAGACCGAGCTCAACTACCTCCCAGTCACCCAGATCAAGCGCATCGCCGTGGTCGGTGCGGGCCCCGCAGGTCTGGCCGCGGCTACCGTGGCCGCCGAACGCGGCCACCAAGTGACGCTGTTCGACAGTGCCAGTGAAATCGGCGGGCAGTTCAATGTCGCCAAACGTGTGCCTGGCAAGGAAGAGTTCCATGAAACCCTGCGTTACTTCCGCAACAAGGTGGCGCGCACCGGTGTCGACCTGCGCCTGAATACTCGGGTCGGGGTCGATGAGTTGGTGGCGGGCGGTTTTGATGAAATCATTCTCGCCACCGGCATTAGCCCGCGTACGCCGGCGATTCCGGGCATCGAGCATGCCAAGGTGTTGACCTACCTGGACGTGCTGCTCGAGCGCAAGCCGGTGGGCAAGCGGGTGGCGGTGATCGGTGCGGGGGGGATCGGCTTCGACGTGTCCGAGTATCTGGTGCATGAGGGCGTGGCCACCAGCCAGGACCGCCAGGCGTTCTGGAAGGAGTGGGGCATCGATACCCGTCTCGAGGCCCGGGGCGGCGTCGCAGGCATCAAGGCCGAACCGCACGCGCCGGCCCGCCAGGTGTACCTGCTGCAGCGCAAGAAATCCAAGGTGGGCGATGGCCTGGGCAAGACCACCGGTTGGATCCACCGCACGGGCCTGAAGAACAAGCAGGTGCAGATGCTCAACAGCGTCGAGTACCTGGCGATCGACAACGATGGCCTGCATGTACGCATCGGTGAGGGCGAGCCGCACGTGCTGGCGGTGGACAACGTGGTGATCTGCGCGGGCCAGGAACCGTTGCGCGAGTTGTACGACGGGTTGGTGGCGGCGGGGCAATCGGTGCATTTGATCGGCGGCGCCGATGTGGCGGCGGAGCTCGATGCCAAGCGGGCGATCAACCAGGGGTCGAGGTTGGCTGCGCAGTTGTGATCGGCCGGTTGGAACGGGCCGCTGTGCGGCCCAATCGCCGGGCCAGGCTGTTGATATACTCGCCCGATGTCCGAAACCTTCGCCAACCTTCCCCAAGCTCCGTTGCAACCATTGCCCTTGCCCTGGCTCGACCAAGCCGGTGTCGAGGTCGCGGTGCTGCGCCTGGACCTCATCGACCCGCTGGTCAGTGGCAACAAATGGTTCAAGCTGCGCCATCACCTGCTCGAGGCCCAGGCCGCCGGCGCACCGGGCCTGATCAGCCTGGGGGGCAATCATTCCAATCATCTTCATGCCCTGGCAGCAGCAGGCAAGCGCTTCGGCTTCGCCACCGCCGGGCTGTTGCGTGGCCACGCGCAGGACACCCCCACGGTGCGTGACTTGCAAGCCTTGGGCATGGAGTTGCACTGGCTGGGCTATGGCGGTTACCGCGAACGTCACCAGGCAGGCTTTTGGGCGCCCTGGCAAGCACGTTACCCGGGCTGGCAATGCATTCCCGAAGGCGGTGCCGGGCTGGCCGGTGCCGAGGGCTGCCGGTTGATCGTCGAGCAGGCGAGGGCGCAGCTGGGAAGCATGGGCTGGGCAGGCCATGACGGGTGGTGGCTGGCGGTCGGCACGGGTACCACTCTGGCGGGCCTGGTGCTCGCCGAAGCTGGCGGCCGGACGGTACATGGCGCATTGGCAGTGCCGCGTGGCCATGGCGTCGAGCAGAACCTCGCCGGGCTGGTGTACGGCGGCCATGAACTGCACGACGCCTGCCGGGGCGGGTTCGGTCGCTTCGACGATGAACTGCTGGCCTTCATCGACGAGAGCGAGCGTCACAGCGGCGTGCCGCTGGAGGCCGTATACACCGGCAAGGCCTTGATGGCCTTGCGAGACCAGGTCGCGGCCGGGCGCTTTGCGCCTGGCACGCGCCTGATCTTCCTGCATACCGGTGGGCTGCAGGGGCGTCGCGGCTACCGGTGAGGCAGCATGCGCACCAGCGTGTTGTCGCGCTGGACGTAGTGATGGTAGAGGCCGGCCACGGCGTGCACGCCGATCAGCCAGTAACCCCAGCTACCGATGCGTTCATGCCAGCCTTTGATGAACTTGGCCAGGTCTGTATCCGGGGCGGTCAATGCCGGAAGCTCGAGGCCGTAGAAGGGGATCGGCTTGTCGGCGGCGCTCAGGATCAACCAGCCTGCCACGGGCAGGCCGATCATCATCAGGTACAGCAGTACGTGCACCAGGTGCGCCAGGCCCGTCTGCCAGGCCGGTGGCTTGGGCAGGATCGGCGGGGCAGGGCGGATCAGGCGCATGGCCAGGCGCAGCCAGACCAGGATGAACACCGTCAGGCCCAGCATGAAGTGCAGGTCCTTCATCAGGTTGCGTTCGGCGCTGTCCTTGGGAAACAGGCCGCGCAGCTCGATGGTGGCATAGACGGCGGCCAGCAGTACCAGCATGAGCCAGTGCAGGGTGATCGAGAGGCGCGCGTAGTGCGTCGAGGGGGCGGGTGAAACCATGGGTAGTCCTCATCATCAGGGCGGGGGAGCGCTCTTTGTGGCGCTTGATTGCAACTCTAATCGTTCGCTGAGGATTTTTCTTTGAGCCAGGTCTTTGAAATTGATCTTGGCAATGCTGGCCCAATCGCAGGCCAAGCCCGCTCCTACAGGAGCAGTGACAGCCATCAAGCCGGTAGGTAGGGCCAATCATCCGCGACCAGGAACAAGCGCTCGGCTTCCTCCCAGTTACCGTTTCCGGCGTCTTCCAAACGGACCAGCATGTGCGCCGGCGCCTGGCTATCCAGTTCGCCAAGCCAAGCGTCGAATTGCATAGGCGACCAGCACGCGTGCGCCTCGATCCGCGCAGGCGCCAGCCAGGCTTGCCGGGCCAGAGGCTGCCAGCGCCCGGCGGGGCTGGCTTGCCGGTAACTGTCCCAATCGCTTCGATGCAGCCAGCGCCCACGCAGATGGTGTGGATCGGCGCCGACCGGCGCTTGCGCATGCCTCGGCCAGGGGTAGAACAGGTAGCCACCGAGCCAGGCATGCGCATGAACCTCGCTCACGCCTAGCAGCGCCAGGGCCGTGCGGCTCTGGGCACTGGCCGAAATGGGCAGTTGGTGCCCGGCCAGGTGGTTCAGCTTGCGGTCCAGCCGGTCGTGGCAGCCCGGGCCCAGCCAATGCGCCGGGTCGTGGCCATCCCCGCCAGGTGGCCCGAGGTAGAGCTTGATGGCCAGTTCCAGATGGTGCACACCCTCTCGGTCACGCAGGATGATATCCAGCTCCCCGAGGGTATGCCCGCCTTCACGGATCGGCAGGTTGGCCGCCAGCAACTCGATGCCGGGCGCCTGGCCCAGGGCGAACTGCCACAGGCTTTCGTAGTACAGGCCCAGGCGGTGGCTGGTGAGGCGGGCGAGCCAGTCGCGCAGCGGCCGGTCGTTCTGATCCAGCGCCAGCAACCATTGGCGCAGGCGCGCGGGGTCATGCGCCCAGGCACTGGCGGCCAGCGGGTGGCGTTGCGCGCAGGGCGGCTGGCCGAGCAAAGGTGGCGACACCAATACCCATGCCAGGTCGCGCACCGCAGGGCGGCGCAGTTGGCAGGGCAGGGCGTGAAGATCGGCGAACGGCATCATCCCGCGAGCATAGCCGGTTTGCCGCTGGCCGGTCGTTTCGCCCATAATCCCCGAGGCCGCACCGGCCACCCGTCACCCGCCGCAGAGCCTCGCAGGAGCCCCATGGAGCAATTTCGCAATATCGGTATCATCGGACGCCTTGGCAGCTCCCAGGTGCTCGACACCATTCGCCGGCTGAAAAAATTCCTGCTCGAGCGCCACCTGCACGTGATCCTCGAGGACACCATCGCCGAAGTGCTGCCCGGCCATGGTCTGCAGACCTCCACGCGCAAGCTGCTGGGCGAGGTGTGCGACCTGGTCATCGTGGTCGGTGGCGACGGCAGCCTGCTGGGCGCAGCCCGCGCCCTGGCCCGGCACAACATCCCGGTGCTGGGCATCAACCGTGGCAGCCTGGGGTTCCTCACCGACATTCGCCCCGATGAGCTCGAGGTCAAGGTCGCCGAGGTGCTCGACGGCCATTACCTGGTGGAAAACCGCTTCCTGCTCCAGGCCGAGGTGCGCCGCCACAACGAGGCCATAGGCCAGGGCGATGCGCTCAACGACGTGGTGCTGCACCCGGGCAAGTCGACGCGGATGATCGAATTCGAAATCTACATCGATGGCCAGTTCGTCTGCAGCCAGAAGGCCGACGGCCTGATCGTCGCCACCCCCACCGGCTCCACCGCCTACGCGTTATCCGCTGGCGGGCCGATCATGCACCCCAAGCTCGACGCCATCGTCATCGTGCCGATGTACCCGCACACCCTCTCCGGGCGGCCGATCGTGGTGGACGGCAACAGCGAACTGAAGATCGTGGTGTCGCAAGACCTGACGATCTACCCGCAGGTGTCCTGCGATGGCCAGAACCATTTCACCTGCGCGCCGGGCGATACCATCACGGTGTGCAAGAAACCGCAGAAGCTGCGCCTGATCCATCCGCTGGACCACAACTACTACGAGGTCTGCCGCACCAAACTCGGCTGGGGCAGCCGTTTGGGTGGTGGAGGCGACTGATGCTCGATCCGGCGCGAAGTTTCGACATCATCGGCGATGTCCACGGTTGTGCCCTGACCCTGGAACGCCTGCTCGACACCCTTGGCTACAAGCGCATCGGCGGTGTCTGGCGCCACCCGTGGCGCCAGGCGCTGTTCCTGGGCGACATCGTCGACCGCGGCCCGCGTATCCGCGAGGCGCTGCACATCGTCCATGACATGGTCGAGGCCGGCCAAGGGGTCTGCATCATGGGCAACCATGAATACAACGCCCTGGCTTGGGTCACCCCGGCGTTGCCCGGCAGTGGCAAGGCCTACGTGCGCGAGCATACGCCCCGCCATGCCCGCCTGATCGACGAAACCCTGACCCAGTTCGCCCAGCACCCGGGCGACTGGCATGACTTCCTCGAGTGGTTCTACACCTTGCCGCTGTTCGTCGACGCTGGCCGTTTCCGCCTGGTGCATGCCTGCTGGGACCCTCGCCTGATCGAGCCGCTGCGCCGGGAATACCCCGACGGGTGCATCGACGAACACTTCATCCAGGCCTCGGCGGTGTCCGGCAGCTTCGCCGCCACCGTGTGCAACCGCCTGCTGCGCGGCACCGACATGCGCCTGCCGGACGGCCTGACGCTGACCGGTGGCGATGGCCTGACCCGTGCCTTCTTCCGCACCAAGTTCTGGGAAGAAGACCCACAGACCTACGGAGATATCGTGTTCCAGCCCGACGCCCTGCCCGAGGAAGTGGCCCGCACACCCTTGAGCCACAGCGAGAAGAATGCCCTGCTGCGTTACGGCGAGGACGAGCCTTTGCTGTTCGTCGGCCATTACTGGCGCAGCGGCCGACCCGCGCCGATCCGCGCCAACCTGGCCTGCCTGGACTACAGCGCGGTGCTCTACGGCAAGCTGGCGGCCTACCGCCTGGACGACGAAACCCGCATCGACCCGCACAAGTTCGTCTGGGTCGATGTCGACCGCCCGCAGGCCAACCAATGAACGTGGTCGAGGCGATGCGCCTGCCGCTGGCAGTGGACCTGGGCGGTTTCGTGCGGATGCTGCGGCGTCTGCAGGTGCCGCACCGGGTGGTCGAGGAGGGCCAGGAGCAGGTGCTCTGGGTGCCCGAGTCGCTGGCCGACGACGTGCGCCAGTTGTACCAGCGCTTCCCCGAAGGCAACGATGACCTGGACATCGAAGGTGCGGGCCTACCCGCGAACGGTCCGGCCCAGCCATCCCTCGCCGATCAGGCCCGCGCCTGCAAGGTCACTGCCGCCATATTGCTGTTGTGCCTGGTGGTGGCCGGCGTGACCGGCCTGGGTGACAACCTGTCGACCATCGGTTGGTTCACCTTCCTGGAATTCCGTGTGCAGGGCGAGTACCTGTACTTCACCCCGCTGGCCCAGGGCCTGGCCGAAGGGCAATGGTGGCGCCTGGTATCGCCCATGCTGCTGCATTTCGGCGTCCTGCACCTGGCGATGAACGCCCTCTGGTACTGGGAGCTGGGCAAGCGCATCGAACTGCGCCAAGGCCCATGGATGCTGCTGGGCCTGACCCTGGTGTTCAGCCTGGTCTCGAACCTTGCCCAGCACTACACCAGCGGCCCCAGCCTGTTCGGCGGTTTGTCCGGCGTGCTCTATGGCCTGCTCGGGCACGTGTGGCTGTACCAGTGGCTGGCGCCCAACCCCCTGTTCAGCCTGCCCAAGGGCGTGCTGGTGATGATGCTCATCTGGCTGTTGGTGTGCCTGACGGGTGTGGTCGGCCAGCTCGGCTTCGGCCAGGTCGCCAATGCCGCCCACGTCGGCGGGCTGCTCATCGGATGCCTGACCGGGCTCTTGGGCGGGGCGCTGGCACGGCGTAAACTGTCGGCCTGATTGAGGAGACGCTATGTCCACGTTCGCGCAAATGATCCAGAACATCACCCCCGAAATCTACGAAAGCCTGAAGCTGGCCGTGGAAATCGGCAAATGGGCCGACGGCCGCAAGCTGACCCCGGAGCAGAAGGAACTGTCCCTGCAGGCGGTGATCGCCTGGGAGATGAAGAACCTGCCCGAGGAGCAGCGTACCGGCTACATGGGCCCCCAGGAGTGCGCGTCGAAGTCGGCACCGGTCCCCAACATCCTGTTCAAATCGGACTCGGTACATTGATCGAACTCGCTCGTGGCTCTTTGAGCAAGATGGCGGTGCGCCTGGAAGCACCGGTCGTTCAATACAGTTTCCGCCTGGGTGAGGAGCAGGTGCCGGTCAACCCGCTGATCGGGTCCACCGTGCGCCTGGAATACCTTGGCGCCATCCATTGCACCCATTGCGGCAAGCGCACCAAGACCAGCTTCAGCCAGGGCTATTGCTACCCCTGCATGACCAAGCTGGCCCAGTGCGACGTGTGCATCATGGCCCCGGAAAAATGCCATTACGACGCCGGCACCTGTCGCGAGCCGTCGTGGGGCGAACAGTTCTGCATGACCGACCATGTGGTGTACCTGGCCAACTCGTCGGGTATCAAGGTCGGCATCACCCGTGCCACGCAACTGCCTACGCGCTGGCTCGACCAGGGCGCCAGCCAGGCCCTGCCGATCATGCGCGTGGCCACCCGGCAGCAGTCGGGCCTGGTCGAAGACCTGCTGCGCAGCCAGGTGCCGGACCGCACCAACTGGCGCACGCTGCTCAAGGGCGATGCCGAGGTGCTCGACCTGCCGGCCATCCGTGAGCAGATCTTCGATGCCTGTGCCGAGGGCCTGCGCGGCCTGCAGGCGCGCTTCGGCCTGCAGGCCATCCAGCCGGTACCCGATGCCGAGGTGGTCCAGATGCGCTACCCGGTCGAGGCCTACCCGAAAAAAATCGTCAGCTTCAACCTCGACAAGGACCCGGTGGCCGAAGGCACGCTGCTGGGCATCAAGGGCCAGTACCTGATCTTCGACACCGGCGTGATCAACATTCGCAAGTACACGGCCTACCAGTTGGCCGTGCACCAGTAAAAGGACCAGCACTATGCGTACCGAACAACCGCAAGTGATCTACCTCAAGGACTACCAGGCGCCCGAGTACCTGATCGACGAGACGCACCTGACCTTCGAGCTGTTCGAGGACCACAGCCTGGTCCATGCGCAGCTGGTCATGCGCCGCAACCCGGCGCGCGGCGCCGGCCTGCCGCCACTGGTGCTCGACGGCCAGCAACTGGAGCTGCTGAGCGTGCAGCTCGATGACCAGGCCCTGGCCGCCGGCGACTACCAGCTCGACGACGACAGCCTGACCCTGCAGCCCAAGGCCGAGCGCTTCACCCTCGACACCAGCGTGCGGATCCACCCGGAAAGCAACACGGCCCTCGAAGGCCTGTACAAGTCCGGCAAGATGTTCTGCACCCAGTGCGAGGCCGAGGGGTTCCGCAAGATCACCTACTACCTCGATCGCCCGGACGTGATGAGCACCTTCACCACTACGGTGATCGCCGAGCAGCATCGCTACCCGGTGTTGCTGTCCAACGGTAACCCCGTCGGCAACGGCCCGTCGGAAGATGGCCGCCACTGGGCCACCTGGGAAGACCCGTTCAAGAAGCCGGCCTACCTGTTCGCCCTGGTCGCCGGTGACCTGTGGTGCGTCGAGGACACCTTCACCCGCCAGTCCGGCCGCGATGTGACCCTGCGCATCTATGTCGAGCCCGAGAACATCGACAAGTGCGACCACGCCATGGTCAGCCTGAAGAAGTCCATGCGCTGGGACGAAGAAGTCTATGGCCGCGAGTACGACCTGGACATCTTCATGATCGTCGCAGTCAACGACTTCAACATGGGCGCCATGGAAAACAAGGGCCTGAACATCTTCAACTCCAGCTGTGTGCTGGCCCGGGCCGAGACCGCCACCGATGCCGCCCACCAGCGCGTCGAAGGCGTGGTGGCCCACGAGTACTTCCATAACTGGTCGGGCAACCGCGTGACCTGCCGCGACTGGTTCCAGCTGTCGCTCAAGGAAGGCTTCACGGTGTTCCGCGATGCCGAGTTCAGTGCCGACATGAACTCGCGTACGGTCAAGCGCATCGAGGACGTGGCCTACCTGCGTACCCACCAGTTCGCCGAGGACGCTGGCCCCATGGCCCACCCGGTGCGCCCGGACAGCTTCATCGAGATTTCCAACTTCTACACCCTGACTGTGTACGAGAAGGGTGCCGAGGTGGTGCGCATGGTGCGTACCCTGCTGGGCGCGGAGGGCTTCCGCAAGGGCAGCGACCTGTACTTCGAGCGCCACGATGGCCAGGCGGTGACCACCGACGATTTCATCAAGGCCATGGAAGACGCCAACGGTGTCGACTTCACACAGTTCAAGCGCTGGTACAACCAGGCCGGCACCCCGCGCCTGGAGGTCAGCGAAGCCTATGACGCCGCGGCCCAGCGCTACAGCCTGACCTTCCGCCAGAGCTGCCCGCAGACCCCGGACAAAGCCCAGAAGCTGCCGTTCGTGATCCCGGTCGAGCTGGGCCTGCTCGATGCCCAGGGCAACGACCTGCCACTGCGCCTGGCTGGCGAAGCCGCGCCACAGGGCACAAGCCGCGTACTGTCGGTGACCGAGGCCGAGCAGACCTTCACCTTCGAAGGCATCGCGGCCAAGCCGCTGCCCTCGTTGCTGCGCGGCTTCAGCGCGCCGGTCAAGCTGAGCTTCCCCTACGACCGCGACCAGCTGATGTTCCTCATGCAGCACGACAGCGACGGTTTCAACCGCTGGGAGGCGGGGCAGCAACTGTCGGTGCAGGTGTTGCAGGAGCTGATCGGCCAGCATCAGCGCGGCGAGGCGCTCAAGCTCGACCAGCGCCTGATCACGGCGCTGGGCACCGTGCTGGGCAACGCGTCGCTGGACGCGGCGATGGTCGCCGAAATGCTCTCGCTGCCAGGCGAGGCGTACCTGACCGAGATCAGCCAGGTGGCCGACGTCGAGGCCATCCACGCTGCCCGTGAGTTCGCCCGCAGGCAAATCGCCGAGCAACTGTTCGATGCCCTGTGGGCGCGCTACCAGGCCAACCGCGAGGTGTCGGCGAAAACCGCCTATGTCGCCGAGGCCGAGCACTTCGCCCGGCGCAGCCTGCAGAACATCGCCCTGTCGTACCTGATGCTCAGCGGCAAGCCAGAGGTGCTGGCGGCAACGCTGGAGCAGTTCGACCAGTGCGACAACATGACCGAGCGCCTCACCGCCCTGGCGGTGCTGGTCAACTCGCCGTTCGAAGCCGAGCGCGCCAAGGCCCTGGACGCCTTCGCCGAGCACTTCAAGGACAACCCGCTGGTCATGGACCAGTGGTTCAGCGTGCAGGCGGCCAGCCCCCTGCCGGGCGGCCTGGCGCGGGTCAAGGCGCTGATGCAGCACCCGGCCTTCACCTTGAAGAACCCGAACAAGGTGCGCGCGCTGATCGGTGCCTTCGCCGGGCAGAACCTGGTGAACTTCCATGCCGCCGACGGCTCGGGCTACCGCTTCCTGGCGGACCTGGTGATCGAGCTCAACGCCCTCAACCCACAGATCGCTTCGCGCCAGCTGGCGCCGCTGACCCGCTGGCGCAAGTATGACGATGCACGCCAGGCGTTGATGCGTGGCGAGCTGGAGCGGATCCTGGCGTCTGGGGCGTTGTCCAGCGATGTGTATGAAGTGGTGAGCAAGAGCTTGGCATAAGGCCCAGGGGCCGCTTGGCGGCCCTTTCGCGGGGCAAGCCCGCTCCTACAGTGGTACAGCGCGGCCTTCAGGGTGGTGCGGTCCGGTGTAGGCGCGGGCTTGCCCCGCGATGCTTTCGAGTGCTTAACAAAACATAACGTCCCGCTCGTTGTCTTCCCGCCGATAACCCCGATACGATGGCCCCAAAGCTATTGCAGGGCTCTGGAACAGGCTTTTCGCAGTACCTGGCAATAGATTGACCCACTACAAGAACACAACAGGGGGCGATCATGACGGATCGGGTGATGGCGCAAGCCAGGCGCGGTGCCTGGCCGCTGGCGGCCAGTGCGCTGCTGGCGTTGGCGTTGGCGACAGGAGCAGGGGGTGCACGAGCCGCGGCGGCCGAGGAGTATTCGGTGGAGTCGGCGCGGGCCAGCCAGAGCCTGCTGATCGATGTCGTCCATGCCGGCAAGCGGCTGGTGGTGGTCGGCGACCGGGGCCATATCCTGTTCTCCGACGACCAGGGCAAGACCTGGGCCCAGGCCCGGGTACCCACCCGTCAACTGCTCACCGCCGTGTTCTTCCTCGACGACAAGCGTGGCTGGGCCGTCGGTCATGACGCTCAGGTGCTGGCCAGCAACGATGGTGGCGCCACCTGGAGCAAGCAGTTCGAAGACCTCGCCCGCGAGGCGCCCCTGCTCGATGTCGCCTTCCTCGACGCCCAGCACGGTTTCGCCGTCGGCGCCTATGGCGCATTGCTCGAGACCACCGATGGTGGCCAGCATTGGCAGGACATCGGCGAGCGCCTGGACAACCCCGACCAGCTGCACCTGAACGCCATCGCCCAGGTCAAGGATGCCGGCCTGTTCATCGTCGGCGAGCAGGGCAGCATGTTCCGCTCCAGCGATAACGGCCAGAGCTGGTCCGTGGTCCAGAGTCCCTACGAGGGGTCGCTGTTCGGCGTGATCGGCACCACCCAGGCGCGCACCCTGCTGGCCTATGGCCTGCGCGGCAACCTGCTGCGCTCCACCGATTTCGGCGATACCTGGCAACCGATCCCGCTCAAGACCGCCCGCGGCCCATTCGAGTTCGGCCTGGCAAGCGCTACGCTTCTGGAAGATGGCAGCCTGGTGCTGGTGGGTAACAGTGGCAGCGTGTTGCGCAGCCAGGATGACGGCCAGAGCTTCTCGGTCTACAACCGCGCCGACCGCATCGCCTTGTCGGCTGCCACGGGTCTTGCCGACGGCGGCTTGCTGCTGGTCGGGCAGGGCGGGGTGCACCTGGCCACTGCCCAGGGCGCCGAGGAGGTGCAGCCATGACCAGCCGGGAGAGCTTCGACATGCACCAGCAACACCATCAGGACAAGGCCACCCTGCTCGAGCGGCTGATCTTCAACAACCGGCCGGTGGTCATTGCCCTGTGCCTGCTGGTGAGCATCTTCCTGTTCTGGCAGGCCACGCAGATCCGCCCGTCCACCAGCTTCGAGAAGATGATCCCGCTGCAGCACCCGTTCATCGAACAGATGATCGAGCACCGCAACGACCTGGCCAACCTTGGCAACACCGTGCGTATCTCGGTAGAGGCGGTCAATGGCGATATCTTCGACAAGGACTACATGGAGACCCTGCGCCAGATCCACGACGAGGTCTTCTACATACCTGGCGTCGACCGTGCGGGGCTCAAGTCGCTGTGGAGCCCGGCGGTGCGCTGGACCGAGGTCACCGAAGACGGTTTCGCCGGCGGCGAGGTGATCCCCAACACCTACAACGGCTCGGCGCAAAGCCTCGAGGAGCTGCGCGACAACGTGCTCAAGTCCGGCCAGGTCGGGCGCCTGGTGGCCAACAACTTCAAGTCCAGCATCGTCGACGTGCCGTTGATGGAGAGCTACCCGGACCCACAGGACCAGAGCAAGCAGGTCAAGCTCGACTACCAGCAGTTCTCCCACCAGCTGGAAGAGAAGATCCGCGACAAGTTCCAGGCCCAGAACCCCAACGTGAAGGTGCATATCGTCGGCTTCGCCAAGAAGGTCGGTGACCTGATCGACGGTCTGGTGATGGTGGTGATGTTCTTCGGCGTGGCCCTGGCCATCACCTGGGCCTTGCTGTACTGGTTCACCTGGTGCATCCGCAGCACCATCGCGGTCCTTATCACCACCCTGGTGGCGGTGGTCTGGCAACTGGGGTTGATGCATGCAGTGGGCTTCGGGCTGGACCCGTATTCGATGCTGGTGCCGTTCCTGATCTTCGCCATCGGCATCTCCCACGGCGTGCAGAAGATCAACGGTATCGCCTTGCAGTCCAGCGGTGCCGACAATGCCCTGACCGCAGCTCGGCGCACGTTCCGCCAGCTGTTCCTGCCGGGCATGATCGCCATCCTGGCCGACGCCGTGGGCTTCATCACTTTGCTGGTGATCGACATCGGGGTGATCCGCGAGCTGGCCATCGGTGCGTCGATCGGCGTGGCGGTGATCGTCTTCACCAACCTGATCCTGCTGCCGGTGGCGATCTCCTATGTGGGCATCAGCCAGAAGGCCATCGCCCGCAGCAAGAAGGACGCGACCCGCGAACATCCGTTCTGGCGCCTGCTGGCCAATTTCGCCAGCCCCAAGGTGGCGCCGGTGTCCATCGCCCTGGCCCTGGCGGCCTTCGCCGGTGGCCTGTGGTACAGCCAGAACCTGAAGATCGGCGACCTCGACCAGGGCGCGCCGGAGCTGCGTCCGGACTCACGCTACAACCAGGACAACAACTTCATCATCAACAACTACTCCACCAGTTCCGACGTGCTGGTGATCATGGTCAAGACGCCGTCGGAGAGCTGCTCGATCCATTCCACCATGGCGCCGATCGACGAGCTGATGTGGACCATGGAGAACACCCCGGGCGTGCAGTCGGCGATTTCCCTGGTCACCGTGTCCAAGCAGGTGATCAAGGGCATGAACGAGGGCAGCCTGAAATGGGAGACCCTGTCGCGCAACCCGGACGTGCTCAACAACTCCATCGCCCGTGCCGACGGCCTGTACAACGCCGACTGTTCCCTGGCGCCGGTGCTGGTGTTCCTCAACGACCACAAGGCCGAGACCCTGGAGCGCGTGACCTCGGTGGCCAAGGCCTTTGCCGACAGTCACAACAAGGATGGCCTGCAGTTCCTCCTGGCGGCGGGTAATGCCGGCATCGAAGCGGCCACCAACGAGGTGATCAAATCGGCCGAGCTGACCATCCTGGTGCTGGTCTACCTGTGCGTGGCGGTGATGTGCCTGATCACCTTCCGCTCATTCGCCGCGACCCTGTGCATCGTCCTGCCCCTGGTGCTGACCTCGGTGCTGGGCAACGCCCTGATGGCGTTCATGGGCATCGGCGTGAAGGTCGCCACCTTGCCGGTGGTCGCCCTGGGCGTAGGTATCGGCGTGGACTACGGCATCTACATCTACAGCCGCCTGGAGAGCTTCCTGCGTGCCGGCCTGCCGCTGCAGGAGGCCTATTACGAAACCCTGCGGTCGACCGGCAAGGCCGTGCTGTTCACCGGGCTGTGCCTGGCCATCGGCGTGTGCACCTGGATCTTCTCGGCGATCAAGTTCCAGGCCGACATGGGCCTGATGCTGACCTTCATGTTGCTGTGGAACATGTTTGGCGCGCTGTGGCTGCTGCCGGCGCTGGCGCGGTTCCTGATCAAGCCGCAGAAGCTGGCGGGCAAGGTGGGCGGGTCGATCTTCGCCCATTGATCCACACGGGGCCGCCTTGCGGCCCAATCGCCGGCAAGCCGGCTCCCACCGAGATTGCGCCGCTCTCAAGACTTGCGAAATCCCTGTGAGGCCGGCTTGCTGGCGATTGGGCTGCACAGCAGGCCCGGGGTTATACTGGCGCCCCACTTTTTACCTGGTGCTCCAATGTCTTCCCTCGCCACCGCCCTCGCAGCCTGCGACATGCTGCTGATCGACGGGCTCCACGCCTTCGACTTCACCTACGACGACTCAGGCCTTTCGATCGAATGCATGGACGGTCGCCAGCTGCGTCGCTGGCGCTTCACCCCCGAACAAGTGGCCGCTGCCATCGCCGAGGGCGACCAGTGGCGGCTCGCCGATGCCGAAGGCGAGCATCGGCTAGTCTGTATGGATGCCCTGCGCGCTTCGGAAGATGACGATGATGAAGACCTGGAAGAGCCTGCTGGCCGCTAGTCTCATGGGCCTGACAGTGAACAGTCATGCCGCGGTACTGCTCGTTGGCAGCTACACCGACGGTGCCAGCCAAGGGATCTACCGCTACCGCTTCGACAGCGGCCAGGTCGATGCCAAGCCGTTGCAGGTGGTCAAGAGTGTCAGCCCGTCCTGGCTGGTGCTGTCCGCCGACCAGCGCCTGCTGTTCGCGGTCAATGAAACGCCCCAGGGCCAGGTGAGCAGCTTTTCGCTGAATGACAAGGGTGACATCAAGCTGCTCAACCAAGTGGCCAGCCGTGGCGACGAACCGACCCACGCCAGCCTCAGCCATGACCAGCGTTACCTGTTCGTTGCCAACTATGCCGTCGCGCCGGAGCCGGGCGGCAGCCTGACGGTGCTCCCGGTGGCACGCGACGGCAAGCTCAAGGGCGTGGTCCAGCAATTGCGCCATGCGCCCAGCAAGGTCAACCCCGAGCGCCAGGCCGGGGCCCATGTGCATTCGGTGGTATTCTCGCCCGAAGGCCGTCACCTCTATGCCAGCGACCTGGGTGCCGACCAGGTGTTCATCTACCGCTACGACGGGGCCAGCCCCGAGCATCCGCTGAGCCCGGCGATTCCCGCGTCGGTCAGCCTGCCGCCAGGCAGCGGCCCGCGACATCTGCTGTTCGATGCCAAGGGCCGGCACGCCTACCTCACCCTGGAGATGAGCGCCGAGGTGGTGATGTTCGACGTGCAGGACGGCAACCTGGTGGAACGCCAACGCCTGCCCCTGACCGAGCGGCAGGAGGCCGCGGCCAAGGCCGCCGGCGGGCTGCACCTGTCGGCCGACGGGCGCTTCCTGTATGTCAGCAACCGCGGTACCAGCAACGAGATCGTGGCCTACGCGGTCGACAAGCACGATGGCCAGCTGACCCTGTTGCAACGCCGCTCCGTCGAAGGCGACCACCCACGGGAGTTCAGCCTCGACCCCAGCGGCAAATTCCTGTTGGTGGCCAACCAGAAGAGCAACCAGATCGTGGTCCTGCGCCGCGACCCGCGTAGCGGCAAGCTGGGCGAAACCGTGCAGAAACTGGCCCAGGATGCGCCATCGGATCTCAAGTTTCTCGAGTGACCCTCGATTGGATTGAAAAGGCTGGTAATAGCACAACGCCATGTGTTTGAATTTGACGCTGTATTTTTGACTCACGAGAGGTGAAGCATGATGTGGCGTATCGCGGCGGTGGTGCTGTTGCTGTTCTCTTCGCCGATCCTGGCGATCTGAAATGCTCGAAACGCCAGGGGGTATACCTATAGGGCTGTTCAGCGCGCCATGATGGCCTTGAACAACGCCGATTCGAGCCACCCTTGCAACCAGTTGCGCAACCGGGGGTAGGGCGCTTCGGCGAACCAGTCAGGTTCCACCCCGGCAAACTGGCGCATCAGCGGGAGCAGGGCGGCGTCGACCAAGCTCGGATGGTCGGCCAAGAGGTAGGGCCGGCCTTCGAGCAACCCTTCGAGCTCGACCAGCCACGGTTCGGCCTGCTGACGATAGAACGCCCGCGAGTGGTCGGGGTAACGCTCGGCGTACTTGTACAGGTTCACGTGTACTTTGAAGTCCCGGTCGTTACGCGCGATCAAGGCCTCGGCCTGTTGCGCGCCGCCCGGGTCGGCCTGCAGGCGCCAGTCCTGTGGGTCGTTCTGGGCCAGCGCCCAGCGCATGATGTCCAGGCTTTCCTCCAGCACCCCGGCACCGGTATCGAGCACCGGCACCGTGCCTTTGGGCGACAAGGCCAGCAGCTCGGCCGGCTTGTTCTTCATTGCCACCTCGCGGACCTCCACCGGGCAGCCTGCATAGCGTAATGCCAGGCGTGCGCGCATGGCCCAAGGGCAGCGACGGAACGAGTAGAGAATCACCCGCACACCTCCACGTCACTCAAGCCATTGCCCTGGCGACGCACCTGGATCTGCACTGGGATTCGCTCGTGCATTTCCTGCACATGGGAAATCACCGCCACCTTGCGTCCCTGGGCCTGCAGCCCGTCGAGGGCATCCATGGCCAGCTGCAGCGATTCGGGGTCCAGGCTGCCGAAGCCCTCGTCGATGAACAGCGACTCGATGCGCAAGGTGCTCGAGGCCATGGAGGCCAGGCCCAGGGCCAGGGCCAGCGACACCAGGAAGGTCTCGCCACCGGAGAGCGAATGCACCGAGCGCAGCTCGTCGCCCATTTCGGTGTCCAGCACCAGCAGGCCCAGGGCACTGCCGCCGCGCTTGAGGCGGTAGCGCTTGGCCAACTGGCGCAGTTGGCTGTTGGCGTGGTGCAGCAGCAGGTCGAGGTTGTAGCCCTGGGCGATCTTGCGGAACACGTCCCCCGAGGCTGAGCCGATCAGGGCGTTCAGGCGTGCCCAGCGTTGCCATTGCTGGTAGGCCTGTTCGATCTGTTCGGCCAGGGCCTGGTGGGCCTGCTGGCGGCGTTGATCGTCGGCCTGCCGGGCGCGCAGCTCGGCGCACTGCTGTTCCTGCAGGGCCAACTGCTGACCGATTTCGGCCAGGGCCTGATGCAGGGCTTCGGCAGCCAGATCGCCCTGGCCCTGCTCGGCATGTTGCTGCAGGCGTTGTTCGCGTTCCTGCAGCAGCACGCGGCTCTGCTCGATGGCCTTCTCCGCGGTTTGCAGGCGCAGGCGCAGTTCGCCGAGCTGGGCATCGTCGATGGCCAGCAGGCGTTCCAGGCCGGTGTCGTCCAGCTCCGGGTGCTCGCTGCGCCATTGGTTGATCTGACCCTGCAGCTGCTGGCATTCCTGCTCCAACGCCTGTTGCCGCTGGTTGTTGGCCTTGAGTTCGCTGGCCAGTTGCACGCCCTGGGTGTGCAGCGCCTGGAGGCGTTGGGCCGTTTCGGCCTCGACCACCCGGGCCTGTTCCAGCTGGGTGTCCATGTGCTGTTGCCAGGCTTCGGCACTGGCCTGTTCGCCGAGCAGTTCACTTAAGGTCGCCAGGGCCTGCTGGCGCTGTTCATCCAGCGTGGCGAGCGTGTCCCGGAGCTGCTGTTGGGCAGCCTGGCGGGCCTGTTGCTGGTCGCGCAGCTTGTCCAGCTGCACCTGGCGGGCCTGCTGCTCCTGCTGTTCGTCCTGGCGTTGCTCGAGCTGCTGGCGACGCTGGGCGATCTGCTGGTCGAGGCCGAGGAAGGCCGTGGCCGGGTCGTCGCGCAGGGCCTGGAGGATATCCTGGGGCAGCACGTTGGCCAGGTCGTTCAAGCCCTGTTGCAGTTGCTGCTCGTCGGTGGACAGGGCCTGGTGCTGCTGCTCGAGGTGACGCTGGGCCTGTTGCTGGGCCTCGCTTGCCGCCTGCAGCTGCTGGGTGAGACGGGCGGCGTCCTTCTGCAGGGCCAGCAGGGCCGCCTGGCGTTTTTCGTCGCGATCGATCTCTTCGCCCAGGCGACGCAGCTGGCCGTCGAGCCAGGTGCGGCGGGCATTGTCGTCCTGCGGGGCGAGGGTCGGCCACAGGGTATGCGCCTGGAGCTGTTCGGCAAGGGGTTGCAACTGCTCGCCCAGTTGCACCTGCTGTTGCTGGAAGTCCTTGAGCTGGGCATTGACCACGCCCAGCTCGGTCCGCAGCTCCACCAGGCGGGTGTTGAGGCGCTCGACCTGCGCACGGGCAGCGTCCTCTTCGGCCTGGTCATGGCGGCCGAGGCTCTGCAGCAGGGCGTCTGGCTGGTGGAACGGGTGCTCGGCACTTCCGCAGACCGGGCAGGGTTCGCCATCGCGCAATTGCCCGCGCAGTTCTTCCACGCTGCTGGTGCGTGCCAGGCGCTGGCGTTCCAGCAATTGGCGGGTCAGGGCCAGTGCCTGCTCGGCGGTTTCCAGTTCGGCCTTGGCCGCGGTGCCTTCGCCGATGAGTCGCTGGCGCTGCTGCATGGCCTGCTGCTGGCGCTCGCGCAAGGTCGCGACGCGCTGGCGCAGTTCCAGTTCGCGGGCCTGCAGGCGCGACAGCTCCTCGACCGTGCGTTGCTGCTTGCGGTTGTCCTGGAGCATGGCGCCGAGCAGGTCGATCTGCTCGGCCAGGGCGTGGGGTTCGGCCCCGGCTTCGCGGAACAGCAGCTCGAAGGCGTCACGTTGGCTTTGCAGCTGGGCGTTGGCCTGGCTGGCCTGGGCCTGCAGGCCGGGCAGCTCTTCACGGCCCTTGGCCAGGCGCGCCCCGATCTGCATCACCTGCTTGAGTTGCGGCAGGTAGGCCTGCCAGGCGCTGGCCAGGCCCGCCAGGTGCTCGCTGTCGGCCAGCGCCATGTCAATCTGCGCCAGGAGCTGCTGGCTGCGTTGCTGGTGTTCCTCGAGCTGCTGCACCTGCTGCTGGCCGTCGGCGACGTCCTGGTCAGCCTGCTGGGCGGCGCTGCGTTGGCTGGCCAGCGCCTGGTCGAGGCGTGCCAGGCTGTCCTGGGCGGCAAAGGCCTGGCGCAGGAGAGGGGCGTTTTCGCTGTGCTGGGCCTGGTGATGGGCCAGGGCCTGGCGGGCCGCCTCCAGCGCTTGCTCCAGTTCGCTGGTGCGGACCTGCAGGTCGGTCTGCTGGCGCTGCTGGTCGGCGAGTTCTGCGGCCAGGGGCGCCAGTTGTGCGGTCAATACCTGCTGGCGGTGGAACTGGTGGCGTTGGGGGGCCAGGCGTTCCAGACGTTGCAGGTCCAGGCGCTGCTCGGCGAGTTGTTCCCAGCCTTGCTCGGCCGCTAGCAAGGCGGCCTGGGCCTCGGCGTGCTGGGCCTGCAGCTTGCTGTGTTCGTCGAACCAGGCCCGCTGCTGTTCCAGTTGGCGCTGGCGCGCCTGGCCGGCCTTGAACTGCTGTTGGGCCTGCGCCAGCTGCTGGTCGAGCTCGGCGCGGGCTTCGGCGGCCATCGGCACCAGGTGCTCGGCCTGTTTCTTCAGGTCGTTGTGCGCTTCGCCGGCCTCGCGGGCTTTGCTGAAGGCGCGTTGGCCCAGGCGGGTGTAGATCGCCGTGTTGGTGAGTTTTTCCAGCAGTTCGCTGCGGTCCTTGTCGTCGGCCTTGAGGAAGGCGCCGAACTCGCTCTGGGCCAACATCACCGCGCGGGTGAACTGCTCGAAGTTCAGGCCCAGGCGCGCCTCGACCAGCTGCTTGTATTCGTTCTTGCCGCTGCCCAGCAATTGCTCGGCGTCCAGGTCGTACAGGCTCTGGCGACTGAGCTGCAACTTGCCGTTGGCTTTTTCACGGGCGCGGTTGGCTTCCCAGCGGGCGCGGTAGCGGTGCCCATCGATGCCCACGAAATCCACCTCGGCGTACGCGCTGCCGGTGCCGCGGCGCAGCAGGTTGCGCGGGTCGTAGGTGGCGATCTCGCCATCGGCGTCGGGCACCTTGGCTTCCCGGCCGATGTCGTTGAGCCGTGGCACGGTGCCGAACAGCGCCAGGCACAGGGCATCGAGCAAGGTGCTCTTGCCAGCGCCGGTGGGCCCGGTGATGGCGAACAGGCCAGCGCTGGCCAGGGGCTCGGCGGTGAAGTCGATGTCGATCGGGCCGGCCAGCGAGGCCAGGTTCTTCAGGCGAATGGCAAGGATTTTCATGGCTGTACCTCCTCCTGCTGTACGTCCTGCAGGAGCAGGGCGAAGTCGGCCAGGGCCTGTTCGTCGACGGGGTTGCCATAGGCGTGCTCCCAGGCGCGGCTGAACAGGTCCTGCGGGGTCATCTGCGACAGCTCGACGAACGCCCGTTCATCCTCGTCCTGGCTGCCGCGCCCAGCGTACTCGGCACTGATGCGCACCAGGCGCACGGCCTTGCCCTCCAGGGCGCCTTCGATCTGCTGGCGCAGGTCCGGCTGCGGCTCGTCCAGGCGCACCCGCACCTCCAGCCAGGGCTGGCGGTTGGGGTCTTCCAGCAGGTCGACCACCGGCAGGTCGGCCAATTGCTGCAGCAGCTCGCCCAGCGGTGCCGGGCCGATACGTTGCAGGGCCACCGCACGGGGTACCAGGCGGGCCTCGACGCTGACCAGCTCGGCGCCGTCGAGCTCCACTTCCAGCACCTGGTGCGGGTAGTTGATTTCGGCGAACGACAGCGGGATCGGCGAGCCGCTGTAGCGGATGCGTTCCTCGCGATTGACCCGCTGCGGCTTGTGCAGGTGGCCCAGGGCGACATAGCTGATGGCCTTGTCGAACAGGCGCGCCGGCAGGGCTTCGGCGTTGCCGATGACCAGGCTGCGCTCGGAGTCCTCGGACACTGCGCCGCCGGCCATGTGTGCATGGCTGATGGCGACCAGGGCCTGGTCCTTCTTGCGCTTGGCCTGGGCGGCTTCGATCAGTTGCTGGTGTACCTGGGTGATGCCTTGCAGGTAGTCGTCGCCCAGCTGCGGCCCGGTGACTTCCGCCGGGCGCAGGAAGGGCAGGGCCAGACACCAGGCGCAGACCTTGCCGCGTGCATTGGTCAGCGGGATCAGCAGTCGCTCGGCATCCAGCAGGCCTTCGTCGAGCCAGTGCACCCGCCCCAGCGCGTGGGTGCGCAGGCGCCGCATCAAGGCCGCGGGCAGCTCGATGCGCGAGCCGGAGTCGTGGTTGCCGGCGATCATCACGATGTCGAGCTTGGGCTGTTGCTCATGGGCCTGGACGATGAAGTCGTAGAGCCGCTCCTGGGCTTTGACCGGCGGGTTGACCGTGTCGAAGATATCGCCGGCGATCAACAGGGCATCGGGCTGGCGCAGACGCAGCTGGCCAAGCAGCCAGTCGAGGAAGCAGGCATGTTCGAAGTCGCGTTCCTGGCCGTGCAGGCTTTGGCCCAGGTGCCAGTCGGAGGTGTGAAACAGACGCATGGATGACCTGTCGAGTGGGGTCAAGCAAGCTTGTGCTTCGCTTGAATGATGAGCTTCTCAGAGGGGCGGCTATGGTAACTCAACACGGCGGGAGAGGGAGCAGGGTGAAGGCTGAGCCGTAGCGCCAGGTATCCGCCATTGGCGTTTTGGAACGCCAGTCCACGTTATGAAACACTTTTCTTCGCGTGTGTGTCGGGCGCGGTAGGCGCTGGCATGAGCAGGTCGGTAACCACTTCTACTGTGCGCTGACGCGTACCTGCAAACCCCTCTGCGGTAGGGCATTCAGCGAAAGCCGGTGCTATTTGGAAGGGGAAGAAATGCATGGGTGGTGCCAAATTGGCATCACCTGGCCACTCTACCTCGCCAATGGTTGACGGGCCGCAGCACGTTGACAGTGCAGCTTTTACCGGTGTTCTCTTTTGGCCTCTCTGCCGCGCGTGGCCTATCGGCGCGTGAACCCATCGTGCTGGCCGCTTCCGCTAGGCAGAGTGCGGGCTGGGATGTGCCCGCTGGATCGAAGCAGCTGAGCATCGCATAGGCGTGCTGGCCGTACTTTCAAGGAGATCTCGCATGACCATGGACCTGGCCGCAGCGCTGCTGTCGCCGCAGAACCGTCGCCTGTTCAAGTTTCACAACCTGGCCAACCCCGAACCGATCGAAGCAATCGCCACGGCGGTGACCGTGTCGATATCAACGAATAGGGCGTAGCGATGGCCACCAGGAGCATCTACGACAGGATTTCCCAAAAGCGTGAGGCTGCCGAAGCGCTCGCCCGGCGACAGGCCGAGCAGGAGCGTGAGGCCGCCCAAGCCCTGAGCGCGATGCCCGCTCCTGTCCAGGCATTGCCCTTGAATGCGCAGAGCAATGCGTTACGTATCGCTGGGCTCGATATGCGGGTACCTGCAGCCTTTAGCTTTCGAACTCTCGAAACCACGTTGGAGTTCGCCGGCTGCGAGGTCATGTTCAGGGCGTGCCTGAGAGGCGCACCAGATGACCTGGAACTGCCCACGGCCATCGACGCGTATGTGAAGAAACTGCGCGACTGCCATACCGAACTGACCTTGGTACGCCAGGCCGAATCGTTGTTGGCAGGGCACCCGGCAGTAGCACTCGACTATGAGTTCCAGCTTGGCCAAGCGCGCCGGCACGGGCGTACGGTGTGCACGATCATCGCCCACGAGAGCGACATCCGCCACTGGCTCGAGGTGTCTACCCAGATCGACCCAGCCCAGGCGCCCCTGGCCGATTGGCTGATTGAGTTCGATGCCATGCTGGCTGGGATGACTGCTCAGTAATTTTTTCTTTCAAATGGAATTTGAAACCCATGGACTATCAGCTTCAGGAAGGCAGCATCGCGTTGCCGGAAGGCTTCCAGGATCGGACGGTGAACATGTTCATCTTGGGCAGCAATATCCCCGCACCGTTGAACATCACGATTTCGCGAGACAACGTTCTGCCTGCCGAGAACCTCGATGCCTATATCGACCGCCAGGTAAAACTGATCGCGTCCAAGCTGCGTGGCTACACCGTACTCGCCCGCAAGCCCGCACAGTTATCGTCCAGCCAGCCTCTGATGGGCGTCCAGATAGAAGGTTATTACCTCAACGATGGCCGCCCCGTCTATCAACGCCAGGCCGCGTTCGAGGTTGCCCCAGGGCGCATCCTGGTTTTCTCGACGACCAGCCAGGCCGACTTCAACGGGGAGCAGAACGACAGTTGGCTTGCACTGTTGAACAGCTTCGAGCCTCGCCAGAGCAGCGCCACAGCAACCACACCGCAGGGTTGAACCATGTTCGAAGCTGCGCGTTGGGGTGATGAAATTGAGCATACCGGTGCTTTGGCCGGATTTCTTGCAGGGGCGGTGATTGGCTTGGTGATCGCTACAGCGGCGAGCTTCACCATTTGTACCGCCGGTTTTGGTGGTTTTCTGTTGGCAGCAGCCGTCGGTCTCGGTGCCAGTTTGATTCCGATGATGGGCGAGCGATATGGCTCTACGTTCAGTTCACCGGCTGGACAGATAGAACGGGCCGGATGCTCGACGAATGTGTTCATCAACCAGCGGAACGCGGCCCTCGCCACATCGAGTACTGCAAAGTGCGAGAAGCACCCTGCGACCGTGCGGGTGGCGGAGGGCTCCTCGAATGTGTTCATCAACGGTGTGGCTGCTGCGCGCAAGGGCGACAAGCTGACCTGCGGCGCCAAAATTTCAGACGGGTCGAACAACGTATACATCGGTGGCGGCACCACGCGCTATTTGCCGGTGGACGAGGAGGTGCCCGAATGGCTACGGGTGACCGTTGACATATTGATGGTCGTGGCGTCCATGGGGCGCTCGGTCTGGTCGGTCGGCCGTCTGGGCCTACAGGCGGGTCTCAAGGCCGCCGGCCCTTGTGCCTTACGAGTAGGGGCTACGATTGCGGCAAGCTACCTTGCCGGGCGCTACATCATTGGCCCCGCCGTGGAGCGAGCGATTGGTGGCTTTATCGGAAACCCGGTAGACATGACCAATGGCCGTAAACTGCTGGGCGACGAAACAGACTTCGTGTTGCCGGGGTTGATGCCTATCGAATGGTCTCGTTTCTACGCTAGCGATCTTGCCGTAGAGCGCGCGCTGGGGCGGGGTTGGATCTTGCCCTGGGAGCAGAATCTGCGCCGCAAGGGTGGCTTTGTCTACCTCACCGACAACCAAGGCCGCAGCGTTCCGTTCATTGATCTGGAGCCCGGCGAAAGCATCTACAACCCCCATGAACACATCCACCTCGTGCGTACCGCAGGTGGGCACTACATTCTGCAAACGCTGGACAATGTTTTTTTCTACTTTGGCGAAGTGCCGAACGACAATAGCAGGGTGCCTTTGCAGCGTTTGGAGAATGCGCTGGGCCATTATTTGCATTTTACCTACAGCGCAAATGGCAGCCTGACGGATATCACAGCACCAGGCGCTGTGCGTGTCCACTTGCACTACGACCATCCATTGGGGCGCCTTACCGACGTCAAACGCGTGGTGGGCGACAGCGCTGTGGAAACCCTGGTGCGCTATCGCTATGACGATAACGGCCAACTGATCGAGGTCATCAACCGCAACGGTGATTCCGTCCGGCATTTCCACTACGCCGACGGCCTGATGGTACGCCACAGCAATGCGCTTGGCCTGATGTGCGAATACCGTTGGCAAACCCAGGACGGTAAACCGCGCGTGGTCGAGCACTGGACCAGCGACGGCGAGCATTATCATTTCCGCTACGACTTCGGCCAACGTACCAGTTGCGCGACCGACGTGTTGGGCCGCGAACTGGAGATCCAGTACAACGAGGACAACCGCGTCATCGCCAGCCGGGATTTTGGTGGCGAACGCTACAAGATCGATTTCGACGCGTTCGGCAACATCGTCGGCCTCATCTTGCCCGACGGTAACCAGTTGGCGCTCAAATACGACGACTTTGGCCGCCTGGTCGAGGAAACCGACCCACTGGGCCGCAAAATCAGCTACAAGCACCACCTTGCGACGCCACTGGTGACTGAAACCCGTTTCCCGGATGGCAGCCTGTGGAAGTCCCGCTATGACGACAAGGGCAACCTGGTCGCCGAGATCGACCCGCTAGGCAACAAAACCGAATACCTCAACGGCGAAGATGGCCTGCCGCACACCATCATCGATGCGAACTTCAAGTCCAAGTACCTGTGGTGGAACGCCTACGCCCAGGTCGAACGCTTCGAGGACTGCTCGGGCAAAAGCACCTATTACCGCTACGACGAGCGTCAACACCTGGTCGCCGTCACCGATGCGCTGAACCAGACCACCACGCTGGAGCGCAAGCCGGACGGTGAGGTACTGAAGATCACCCACCCGGACGGCACCTCGGAAACCTTCACCTACAACCCCCTCGGCCAGGTAATCGCCCACACCGACGGCAAGGGCCAGACCACCCGCTTGCAGCGCACTTCAAGAGGCCTTCCCAGCGGCCGCCAGGATGCCAAAGGGCAGCGGGTGCGGTACGAGTACGACAAAGCCATTCGCCTGACCGCGTTGGTCAACGAGAACAACGCGACCTATAGCTTTGCCTACGATGCATCGGACCGCTTGGTCGAAGAAGTACGGGTGGACAACCTGACGCGGCGCTTCACCTACAACACGGGTGGCCATCTCACCCGACTGGATGAGATGGGCTACGGCGAAAATGCCGAACGCCCGGAACGGCACACGCTGTTCGAGCGTGACAGCATTGGCCGGTTGGTCGCCAAGATCAACCGCGATACGAGCCAGACCTTCGCGTACGACGACGGCGACCGGTTACTGAGCATCGAGCGGCAACCGACCGGGATCGGCAAGCAGCTTGGGGTCACGGAAGAGAAGCTGGAGTACGTCTACGATCTGCTGGGCCGGCTGACGAAAGAAATCACGCCCGCTGGCACGCTCAGTTATGAATATGACCCGCTCAGCAACCTGACCACATTGACCCTGCCAGATGGCCGCAAGGTCAACCACCTGTACTACGGCAGCGGTCACCTGCACCAGCTGAACCTGGACGGCCAGGTGATCACCGACATGGAGCGTGATGACCTGCACCGTGAGGTCTACCGGACCCAGGGCAAGCTCACCAGTTGCTTCGGTTATGACGCCATGGGGCGCAAGGCCTGGCAGTTTGCCTCGACCTTGCCAGCCGACAAGCTCTCGCAAGTGCACAACACCGGCATCAATACCTCGCTGCTGGTGGAGCATGCCTACAACCCGATCCATCGACGTTACCAGTACGACCCGGCCGGTGAGCTGGTGCGCACCCTCGACAAGCTGCGCGGCGAGGTCAAATACGAATACGAAGCCAACGGGCAATTGCGCAGCCGCGATACCGGCTCACTGATTGGCAGTGAAGAGTTTCGTTACGACGCGGCGGCCAACCGACTCGATTTCAACGCGCGCCAGTTCGACAAGGTCAAGGACAACCGGATCAAGCAGTGGCGGGACCAGGAGTACCGCTACGATCCGTGGGGCAACCTGATCGAGAAGCGCTCGGGGCATAGCAAGCTGCAGCACTTTGTCTATGACTGCGAAAATCGATTGGTGCGGGCAGAAACAACGGTCAATGGCAAGCTGGAAAGCACCGGGCACTACCGTTATGACAGCTTGGGACGGCGGGTTGCGAAGCAGTCGGAAATCAATGGCGAAGTCGAGCAGAAGCGCTTCCTGTGGCAAGGGCTGCGGATGCTGCGTGAGGAGACGCCGGGACAGAGCATTCTGTATTTCTATGAGCCAGGGAGTTACGCGCCGCTGGCACGCGTCGATCAGGTCGAAGGGGAAGGGCAGAAGGTCTATTACTTCCATACTGACCAGATCGGAACGCCGCTGGAGCTGACGGATAGCGAAGGTGGGATCGTTTGGCAGGCGACGTATCGCTCGTGGGGTTCGATAGAGCAACTGACTGTTGATGAGGTCGAACAAAATCTGCGCTTTCAGGGGCAATACTTCGATGACGAGACGGGACTGCACTACAATACCTTCCGTTACTACGATCCCGAGATCGGGCGTTTTACCACTCAGGATCCTATAGGACTACTGGGTGGGTTCAATATTTACAATTATGCGCCTAGCTCAACTGGTTGGCTTGACCCACTTGGTTGGTGTGTCACCACGAATGTTACAAGAGGGGCGGCAGGTCAACCCTTAAGAGCAACTGCTACAATAACTAAAAGCGATCTGAAAACAGGCTCGGCCACTAACCAGTCATCGAGGGCTTGGGCTCGTATGGTGGGGAATCAGGACGATGATGCTGGCCATATAATCGGAAAGCTCCTAGGTGGCTCTGGAGGGAAGCATGGGGTGTTTCCACAGCTTTCAAAAGTGAATCGTGGTTTGTTTAGAGATTTTGAAAAGCAAATTGCAAAAGATGTTTTTGATAATGGGCCTGTTGATGTCGAGCTTCTGTTTAAGTACGGTGCTGGTGGTACAAGGCCAACTAAAGTTATTTACAATGTATTCAGGAATGGGGAAATCGTCGATGGCAAAGTATTCAGAAACTAATTTGAGTGATGAGTGTGTGATGGTGTTGAAAGGCTTTATGAGTGATATGCATGACTGGGAGACGGAATGTTATAAGAAAAGTGTCGAGAATTTTGATGATGATTTGCATGGGTCGGATGTCGAGGAAGTTATGCGTAGTGAGCTTTTGAATATCTTCAATAAATACGTACTGAAGGGGGGGAGGAACTATGATCGAGTAGAGAATTTGGTTTGCGGTAGACATCCTGAATATGACGAGGAAAGTGATCAGATTGAGGTTGTTGGGGTTGGTGAAAAGGGAGTGTCAGTTGTCATCAAGAAAACCAAGGGTTTGGCCTCTTTGTTTCGCTTGACTCTTTCTTTGACTGACGGTGTATTCATGATTGCCAGTCGAGAGCTGCAGAGTGGTGGAAGGTGGCAAAAAACCTACATTTGATTTAAGGTTTGATCTTGCCGTGCTGTTAGTTTGTCGCTAATGGTTTGGCTTGTTTTCCGGCGTTTCAGCTACAACGTCGGAAGTCATCTCACCCGACTGGATGAAATTGGCTACGGCGAAAACGCCGAACGCCCGGAACGGCACACGCTGTTCGAGCGTGACACCATTGGCCGGTTGGTCGCCAAGATCAACCGCGATGCGAGCCAGACCTTCGCGTACGACGACGGCGACCGGTTACTGAGCATCGAGCGGCAACCGACCGGGATCGGCAAGCGGCTTGGGGTCACGGAAGAGAAGCTGGAGTACGTCTACGATCTGCTGGGCCGGCTGACGAAAGAAATCACGCCCGCTGGCACGCTCAGTTATGAATATGACCCGCTCAGCAACCTGACCACATTGACCCTGCCAGATGGCCGCAAGGTCAACCACCTGTACTACGGCAGCGGGCACCTGCACCAACTGAACCTGGACGGCCAAATCATCAGCGACATGGAGCGCGATGACCTGCACCGCGAGGTCTACCGGACCCAGGGCAAGCTCACTTTGCGTTCCTTTACAGCTACCTCACCCACCGCGCGTATTACCTGAAGCAGACAACGGATCAGCAGGGCTGGAACCCGTTCGAGGGCCAGCGGATGATTTAAACCGGGTTGGTCGGCCCCGCCATCGATTGCTTGGGGCCGCTGGAGGCTTGAAGATTCCAGGCGTGCCCTGTTTCAAGCCTCACTTCGGGTAGAGCGGAGGTAAGCTTGTGCTTTCACCTGCCGGCAACAACACCTGCTCCGCCGGCGGAATCGTGCCGATCGCTCGCCATAAGTCCTCACCCTGCCAGTACTGACCGCTCTCGCTGTACAGCGCCCCATTCAATCCATCCAGCGCGTCCGACAACGGCACGAAACGGGCGGCCATCTCGGCGAGGGTTTCCGGTTGCTGGCGCGCCCAGGCATCCAGGGCCTGGCGGGTGGCCTGGGGGTCGTTGGCCTGGCAGGCGCGCTTGAGGTCGTCCAGCAGGGTGCGTGGGCTTGGCCCGCTCTGTGCGGCGCGCAAGATGGCCGGTTGCGAGCGTGCGCGCCACCACAGGGCAAAACCCAGCACGGTGGTCAGGGCCAGCAGCACCGTCGCCAATTGCCACGGCCAGAGCAGGGCCGTGCCGCTGCTGGTGTCGCTGACCGGCGTTTCGCCGCTCAGGGCCGGGTTGTCCTGCACGGTCAGGGTGCGTGCCGGCAGGCTGCTGTGTTCCAGATGATCTTCGCGGGTGTTCCACCAGGTGACGTCCAGGGCTGGCAGGGCCAGGTCGCCGCTGTGGGTGGGGACCAGCGCCTCGCGTTCTTCACGGTTGGCGGTCATGCCGCGTTCGTTGATCTCGTTGCGCAGCAGCGGCTGGTCGGGGTAGCGGCGCAGGCCATGGATTTCGGTGGCCGGCAATTGAGGAAGCTGGGTGCTGGACAGCCCTTCGGCGCGCAGGGTGATGCTGCGGGTCAGGGAGTCGCCGATCTGCGTGGGCTGGCCGTTGGGTTCCGGGTTCCAGTGTTCCTCCAGGCTCAGGCTGCGGGCGGGCAGCCAGGGCTGGTCGGCTGGCCAGGCGCTGGGGATCGGCCGCACGCCAAGGTGCAGCGGCAGCGAGCTGACCTGCACCTGGCGGCCGACCCGGGGCGTGCCGGCCGGCTGCACGCCGCTGTCGGCGGCGGTGGCGGTGAAGGTCAGTGCCGGGATGTCGAGGCTGCCGCTTTGTTGCGGGTAGAGCGCATAGCGGGTCTCGATCACCCCGTGGCGGACCCCGTTGATTTCCTTTTCATAGGTGCGCGACTCGCCCAGCGGCTCGACCTTGGCGTTGTCCAGCTGCAGGGGGCTCAGGCTGCTGTCGTCGTACAGCGGGACCGAATGGTAGATGCGCAGGGTCAGCACGGCCTGGGCCTGGACATAGACATCCTGGCGGTCGAGGGTGGCTTCGATGAACACCTGGGCGGCGCTTTCCGGGCGGCTGGCGTCAGCCTGCAACACCTGCAGCTCGATGGCCTGGCTCTGCGAGCGGCCTAGCTGCAGTTCAGGGATGCGCAGGCTGCCGCTGCGCCGTGGCAGCAGGGTGATGATCCAGCGGGTGCTGGCGCGGGTCTCGCCGTCCAGGGTGTGCAGGCTGTTGAGCTGGCGCGTGCCGCGCACTTCGAAGTCGCCTTCCAGGGCGCGCAGATCGGGCTTGCCGAACTGCGTGACATCCTGGCTTTCCAGGGTCAGTTCCAGGGTTTCGCCGGCCTGCAGGCGGGTGCGGTCGACGCTGGCCTGCAAGGTCGGTTGCGCCTGGGCCTGGAGAAGCCACAACAGGCTGAGTAGGAAGACGCCGAGGCGACTCATCGTGGGTTGTCCTGATGCAATTGCTGTTCATACCAGAATTTGCGCCGTAGCAGCTGGGCGGGGTTGTCGGGAATCTCCCGTAACCATTGCTCCAGCGCCTGGCGCTGTTCGGCATCCAGGCTGGTGGAAGCCGGCCGCTGTGGTGGCTGGGTCACCCCATCGTCAGCGCCGGGCTGGTTGCCGCCTTGGGCCTGCTCGTTGCTGGCGCCTTCGCCGGGTTCTTCGGCGGCGCCCTGTTCTTCGTTGCCGGGTGTGCCCTGGGCCGGGTTGGCCGCCGAGCTGCTGTTGCCTTCGGTCTCGTTGCCGGGTGTGCCTTGGGCATCGCTGTCGGCCGGTTGTTCCTCGGCCTTGGCCTGGCGTTGTTGCAACAATTGCTGGACCAAGGCCTGGTTGTCCAGTGCCGGTTGCAGGTCGGGCTGGCGTTCCAGGGCTTGTTCGTAGGCATCCAGCGCGGCCTCCAGTTCGCCGGCGCGGGCCAGGGCGTTGCCCCGATTGTAATGGGCCGCGGCACTGCTGCCCTGGGCGAAGGCCCGCGCGGCGCCTTCGTAGTCGCCGGCCTGGTACAGCGCCACGCCACGCCATTGTGGGTCCTGGAAGTGCCGGGCGGCCTCGGCGGGGCGTTGTCGCTCCAATAGACGCTGGCCTTGTTGGTCAGGGCGCAGCCACAGGTCGTTGAATTCGAAGGCCTGACTTGGTTGTGGCAAGGCCAGCAGCAAGGGCAGGCAGAACAACCAGCCGCGTCGGCCGGCGCAGGCTGCCAGCAACAGCAGGGGCAGCAGCAGCCAGTGGCCCTGGTCGGCCCAGCTGTCGAGCTGCATTGTCTGGCCGTCGTTGCGCAGGGCGCGGGGAGTGTCGAACAGGCCCAGGCCACGCAGGTCCAGGTCGTCGATGCGGGCATGACGATAGCGCCCGCCGGTGCCGTTGATGAAGGCCTTGAGGCTGGCGCCGTCCAGGCGCGGCACGAGAATGCCGCCTTGTTCGTCCTTGAGGAACTCGCCGTTGGCCTGGCGCACGGGGGCGCCTTCGGCGCTGCCGACCCCCAGCATCAACAAGCTCGGGCCCTGGCGGCCGAGGGCCTTGAGAATACCGGTGCGTTCCTGCTCGTTCAGGGAGGAGCCGATCAGCAGCAGACGGCCCTGACCCAGGCCGCTCTGGGCCAGCAGGGCCAGGCCTTTCTGCACGGCGAGGTCCGCGCGCTGGCCAGGTTGCGGCATGATCGACGGGTCGACGGCCTCGAGCAGGTTGCGCGTGGTGCCCAGGTCGTCGGACAGCGGCACCAGGGTATGTGCGCTGCCGGCATACACCACCAGCGCGGTCTGGCTGTCGCGGCGGTGCTCGAGCAGGTCCAGGACCTTGCGCCGGGCCTGTTCCAGGCGGTTGGGCGCGCTGTCCTCGGCGAGCATCTGCGGGGTCAGCTCGAGCAGGATCACCAGCGGGTCGGCAGGGCGCTGGCGGGTTTCTTCAAGGCGTTGCCAGCTGGGGCCCAGCAGGGCCAGGACCACCAGCAGCCAGGCCAGCCCCAGGGCTACCCAGGGCAGCTTGCTGGCCTGGCCCTTGCCGCCGCCGAGCAGCACGGCATGGAATTGCGGCGGCAGGATCATCTGCCAACGCCCGGCACGCTTGCGCCGATGCCACAGCTTGAACAGCAGCCAGCCGAGCAGGGGCACCACCAACAGCCAGAGCGGGCGCAGCCATTGTGGCCAGAGTTCGATCATCGCCGCCTCCTCAGGCGCAGGCGCTTGAGGCGCTGGCGCCATTCCGGGTGCGGCTGCAGGAAGCGTGGCCGGCGCAGCAGGCGCTGCAACAGGTTGTCCGGCCATTGCACAGCCACCACCAACAATACGCTCAGCAGCAACGCCAGGGCCAGCGGCCAGGCGTACAGCGCCTTGGCGGTGCGCGCCTGGGTCGGTTGCTGGGCCACCGGTTCCAGCTGGTCGAGGGCATCGCCGATGGCGTCCAGTTCGGCGCCGTTGTGGGCGCGGAAATAGGTACCCTGGGTCAGCTCGGCGATCTCCTTGAGCGAGGCTTCGTCCAGGTCCAGGCTCGGGTTCAGGCCGAGCAGGCCGGGGGTGCCGCTGGCCTCGGGGTTGGCGCCGATGCCAATGGTGTAGATGCGCACGCCTTCCTGGGCAGCCAGGCGGGCGGCGGTCAGCGGGTGGATCTGCCCACCGTTGTTGGCGCCGTCGGTGACCAGCACCAGCACACGGCTCTGTGCCGGGCGCTGGCGCAGGCGCTTGACCGCCAGGCCGATGGCGTCGCCGATGGCGGTGTTCTTGCCGGCGATACCGATCTGCGCTTCGAGGAGGAAGGTGCGCACGGTGCGTCGGTCGAAGGTCAAGGGCGCCTGCAGGTAGGCCTCGCTGCCGAACAGAATCAGGCCGACCCGGTCGCCTTCGCGATCTTGGAGAAAGTCGCCGAGCAGCGCCTTGACCAGGTCCAGACGGCTGATTTCGTCGTCCTTCCACTGCATGTCGGGGAAGTCCATGGAGCCGGATACATCCACCGCCACCAGCAGGTCGCGGCCACTGGCCGCCACGGGTACCGGGTCGCCCAGCCATTGTGGGCGCGCGGCAGCCAACAGCAGCAGCACCCAGATGACCACGAACGGCGCCTGTTGGCGCCAGGTCGGCAGGTTCAGCCGCGCCCGGCGTCCGGCGAGGCCTTCGAGCTCATCGAGAAAGCCTACCTTGAGTACCGGCTCGCCGCTGTCGGCGGCAGGCAGCAGCAGGCGCGCGAGCCAGGGCAGCGGCAACAGCAGGAAAATCCACGGCCAGGCCAACTCAAACATGCTTGCGGATCCAGGTTTCGACCGCCTGGGCAAGCCCGGCGATGGCCTTGTCGTCGAGCTTGCACTCGGGTTTGTAGGCGCCTTCGACCAGTACCATCCAACGGGTCAGGCCGGCGGCCGGGCAGCGGTTGTCGAGAAACGCCAGCCATTGCCGGCCGTTGAGGGTATGGCTGTTGGCACCGGGGTAGTGGTTGCGGCACAGGCGCTTGAGCAGCGCGTTGATCTGCTGCAGCCAGGCGCCGGCCGGCGCGCCGTCGTACGGGCGCGGCAGGCGGGCGAGCTCGGCCAGTGCCTCCACGCGCACCGGGTCCAGGGGCAGCTCGGCGCGTACGATCGGGCGCTTGGTCGGGCGCCAATGGCGAACCCGCCATAGCCCCCAGCCAAGCAGCGGCAGCAGGGCGAGCAGCACCCACCAGCCGGGCGCGGGCGGCCACAGGCTGACCGCTGGCGGGGCGATCAGCGGTTGCAGCTGGTCCAGCGGGTTCATTGCGTGCTCCCGGGCCGCTGGGCGTTGAGGTACTCGCGCAGCTGTTCGATCATTTCGCTCTGGGTGCTCAGGGGCATCATCAATACCCGTAGCTTCTGCGCCAGCAGCTCCCAGCGTTCGATGCGCGCCTCGGCCTGCTGGCGGTAGGCCAGGCGCAGGTTGGCATCGAGTGTGTCGAGTTCCAGCTGTGCGCCACGCTGGGCGAAGCGCAGCAGGCCGGCGGCGGGCAGGGCATGGTCGAGCGGGTCGGACACCGGCATCAGCAGCACGTCGCAGTGGCGCGAGAGCATGCTCAGGTGCTGCTCCACGCCGGGGCTCAGGGCACGTTCGTCGCAGATGATGATGGCCAGGCTGCCGGGGCGCAGCACCTCGCGGGCGCGGCGCAGGGCCAGGGCCAGGCTGTCGGCCTGGGGCAGGGTCTCGGTGTGCAATGCCTGGTTGACCTTGGCCAGGCGGTTGAGCAGTTGCAGCAGGCTCTGCTTGCTGCGCCGTGGCTTGATCTCGTGGTGCTCGTTATCGCCGAACACCAGGCCGCCGATGCGGTCGTTATGCCCCAGCGCGGCCCAGCCGAACAGGGCCGCCGCCTGGGCGGCCAGTACCGACTTGAACATCAGCCCCGAACCGAAGAACAGGCGCTGGCTCTGCTCGACCAGGATGAAGATCGGCCGCTCGCGCTCTTCGTGGAACAGCTTGGTATGAGGCTCCTGGGTCCGCGCGGTGACGCGCCAGTCGATGTTGCGCACATCATCGCCCGCCTGGTAGACACGTACCTGGTCGAAGTCCACGCCGCGCCCGCGCAGCTTGGAATGGTGCAGGCCGACCAGCGGGCTGCGCTGGCCGGGCCGGGAGAACAGCTGGATCTCGCGCACGCGGTGGCGCATGTCGATCAGCTCGGCCAGGCCAATGCGGATGCCGGGTTCGGCCAGGTACGCGGTGGGCATGGAATCAGGCGACGGCGACAACGTCGAGGATGCGCTGGACCACCCGGTCCTGGTCGATCCCCGCCGCTTCCGCCTCGAACGAAAGGATGACGCGGTGGCGCAGCACGTCGAACAGCACCGCCTGGATATCCTCGGGGCTGACGAAGTCGCGCCCGGCCAGCCAGGCATGGGCCCGTGCGCAGCGGTCCAGGGCAATCGAGCCGCGTGGGCTGGCGCCGTAGGCGATCCAGTCGGCCAGCTCGGCATCGAACTTGGCCGGCGTGCGGGTGGCCATGACCAGTTGCACCAGGTATTCCTCCACGGCATCGGCCATGTACAGGCCGAGGATTTCCTTGCGCGCGGCGAAGATCGCCTGCTGGCTGACCCGCCGTTCCGGCTTGGCCTCGCCGCCCAGGGCTTCGCCGCGGGCCTGCTGGAGGATGCGACGTTCCACTGCGGCATCCGGGAAGCCGATCTTCACGTGCATCAGGAAGCGGTCGAGCTGGGCTTCGGGCAAGGGGTAGGTCCCTTCCTGCTCGATCGGGTTCTGGGTGGCCATGACCAGGAACAGCGGCGACAGCTCGTAGGTGCTGCGCCCGACGCTGACCTGGCGCTCGGCCATGGCTTCGAGCAGCGCCGACTGGACCTTGGCCGGGGCGCGGTTGATTTCGTCGGCCAGCACCAGGTTGTGGAAGATCGGGCCTTGTTGGAACACGAAGCTGCCGGTTTCCGGGCGGTAGATCTCGGTGCCGGTGATGTCGGCCGGGAGCAGGTCGGGGGTGAACTGGATGCGGTGGAACTGCGCCTCGATCCCCTCGGCCAGTTCCTTGATGGCCTTGGTCTTGGCCAGGCCAGGCGCGCCTTCGACCAGCATGTGGCCGTCGGCCAGCAATACGATCAGCAGGCGTTCGACCAGTTTCTCCTGGCCAAGGATCTGGGAGGAAAGAAAGGTGCGCAGCGCGATCAGCGCCTCACGGTGTTCCATCGTCGACGGTTCCTGGAAATGGGCCGGCGATGCGTGTACCGCAGCGTCCGGGCAGGGGCTGATACTTTAATCCATACGGGCCCATGCCGACCAATGGCGGCGTGGAAATTTCTCGGCAGGCACAGTGCCATCTGCCTGACCACCTCGGTAATCTGCTGATTTTCCAGGCCAGCGGTTTGCTCCTTCATTGTTCATTTTCGAACAGCGGAAAGGACCGATGGACCTACCACAGCCGACTGGCCCGATCACCTTGCGGATCGGCGTTTTCTTCGACGGGACCGGCAACAACCAAGGCAACAGCGTTGCGCCCGGTGGGGCGGTGGACGGCCGCCTGGGCAGCTACGGCAATGCGCCCAGCAACGTGGCGCTGCTCCATGGCTTGTACCCGCAGGCCAGCGATGGCGCTTCCACGGTGTATCTCAGGTGCTATATCGAGGGGATCGGTACCTGGGCGGGCAAGGACGATTCAGCATTCGCCCAGGCGACCGGCCTAGGCCGCAGCGGCGTCGAGGCCCGTGTCGCGCAGGCCGCCCAGGCGATCGCCGGGCAGATGCGTGCCTGGCTGGCCAGCCGCCCCCAGGCGCAGGTCGTGGCGCTGGAGTTCGACCTGTTCGGCTTCAGTCGTGGCGCGGCGGCGGCCAGGCACCTGGCCAATGACCTGGGCAAAGGGGGCGATAGCCTGCTGGCGCGGACCGGCGTGCTGGGCGAGGGGTTCGACTGGCAGGCCAGGCCGGTCATCAACTTCATCGGCCTGTTCGACACCGTGGCGGCGATCGTCGAGCCGCTCAAAGGCAATTTCAGCCCGGCCAACGACCGCTATGCCGGGCTGCAGCTGGGGCTGGCCGCAGGTGCGGCGCGCAAGGTGGTGCAACTGGTGGCCGCTGACGAGCACCGGCATAACTTCCCGCTGGTGCGCAGTGACAACGACATCGTCGTGCCAGGCTCCCATTCGGATATTGGCGGGGGGTACCTGGAATGCATGGTTGAGCAGATGCTGCTCAGCAAGCCGCGCTCGAACCTGGTGCCGGTGCGCACACCTGTGGAGCAGACCCAGGCCTACATCCTGACCACCGCACAATTGGCCAGGGACCATGCTCATACGCCAGCGCCTGCGCCCCGGGTCTTGACCTGGGAGGAGCCGGTCGAACGAAGCGACCCCCGTGATGAGCCGTACAAACGGGTCTATGCGGCGATACACCGCGAGCGGGAGGTACGTGGGCACTTGTCGCGGGTGTACCTGCGCATCATGCGTGAACTGGCGGTGCGGGCGCAGGTGCCGTTCGCCGAGGTGGACGAGAGGGGCGCGGCGTTCTGCTTGCCGCAGGAGCTGCAGGGGATCAGCCACAAACTGCATGACTTCGCCTTGGGGCGAAGCACTGAGCCGGGGCTGACCGTGGAGCAAAGGCAATTGCTGGAGGCGCGCTATATCCATGCTTCGGCGCATTGGAATGCGCTGAAGGGGCTGCGCAACGGTGAACTGGATGTGTTGTACATCGACCGGCCGGCGGAGGGCGGGCGGGTGATGCATGGCAATCGGTGATTGGCCTGAGCCGGCCCGATCGCGGGACAAGTCGGACCGCGATCAGGCCGGAGGGGCCGGTCAGTTCTTCGAGGTCGAATGCCTGCGCCCCTGGTCCAGCAGCGCAAAGACCACCACCAGCACACCGGAGACCGCCAGGATCAACGCCACGCCATCGGTGGAGTGGGTCGCCGAGCCAGCCACCAGTGCCAGGCCGCCCAGTGGGGCCAGGCCACCGGCCACGGCCGTGCCGATCTCGCGGCCGGTGCCGAAGCCCGAGGAGCGGGTCTGGGTCGGGAATTGGCGGCTGAGGAACGAGCCTTGGGGGGCGAACATCATCGGGGCGAGCAGGCCGGTGCCGATGGCGATGGCGATGTAGATCAGCGTCGGCTCGCCGGTTTCCAACAGCTTCAGGAATGGGAAGGCGAACAACGCCGACAGCAGGCCACCGAGCATCAGCACATGCTTGCTGCTCCAGCGGTCGCACAACCAGCCGAAGAATGGCACGGCGAAGATCGCCACCAGGCTGGCCAGGGTCACCGACAGCGAGGTGACATGGGCTTCGACGCCCTTGAACTGGGTCAGGTAGGCCAGGGAGAAGGTCTTGAAGATATAGCTCAGGGCGTTGTAGCCCACGGCCACGAAGAACACCACGGCCAGGCCCTTGAGGTCGTGCTTGAACAGCAGCTTGAGCGGGGAGACCTGCGGCTTGTCCTTGGCCTGGTCGAGTTCCTTGAAGTCCGGCGTCTCGGGGATACTCTTGCGCACCCACAGGCCAATGCCCACCAGGGCGATGCTGGCGATGAACGGGATGCGCCAGCCACCGGCCAGGAGGAATTCGTTACCGTTCATGGTCAGTAGGTACACCGTCAACGACGACAGCAGCAGACCCAGGTTCAGCCCCAGCGCCGGCCAGGCGCCCTGGCTGCCGCGCTTGCCTTCGCTGGCATGCTCGTAGGAGGTGACGGCTGCGCCCGATAGTTCGGCGCCTGCGCCCAGGCCCTGGATGATACGGATCACCACCAGGATGATCGGCGCCCAGATGCCGATGCTGGCGTAGCTGGGAATCAGGCCGATCAACGCGGTGCACACGCCCATCATGCAGAAGGTGATCACCAGCACCTGCTTGCGGCCGAACCGGTCGCCCAGGTAGCCGAACAGCACGCCGCCGAAGGGGCGGGCGATGAAGCCGATGGCGAAGGTGGAGAAGGCCAGCAGCGAGGCCACCGCCGGGTTGCTGGCGTCGAAGAAGATCTTCGAGAAGACGATCGCCGCCATGGTGGCGTACAGGTAGAAGTCGTACCACTCCAACATCGAGCCGAAAATGGTCGCTGCGGCCACCTTGCGCAGGCGCTTGCGTTGCTGTTCCGGGGTTTCGGGCGCGGCCGGGGCCGCCTCATATACCGACATCTGAGGTTCCTTATTGTCTTTGTAGTTGGGTGTGCAGCAGGTTCAGCGGGCCTTGAGGATCCTTTCGGCGATCATCTGGCCGATGGGAATGGCCGAGGTCGCGGCCGGTGACGGGGCATTGCAGACATGCACCATGCGCGGGGTCTCGGCGAACAGGAAATCGTGCACCAGGGTGCCGTCGCGCATCACCGCCTGGGCGCGGATGCCGGCCTCGTAGGGCAGCAGGTCCTGGACTTCGAGCTGGGGGCAGTACTTGCGGCACTGTTCCAGGTAGCCGCGCTTGAACAGCGAGTTCTTCATCTCGGTGGTGCCGGAGCCGAGGTTGTTCCAGAGGGTCTTCCAGAAGCCGGGGAAGCGCGCGTATTCGGCAACGTCCCGCCAGTTCACCGAGAACTTGCGGTAGTTCTCCCGGCCCAGGCCGAGCACGGCGTTGGGGCCAACGGTGACGCTGCCGTCGATCATCCGCGTCAGGTGCACGCCAAGGAACGGCAGGTCCGGATCGGGGATCGGGTAGATCAGGTGGTTGACGATCTGGTTCTTGCTCGGCGGCAGCCGGTAGTACTCGCCACGGAAGGGGATGATCTGGTGGTCGATCTTCACCCCGGCCAGGCGCGCCAGGCGGTCGGACTGCAGGCCTGCGCAGGCGACCAGCTGGCGGGTGCGCCAGCTCTGGCCGTCGCTGCTGACTTCGACATGCTCGCCGTGTTCCTTGATCGCCCGCACCGTGGTGGCCAAGCGCACTTCGCCGCCGGCCTTCTGGATGACACGGGCCATGGCGTCGCACACCTGCTTGTAATCGACGATGCCAGTGGCATCGAGGAACAGTGCCCCCTTGCCGACGATATTGGGCTCGCGGCGCTTGAGCTCGGTGGCGTCCAGGCGTTCGACCTTCAGCCCGTTCTGCCGGGAGCGCTCGTGCAGCGCCTGCATACGCTGCATCTCCAGGTCGTTGGAGGCCACCAGCAACTTGCCGCAGACCTCGAAGGCAATGCCGTGCTCGGTGCAGAAGTCTTTGGTGGCCTGGGCGCCGCGCTTGCACAGGTCGGCCTTGAGGCTGCCCGGGGCGTAGTAGATGCCCGCATGGATCACGCCGCTGTTGTGGCCGGTCTGGTGACGGCCGAGGCTGGTTTCCTTCTCGAGGATCAGCAGCGATGCGCCGGGGCGCTGTTCGAGCAGGGCCATGGCGGTGGCGAGGCCGACGATGCCGCCGCCGATGATGCAGTAGTCGTAGGTCATGCAGGAGGTACCTTGGATTTCTTGTCGGTGGATCTGCTTATCAGGTTGTCAGACTAAGTAGGGCGTGTGAAAGGCTCGCCAAGCCATTGCGTGTGGCTCCGGTATCAGTCGAGTTCGGGAAGGTCGATTTTCAGGCGCCGTGCCGAGGCCCGCAGGTGCGCTTCGGCGCACGCTGCAGCCGCCAGGCGGTCGCCGTCGGCGATGGCCTGGTACAGCGCCTGGTGTTCGCGGTTGGCATCGGCCGAGCCGCCCACCGAAGAGGTGGCGGAGTTTTCCCAGGCGCTACGCCGCGCGGCCGCCAGCTGGCCGCCGAGAAAATCGTGGAAGGCCACGAAATAGTCATTCTTGCTGGCTTCGGCGATGGCCCGGTGGAAGGCCACGTCGGCGGCGGAGGCGCTGGCCAGGTCGCTACGCTTGTCGAGCATCGCCTGCAGGGCTTGGCCCATGCGCGCCAGGTCCGCGTCGTCGCGACGGCGGGCGGCGATGGCCGCAGCCTGGGTCTCGATCCACAGGCGCATTTCGAACATCTGCGCCAGGTCCGGCTTGCGCCCGTTGCTGCCGGGGAAACGGAAAACGGTGCCGCTGGGGGTTTGTGAAATGTACGAGCCGAGCCCGCGCCGGGCGATGAGCACGCCATCGGCCTTGAGTTGCGCCACCGCCTCGCGCACGACCGAGCGGCTGACGTTCAGCTGTTCGGCCAGTTGCTGTTCGGTGGGCAGGCGCGATTCGGCAGCCAGGCGGCCGGAATCGATCTCTGCGCGGATGGCGCTGACAACCCGTTCGACCAGGGTGTCGGGGCGCTGGAGCTCTAGCATTGGGAATGATTGCCTATTGATCAGGTTGTCAGACAATGCCTGTGCCGGGGGCGGTCTGTCAATGATCTGGCGTTATCGGGGGGGCTGTAGGAGCGGCCTTGTGCCGCGAAAGGGGCGCGCAGCGCCCCTGGCCATCCATGCGTCTATACGCAAGAACCTAGGGCCGCGTTGCGACCCTTTCGCGGCACAAGGCCGCTCCTACAAAGGGGGCGGGTCGGCTTCAGAGCTCGGAAACGAAAGTCCCGGTACCGTCGAGGATGTTGCGCAAGGTCAGCTCGACCTCCTCGAGGTCGGTACCTGCCGAGGTCAGCACGATCTCCAGCTGTTCGGAGCCCTTGAGGGCATCCCGGTCGCTGGCCGCCACTTCGATCAGCAGCCGCGTGGCACTGAGCGTCACCTTCAGGCCGTCGAGCGTCGATGGCTCGTCATCCAAGGTCAGGTCCACGGTGTCTTCGTCCGGGTAACGGGTGAGCAGGAACATCTGGCCCTTGTCGCTGTGGCAGCACAGGGTCGCCATGTTGTCTTCTTCTTCGTCGCAGGGCGTGGCGAAGAGCAGGGCGGTTTTCAATTGCATGGCTGGCTCGGGTCGAAGGTATGAAAGGGGAATTCTGACAGCCTTGCCCGCGTACATAAACGTAAAGTTACCGCCCCTTGACCGAAATTGTCGCAGCGCTGCAAGCCCTGGTGACCACTCAGTCGTTAAGCTGCCCAGTCGATGGACACCCGTAAAGCCACAGCCCGAGGGCGGCAGTCGTCTTTGCAGGTGCTCATCCATGAACGGATGGACGCGAAATGGCGTCCGACGCCTGGTTTTCACCGTCCAGTCGCCACGGGTTGGCTATCGTTGATTCGTGTACGGCGGACGCACGCGACGCTTCACCAAATAACAAAGCCCAAGCGGAGTACCACAGATGGCGTTCTTCACCGCAGCCAGCAAAGCCGACTTCCAGCATCAACTGCAAGCGGCCCTGGCGCAGCACATCAGCGAACAGGCACTGCCACAAGTGGCGCTGTTCGCCGAACAGTTCTTCGGCATCATCTCTCTGGACGAACTCACCCAGCGCAGGCTTTCCGACCTGGCCGGCTGCACCCTCTCTGCCTGGCGCATCATCGAGCGCTTCGATCCCGAGCACCCGCAGGTACGGGTCTACAACCCCGACTACGAACGCCACGGCTGGCAGTCGACCCACACCGTGGTCGAAGTGCTGCACCATGACCTGCCGTTCCTGGTCGACTCGGTGCGCACCGAACTCAACCGCCGCGGCTACAGCATCCACACCCTGCAGACCACGGTGCTCAGCGTACGGCGCGGGGCCAAGGGCGAGCTGGTCGAGCTGCTGCCCAAGGGCACCCAGGGTGAAGGCATCCAGCATGAATCGCTGATGTACTTGGAGATCGATCGCTGTGCCAGCGCCGCCGAGCTGACCACTCTGAGCAAGGAGCTGGAGCAGGTACTGGCCGAGGTACGTGTGGCGGTGGCCGACTTCGAGCCGATGAAGGCCAAGGTCCGCGACCTGGTGGAGCTGGTGGAGCAGACCGCGTTCGGCCCGGCACAACACGACAAGGCCGAGGTGAAGAGCTTCCTGTCGTGGCTGCTGGACAACCATTTCACCTTCCTCGGCTATGAAGAGTTCGTGGTCGAGTCCGATGCCGGCGGTGGCCACCTGGTCTATGACGAAGGCTCGTTCCTGGGCCTGACCCGCCTGCTGCGGGCGGGGCTGGGCGCCGACGACCTGCGCATCGAGGACTACGCCGTCACCTACCTGCGCGAACCCGAGCTGCTGTCGTTCGCCAAGGCCTCGCAACCGAGCCGCGTACACCGCCCGGCCTACCCGGACTACGTGTCGATCCGCCAGATCGACGCCGACGGCAAAGTGGTCAAGGAGTGCCGCTTCATGGGCCTGTACACCTCCTCGGTGTACGGCGAGAGCGTGCGCACCATTCCGTACATCCGGGGCAAGGTGGCCGAGGTGGAGCGCCGCTCGCACTTCGATCCCAAGGCCCACCTGGGCAAGGAGCTGGCCCAGGTACTGGAAGTGCTGCCGCGCGACGACCTGTTCCAGACCCCGATCGACGAGCTGTTCACCACGGTCATGGCGATCGTGCAGATCCAGGAACGCAACAAGATCCGCGTGTTCCTGCGCAAGGACCCGTACGGTCGCTTCTGCTACTGCCTGGCCTACGTGCCGCGTGAAATCTACTCCACCGAGGTGCGCCAGAAGATCCAGCAGGTGCTGATGGAGCGCCTGAAGGCCAGTGACTGCGAGTTCTGGACCTTCTTCTCCGAATCGGTGTTGGCACGGGTGCAGTTGATCCTGCGTGTCGACCCGAAGAATCGCATCGACATCGACCCGCAGCAGCTGGAAAACGAAGTGATCCAGGCGTGCCGCTCCTGGCAGGACGACTATTCGGCGCTGGTGGTGGAGAACTTCGGCGAAGCCCAGGGCACCAATATCCTGGCCGACTTCCCCAAAGGCTTCCCGGCCGGCTACCGCGAGCGTTTCGCGGCGCATTCGGCGGTGGTCGACATGCAACATGTGCTGGCGCTGTCCGAGAGCAAGCCGCTGGCGATGAGCTTCTACCAGCCGCTGACCCAGTTGGCCGAGCGCCAGCTGCACTGCAAGCTGTACCACGCCGATACGCCGCTGGCGCTGTCGGACGTGCTGCCGATCCTGGAAAACCTCGGCCTGCGCGTGCTGGGCGAGTTCCCGTATCGCCTGCGCCACGCCTCGGGCCGTGAGTTCTGGATCCACGACTTCGCCTTCACCTACAGCGAAGGCCTGGACCTGGACATCCAGCAGCTCAACGACATCCTGCAGGACGCCTTCGTCCATATCGTCAAGGGTGACGCCGAGAACGACGCCTTCAACCGCCTGGTGCTGACCGCCGGCCTGCCATGGCGCGACGTGGCGCTGCTGCGCGCCTATGCCCGCTATCTCAAGCAGATCCGCCTGGGCTTCGACCTGGGCTACATCGCCAGCACCCTGAACAACCACACCGATATCGCCCGCGAGCTGACCCGGCTGTTCAAGACCCGCTTCTACCTGGCGCGCAAGCTCACGGTCGACGACCTGGACGACAAGCAGCAACGCCTGGAGCAGGCGATCCTCAGTGCCCTGGACGAGGTCCAGGTGCTCAACGAAGACCGCATCCTGCGTCGCTACCTGGACCTGATCAAGGCCACCCTGCGCACCAACTTCTACCAGCCGGACGCCAACGGGCAGAACAAGCCGTACTTCAGCTTCAAGTTCAACCCCAAGCTGATTCCCGAGCTGCCCAAGCCGGTGCCCAAGTTCGAGATCTTCGTCTATTCGCCACGGGTCGAGGGCGTGCACCTGCGCTTCGGCAACGTGGCCCGCGGTGGCCTGCGCTGGTCGGACCGCGAGGAGGACTTCCGTACCGAAGTGCTCGGCCTGGTCAAGGCCCAGCAGGTGAAGAACTCGGTGATCGTGCCGGTCGGTGCCAAGGGCGGCTTCCTGCCGCGCCGCCTGCCGCTGGGCGGCAGCCGTGACGAGATCCAGGCCGAGGGCATCGCCTGCTACCGCATCTTCATCTCCGGCCTGCTGGACATCACCGACAACCTCAAGGACGGCGGCGTTGTGCCGCCGGCCAACGTGGTGCGCCACGATGACGACGACCCCTACCTGGTGGTGGCGGCCGACAAGGGCACCGCGACCTTCTCCGACATCGCCAACGGCATCGCCATCGACTACGGCTTCTGGCTGGGCGATGCCTTCGCCTCGGGCGGTTCGGCCGGCTACGACCACAAGAAGATGGGTATCACCGCCCGTGGCGCCTGGGTGGGCGTGCAGCGTCACTTCCGTGAGCGCGGCATCAACGTGCAGGAAGACCCGATCACCGTGGTCGGCATCGGCGATATGGCCGGCGACGTGTTCGGCAACGGCCTGCTGATGTCCGACAAGCTCAAGCTGGTGGCCGCGTTCAACCACCTGCACATCTTCATCGACCCCAACCCGGACCCGGCTACCAGCTTCGCCGAGCGCAAGCGCCTGTTCGAGCTGCCGCGTTCGGCCTGGAGCGATTACGACACCAGCATCATGTCCGAGGGCGGCGGGATCTTCCCGCGCAGTGCCAAGAGCATCGCCATCAGCCCGCAGATGAAGGAACGCTTCGCCATCGAGGCCGACCGCCTGACGCCGACCGAGCTGCTGCATGCCCTGCTGCAGGCGCCGGTGGATCTGCTGTGGAACGGGGGTATCGGTACCTACGTCAAGGCCAGCAGCGAAAGCCACGCCGATGTCGGCGACAAGGCCAACGATGCCCTGCGGGTCAACGGCAACGAGCTGCGCTGCAAGGTCGTGGGCGAGGGCGGCAACCTGGGCATGACCCAGCTTGGCCGGGTCGAGTTCGGCCTCAATGGCGGCGCGACCAACACCGACTTCATCGACAACGCCGGCGGCGTGGACTGCTCCGACCACGAGGTCAACATCAAGATCCTGCTCAACGAAGTGGTGCAGGGTGGCGACATGACCGAGAAACAGCGCAACCAGCTGCTGGGCAGCATGACCGATGAAGTCGCCTCGCTGGTGCTGGGCAACAACTACAAGCAGACCCAGGCCTTGTCGCTGGCCGCGCGCCGGGCCCTGGAGCGCATCGCCGAGTACAAGCGCCTGATGGCGGACCTCGAAGCCCGTGGCAAGCTGGACCGGGCCATCGAGTTCCTGCCGTCCGAGGAGCAGTTGGCCGAGCGCCTGGCCGCAGGCCAGGGCCTGACCCGCGCCGAACTGTCGGTGCTGATCTCCTACAGCAAGATCGACCTCAAGGAGCAGTTGCTCAAGTCGCTGGTGCCGGACGACGACTACCTGACCCGCGACATGGAGAATGCCTTCCCGCCGTCGCTGGTCAGCAAGTTCGCCGAGGCCATGCGCCGTCACCGCCTCAAGCGCGAGATCGTCAGCAACCAGATCGCCAACGACCTGGTCAACAACATGGGCATCACCTTCGTGCAGCGCCTGAAGGAGTCCACCGGTATGAGCCCGGCGAACGTCGCCGGTGCCTATGTGATCGTGCGTGACATCTTCCATCTGCCGCACTGGTTCCGCCAGATCGAGGCCCTGGACTACCAGGTCCCGGCCGAGATCCAGCTGACCCTGATGGACGAGCTGATGCGCCTGGGCCGTCGTGCCACCCGCTGGTTCTTGCGCAGCCGTCGCAACGAGCAGGATGCAGGCCGTGACGTGGCGCACTTCGGGCCGAAGATCGCGCAGCTGGGCCTGAAGCTCGACGAACTGCTCGAAGGCCCGACCCGCGAGCGCTGGCAGCAGCGCTACCAGGGCTTCGTCGAGGCCGGCGTACCGGAGTTGCTGGCGCGCATGGTCGCAGGCACCACGCACCTGTACACCCTGTTGCCGATCATCGAGGCCTCGGACGTCACCGGCCACGACCCGGCCCAGGTGGCCAAGGCGTTCTTCGCCGTGGGCAGTTCGCTGGACCTGACCTGGTACCTGCAGGAAATCAGCAACCTGCCGGTGGAGAACAACTGGCAGGCCCTGGCCCGCGAGGCGTTCCGCGACGACATCGACCTGCAGCAGCGGGCGATCACCATTTCCGTGCTGCAGATGGCCGACGCGCCGGATGACATGGACGCCCGCGTGGCCCTGTGGAACGAGCAGCACAAGGTGATGGTCGAGCGCTGGCGCGCCATGCTCGACGACCTGCGCAACGCCACGAGTACCGACTATGCGATGTACGCGGTGGCCAACCGCGAGCTGGTCGACCTGGCGATGAGCGGGCAGGCGGCGGTGATTCCGTCCTGAGTGGGGGATTGAGGTAAAAAGAAAGCCCCGGCAGCGATGCCGGGGCTTTTCTTTTATAGCCTACCGCGTGCCCATGTAGGAGCGGCCTTGTGCCGCGAAAGGGCCGCACAGCGGCCCCGGCAATATCCGCTTGATGCACTGATTCCTTGGGGGCGCTTCGCACCCCTTTCGCGGCACAAGCCCGCTCCTACAGGGAGGCGGTGCTATTTGAAGCGGCGCTCGACGCCTTTTTCCACCAGGATCTTCGCCGAGATCTCCTCCACCGAAAAATGCGTGGAATTGATATGCGGGATGTTCTCCCGTCGGAACAGGCTCTCCACTTCGCGCACCTCGAATTCGCACTGGGCGAAGCTCGAATAACGGCTGTTGGGCTTGCGCTCGTGGCGGATGGCGGTCAGGCGGTCGGGGTCGATGGTCAGGCCGAACAGCTTGTTCTGGTGCTTCTTCAGCACCGCCGGCAGCTGCAGGCGCTCCATGTCGTCTTCGGTCAGCGGATAGTTGGCCGCGCGGATGCCAAACTGCATCGCCATGTACAAACACGTCGGCGTCTTGCCACATCGCGACACGCCCACGAGGATCAGGTCGGCTTTGTCGTAATAATGGGTGCGCGCGCCGTCGTCGTTGTCCAGGGCGAAGTTGACCGCCTCGATGCGCTCCATGTAGTTGGAGTTACCGCCGATCGAGTGGGACTTGCCCACGGAATACGACGAATGGGCGGTTAATTCCTGCTCCAGCGGGGATAAAAACGTCGAAAAGATGTCGATCATGAAGCCGTTCGAGGTGGCCAGGATCTCACGGATGTCCTGGTTGACGATGGTGTCGAAGATGATCGGCCGCATGCCGTCCCGCTCCGCCGCGTCGTTGATCTGGCGGACCATGTTGCGCGCCTTGTCGGGCGTGTCGATGTAGGGACGGGTGAATTTATTGAAAGGAATGCTATCGAATTGTGCGAGCAGGCTTTGGCCCAGCGTTTCGGCAGTGATACCGGTACCGTCGGAGATGAAGAACGCGGATCGTTTCATTTGCACCCTGGGCCTTAAGCTGCCGAAGTTTTCTGGAGTATGATAGGTTCGGTTTGCCGAACGCGTGTGTTCGGCATTCTCACTTATTTTCCAGGTCCAGGCCACAAGCGTCCGGCCAAGTCGGAGTCGACAGGCGGGCGCCCTTGAGCTTTTCCAATACAGTTAGTGGAGAGATCACCTTGGTAGAGTACGTAGTTTCCCTCGATAAGCTCGGCGTCCACGATGTAGAGCATGTGGGGGGCAAGAACGCATCCCTGGGCGAGATGATCAGTAACCTCGCAGGTGCCGGCGTCTCGGTGCCGGGCGGCTTTGCCACTACGGCTCAGGCGTACCGCGACTTTCTCGAACAGAGTGGCCTGAACGACCGCATCCATGCAGCCCTGGACGCATTGGACGTCGATGACGTCAATGCCCTGGCCAAGACCGGCGCGCAGATTCGTCAGTGGGTGATGGACGCCGAGTTCCCGGCGCGCCTGGACGCAGAAATCCGCACCGCTTTCGCCGAAATGGCCCAGGGCAACGACAACATGGCCGTCGCCGTGCGTTCCTCGGCCACCGCCGAAGACCTGCCGGACGCCTCCTTCGCCGGCCAGCAGGAGACGTTCCTGAACATCCGTGGCGTGGACAACGTGATCCGCGCCGCCAAGGAAGTGTTCGCCTCTCTGTTCAACGACCGCGCCATCGCCTACCGCGTGCACCAGGGCTTCGACCACAAACTGGTCGCCCTGTCCGCTGGCGTGCAGCGCATGGTCCGTTCGGAAACCGGCACCGCCGGCGTGATGTTCACCCTCGACACCGAGTCCGGCTTCCGTGACGTGGTGTTCATCACCGGTGCCTATGGCCTGGGCGAAACCGTTGTACAGGGCGCGGTCAACCCTGACGAGTTCTACGTGCACAAGCAGACCCTGCAGGCCGGCCGTCCGGCCATCCTGCGTCGCAACCTGGGCAGCAAGGCCATCAAGATGGTCTACGGCGACGAGGCCAAGGCCGGCCGTTCGGTCAAGACCGTCGACGTCGACCGTGCCGACCGCGCGCGCTTCTGCCTGACCGACGCCGAGGTCAGCGAGCTGGCCAAGCAGGCCATGATCATCGAGCAGCACTACCAGCGCCCGATGGACATCGAATGGGCCAAGGACGGGGACGACGGCAAGCTGTACATCGTCCAGGCACGTCCCGAGACCGTGAAGAGCCGCTCCAGCGCCAATGTCATGGAGCGCTACCTGCTCAAGGAGAAGGGCACCGTCCTGGTGGAAGGTCGCGCCATCGGCCAGCGCATCGGCGCCGGCAAGGTCCGAGTGATCCACGACGTTTCCGAAATGGACAAGGTGCAGCCAGGCGACGTGCTGGTCTCGGACATGACCGACCCGGACTGGGAACCTGTGATGAAGCGTGCCAGCGCCATCGTCACCAACCGCGGCGGGCGCACCTGCCACGCGGCGATCATTGCCCGTGAACTGGGCATCCCGGCGGTCGTCGGTTGTGGCAACGCCACCCAGGTGCTCAAGGACGGCCAGGGCGTGACCGTCTCCTGCGCCGAAGGCGACACCGGCTTCATCTTCGAGGGTGAGCTGGGCTTCGACGTCAAGCAGAACTCGGTCGACGCCATGCCTGAGCTGCCGTTCAAGATCATGATGAACGTCGGCAACCCGGACCGCGCCTTCGACTTCGCCCAGCTGCCGAACGCGGGTGTGGGCCTGGCGCGCCTGGAGTTCATCATCAACCGCATGATCGGCGTGCACCCCAAGGCGCTGCTCAACTATGCAGGCCTGCCGGCCGATCTGAAAGAGAGCGTCGACAAGCGCGTGGCCGGTTACGCCGACCCGGTCGGCTTCTATGTCGAAAAGCTGGTCGAGGGCATCAGCACCCTGGCTGCGGCGTTCTATCCGAAGAAGGTCATCGTGCGCCTGTCGGACTTCAAGTCCAACGAGTACGCCAACCTGATCGGTGGCAAGCTGTACGAGCCGGAAGAAGAGAACCCGATGCTGGGCTTCCGCGGCGCCTCGCGCTACATCAGCGAGTCGTTCCGTGACTGCTTCGAGCTCGAGTGCCGCGCCCTCAAGCGCGTGCGCGACGAGATGGGCCTGACCAACGTCGAGATCATGGTGCCGTTCGTGCGCACCCTGGGCGAGGCCAGCCAGGTCGTCGACCTGCTCGCCGAGAACGGCCTGGGCCGTGGCGTCAACGGCCTGCGCGTGATCATGATGTGCGAGCTGCCGTCCAACGCCCTGTTGGCCGAAGAATTCCTCGAGTACTTCGACGGCTTCTCCATCGGGTCCAACGACCTGACCCAGCTGACCTTGGGCCTGGACCGCGACTCGGGCATCATCGCCCACCTGTTCGACGAGCGTAACCCCGCGGTCAAGAAGCTGTTGGCCAACGCCATTGCCGCGTGCAACAAGGCCGGCAAGTACATCGGTATCTGCGGCCAGGGCCCGTCGGACCACCCGGACCTGGCCAAGTGGCTGATGGAGCAGGGCATCGAGAGCGTGTCGCTGAACCCGGACTCAGTGCTCGAGACCTGGTTCTTCCTGGCCGAGGGCCAAGGCGCAGCCTGATGCAACGAACGCGGGAGCGCTCCAGGGCGCTCCCGCCTGGTTTACCCAGGGCGAGTTCCAGCAATGGATCCCGCCCTTTTTTGTGCAATCGACCTATGCAAAGCAGCAGTACCCTGTTTCCCGTGGCCTTGCTCAGCGCCGAGCGACGCGGTGACCTCAGCGAGGACGTGTACCGGATCAAGGCCGGCAACAGCCCCGACCCCAGCGTGGAACTGGCCGTGACCCGCCTGGGCCTGGCCAGCCAGGCGAGTGCCCAGGGTGTGCCGGTGATCCTCCTGCATGGCAGTTTCTCCAACCGTCGTTTCTGGTATTCACCCAAGGGCATCGGCCTGGGCGCCTACCTGGCCCGGGCCGGGTTCGATGTGTGGATTCCGGAGATGCGCGGCCATGGCCTGTCGCCACGCAATCGCCAGTGGCGGCATAACCGTGTCGCCGACTACGCTCGCTTCGATTTGCCGGTGATCGGCGCGTTCGTCCAGGAACAGGCCGGGCAGGCGCCGCACTGGGTTGGCCATTCCCTGGGGGGCACCACCCTGGCGGCGGCGTTGGGAGGTGGCTACCTGGGTGCAGACGAGGTGGCCAGCGTGGCCCTCTTCGGCTCCCAGGTCAGCCGTGTGTACTGGCCGCTGAAAGTGCCGCCGGTTGCCTGGAGCGCGCGCGTGCTGCTCAAGCGTTTCGCCCAGTTGTCCGGGTCGCGGCTCAGGCGTGGCCCGGAAGACGAACCCATTGGCCTTGCGCTGGAGAGTTTGCGTTGGCACAAGCTGTTCGGGCGTTTCGGCGACAAGCAGGACGACTGGTGGGCCGGGTTGGCGCAGGTCGATGTGCCGCTGCTGGCCGTGGCAGGCGCGGCGGATCACCAGGACCCGGTATGGGCCTGCCGCAAGCTGTTCGAGCAACTGGGCGGGACGCGCAAGCAATTCCTGCGCCTGGGGCGGGAGGAGGGCTTCGATGCGTTCGGGCACGTCGACATGCTGGTGAGCAAGGCGGCGCAGGCGCAGGTGTGGCCGTTGGTGGAAGGGTGGTTGAACGACCCGCTTTCGCCGTTGCCCGGGGCTGCGGTGGTGGAGCCTGGCTTGGCCGGGTGAAGCCAGGCTGGTCTGCTCGGCCCCATCGCCGGCAAGCCGGCGATGGATCTACACCTGGCCTCGACTGACCGAGCAGTCTCGGATGACTGCGAGGGCTTCCCCGGTGTAGCCTTGGGCAACTTCGCTTTCGTTGTGACTGACAGGAGTTTCCCATGCAGCATTACGTAACGCCCGACCTGTGCGACGCCTACCCGGACCTGGTCCAGGTGCTGGAGCCGATGTTCAGCAATTTCGGTGGTCGCGACTCCTTTGGCGGCCAGATCGTCACCATCAAATGCTTCGAAGACAACTCGCTGGTCAAGGAGCAGGTCGAGCTCGACGGCACGGGCAAGGTCCTGGTGGTCGATGGCGGTGGTTCGCTGCGCCGTGCGCTGCTGGGCGACATGCTCGCCGAAAAGGCTGCCAAGAACGGCTGGGAAGGCCTGGTGATCTACGGCTGCGTGCGCGACGTGGATGTACTGGTGCAGACCGACGTCGGTGTCCAGGCCCTGGCCAGTCACCCGATGAAGACCGACAAGCGCGGCATCGGCGACCTCAACGTGGTAGTGACCTTCGCTGGCGTGACCTTCCGCCCGGGCGAGTACGTGTACGCCGACAACAATGGCGTGATCGTCTCGCCAAGCCCGTTGAAGATGCCCGAGTGACGCGCTGCGCGCGCTGATGGAGCTGGAATGTTCGAGGAAGACAACGCGCAGTGGGGGCTGGTCCATGCCCTGGTGCTCGACGGCAAAGGCGGCGCGCGCTCGATTGCCCGGACCGAACTGGACGACCTTGCCTTGCAGGCCGGGGAAAGCCTCTGGCTGCACTGGGATCGCAGCCATCCCCAGACCCGCACCTGGTTGCTGCACGACAGTGGCCTGAGCGAGTTCGCCTGCGAGCTGCTGCTGGAGGAGAACACCCGCCCACGCCTGCTGCCGCTGGCCGAGGAGCAGATGCTGCTGTTCCTGCGTGGGGTCAACCTGAACCCGGGGGCTGAACCCGAGGACATGGTATCGGTGCGTATCTTCGCCGAGGCCCGACGGGTGATCTCGCTGCGCTTGCGGCCGCTGCGTGCCAGTGACGAGATTCTCCAGCAGTTGGACGAGGGCCGGGGGCCGAAGTCGGCGTCCGAGCTGTTGCTGCTGATGGGCGAACTGCTTACCGAGAAGGTCCAGGCGTTGGTCGATGACCTGTCGGAAGTGGTCGACCTCGAGGAAGAGAAGGTTGAATCCGACGAACGGTATAGCCCGGTGCAGGGCAGTCTGCAGCAGATCCGCCGCCGTGCCGCCGGCCTGCGTCGATTCCTCGCGCCGCAGCGGGAGATCTACGCCCAGCTCTCGCGCAACAAGTGGAGCTGGTTCGCCGATGGCGATGCCGACTACTGGAACGAGTTGAACAACAGCCTGACCCGTTACCTGGAGGAGCTGGAGCTCACCCGAGAGCGGGCTGCACTGGTGCTCGAGAGTGAGGACCGGCGGCGCAGCGAGCGCATGAACCGGACCATGTACCGCTTCGGCATCATCACCTGCATCTTCCTGCCCATGAGCTTCGTCACCGGCCTGCTGGGCATCAACGTCGGCGGTATCCCGGGCGCCGACAGCCCCTATGGTTTCCTGCTTGCCTGCGCCGTGGTGCTGGGCTTGGCGGCAGGGCAGTGGTGGCTGTTCCGGCGGTTGCGGTGGGTATGATTCAGCCTCGTCTGTCGTGCCACCGCCATCGCGGGGTAAGCCGGCTCCCACAGTTTCGGTGCACCCTTTCAACTGCCGCTGAGTCTGTGGGAGCGGGCTTGCCCCGCGATGAGGATTGCCAGAGGCCAAAGCATTTTGAAACATTCGTGCCACATCCAGGTGTGACCCATCGGCCCGTGCCCTCGTCTTTGACAGACATCACGCGAGGTGCCCATGCACGATCCGTTTGAAGAATCCTTGCGCGACCTGCTCAAGGCATCGCCGTCCGGCCAGGACCGTGACGATGCCGCTTGCCTGGGTCGCGTCCTCAAGACCGCCAACCGCCAGGTCGGTGCGGGTGATCTGTTCAGCTTGCTCGGCCGTTGGAGCCAGGCGCTGATGATCGCCGTGAACAATGGCTCGGCGCATGTCGCGCCGGTGCGCCGCAACCCTGCCGCAGGCAGAAAAGCTGATAAGGCCGATTGAATATGGAACTCGATCTCTGGACCCAGAGCCTGGTCACTGCGATGACCGCCCTTTGGACCAAGGTGGCGAACTTCATCCCCAACCTGTTCGGCGCCCTGGTCGTGGTGCTGCTCGGTTTCGTGGTGGCCAAGCTGCTCGACACCCTGTTGTCCAAGCTGCTGGCCAAGTTCGGCCTGGACCGCCTGATGAGCGGCACCGGCCTGACCAAGATGCTCAGCCGCGTCGGCATCCAGGTGCCCATTTCCACCCTGATCGGCAAGATCGTCTACTGGTTCGTACTGCTGATCTTCCTGGTCTCGGCCGCGGAGTCCCTGGGCCTGGAGCGGGTTTCAGCGACCCTCGACATGCTCGCCCTGTACCTGCCGAAAGTGTTCGGCGCGGCGCTGGTATTGCTGGCCGGCGTGCTCCTGGCGCAGTTGGTCAATGGCCTGGTGCGCGGCGCCGCCGAAGGGGTGGGCCTGGAATATGCCGCCGGGGTCGGGCGTATCGCCCAGGGCCTGGTCATCATCATCAGCATCTCGGTGGCGATCAGCCAGTTGGAGGTCAAGACCGACCTGCTCAACCATGTGATCGTCATCGGTTTGATTACCGTTGGTCTGGCCGTTGCACTGGCGATGGGCCTGGGCAGCCGGGAAATCGCCGGGCAGATCCTGGCTGGAATCTACGTGCGTGAACTCTACCAGGTCGGCCAGCAGGTGCGGATTGGAGAGGTCGAAGGGCAGATCGAGGAGATCGGTACGGTCAAGACGACCCTGCTGACCGATGATGGCGAATTGGTGTCGTTGTCCAATCGGGAATTGCTCGAGCAGCGAGTCAATAGCCGCTAACCGCACAAAAGCTGTTAATGTATGCCGCCGCGAAAACCGGCCCATGGGGCCGAGCGGCGACATTGACCCGACTGTCGGCCAGATCCGTTTTGAATAAAGTTCATTCGCCGCCCATGCGCTATGACCCCCGAGAACTCACTGACGAGGAGTTGGTGGCGCGTTCGCATGAGGAGCTGTTTCACGTAACCCGCGCCTATGAGGAGCTCATGCGGCGCTACCAACGGACCCTGTTCAACGTCTGTGCACGTTACCTGGGGAACGACCGGGATGCCGACGATGTCTGTCAGGAAGTGATGCTCAAAGTGCTGTACGGCCTGAAGAACTTCGAGGGAAAGTCCAAGTTCAAGACCTGGCTCTACAGCATCACCTACAACGAATGCATTACCCAGTACCGCAAGGAACGACGCAAGCGAAGGCTGATGGATGCCCTGAGCCTGGACCCTATGGAAGAGGCGTCCGAGGACAAGGCACCGAAACCTGAAGAAAAAGGCGGGCTGGATAAATGGCTGGTGCATGTGAACCCGATCGACCGGGAAATCCTGGTGCTTCGATTTGTCGCAGAGCTGGAATTCCAGGAGATCGCAGACATCATGCACATGGGCCTGAGCGCCACGAAAATGCGCTACAAGCGTGCGCTCGACAAGCTTAGAGAGAAATTTGCGGGGCTCACTGAAACTTAGTGGCGCGTAAATATCTCTAACCAACCGGCAAGTTCTGCTAGACTTGCCGTCGAGTTGTCCCCCGGATGTTGGTGGGACTGCTTAACTATCACCAGATGGGGATTTAACGGATGAAATTGAAAAACACCTTGGGCTTGGCCATTGGTTCGCTTGTAGCCGCCACTTCGTTTGGCGCTCTGGCACAAGGTCAAGGCGCCGTCGAGACCGAGATCTTCTACAAGAAGGAGTTCTTCGACAGCCAGCGCGACTTCAAGAACGACGGCAACCTGTTCGGTGGCTCGATCGGTTACTTCCTGACCGACGACGTCGAACTGCGTCTGGGCTACGACGAAGTTCACAACGCTCGTGGCGAAGACGGCAAGAACATCAAGGGCTCCAACACCGCCCTGGACGCCGTTTACCACTTCAACAACCCGTACGACGCCATCCGTCCGTACGTTTCGGCTGGTTTCTCGCACCAGAGCCTGGGCCAGACCGGCCGTGGCGGTCGTGACCACTCCACCTTCGCCAACGTTGGCGCTGGTGCCAAGTGGTACATCACCGACATGTTCTACGCCCGTGCCGGCGTCGAAGCTCAGTACAACATCGACCAGGGCGACACCGAGTGGGCCCCGAGCGTCGGTATCGGCATGAACTTCGGCGGTAGCCCGAAGCAAGCTGAAGCTGCTCCGGCTCCTGTTGCCGAAGTCTGCTCCGACAGCGACAACGACGGCGTCTGCGACAACGTCGACAAGTGCCCTGACACCCCGGCCAACGTTACCGTTGACGCCGACGGCTGCCCGGCTGTTGCCGAAGTCGTACGTGTTGAGCTGGACGTCAAGTTCGACTTCGACAAGTCGGTCGTCAAGCCAAACAGCTACGGCGACATCAAGAACCTGGCTGACTTCATGAAGCAGTACCCACAGACCACCACCACCGTTGAAGGTCACACCGACTCCGTTGGTCCGGATGCTTACAACCAGAAGCTGTCCGAGCGTCGTGCCAATGCTGTCAAGGAAGTCCTGACCCAGCAGTACGGTGTTGAATCCAGCCGTATCGACTCGGTTGGCTACGGTGAGACCCGTCCGGTTGCTGACAACGCCACCGAAGAAGGCCGCGCTATCAACCGTCGCGTTGAAGCTCAGGTCGAAGCCCAGGCCAAGTAATTTGGTTTGATGCTTCACGAAAAACCCGGCTTCGGCCGGGTTTTTCTTTTTTTGGCCTGCAGGCTTCGCTCTGTGGGAGCAGCAATGCCGTGACGTCTCATCGCTTGAGCAAAAGCACCAGCAGGAGCAGGTTCAGCAGCAACGACAGTAACGCCACCCCCTGCCAGACCTTCAACGGTTCCCTTTCCAGCAGCGGCCGGGCTCGCTTGGGCGCCTCGTCCCTGTCTCCTCGCTCGAAGGCCAGCAACCATTCCTCGGCCGTCTCGAACCGTCGCGCAGGCTCACGCGCTACTCCTCGCAACAGGTTCCCCTGCACCCAGGCCGGCACATCCGGTCGGTAGCGTGCCGGATCGACCGCCACGCCGAACCGGGGCCGCTGGAACGCCTCGACCTCGCCATACGGGTAACGCCCCGTGAGCAGGAAATACAGGCTCACCCCGACCGCATAGAGGTCCTGCTGCGGGCTGGGCTGGGCGCCTTCGAACGCTTCCGGTGCGATGAACGAAGGGGTACCGGGCAGCGCGTGGGCCGCGTCCTCGGACAAACCCGGGCAATAGGCCAGGCCAAAATCCAGCAGCCGTACCTGGCCATCGCTGCCAAGGTGCAGGTTGTCCGGCTTGATGTCCCGATGCAGCAGGTTGCGCCGGTGCAGTGCGCCGACTGCTTGCAGTAGCTGGCGCGCCACCTCCAGCCAGCGCTGCAGGGGCAGCGGTCCATGCTCGGCAAACAGGCTCGCCAGGGTCTGCCCTGGGTATTCGCGCATCAGGTAGTACAGGTGCTGGCGCTGGCTGGCGCTGTGCACTTCGGGAAAATGCCGCCCGGCGACCCGGCGCAGGAACCATTCTTCCAGCAACAGGCGCTGGGTGGCGCCCGGTTCGGCACGCAGGTCCTCAGGCAGGGTCTTGAGCAGCCAGGCTTGCCCCTGGCTGTCGTGCACCCGATACAGCACCGATTGACGGCTGCGCGACAGCACGGCATCGACCTGCCAGCCATCGATCGACTGGCCTGGGCGTAGCAGCCCGGGCACCGGCCATTGCTGCAGGTGCGCCAAGGTATCGCCTAGGTTGGCCGGGCCCAGCTGGTCCACGCGCACCAGCAGGGCGCTGGCGTTGTCCTGGCTGCCGGCATGGTGGGCCGTGGCGACCAGGGTGTCGGCGGCTGCCTGCAGGTCGGGCTGGTCATGCAGTATCGACTGGATAAGCCGATCGCCGAGGGTCGCCCAGACGCCATCGCTGAGCAGCATGAAGCAATCGCCGACCTGCAGCTCACCCTCGAGGTAGTCCACCAGCAGGTGCTGGTCCAGCCCCAGGGCCCGCTTGAGCACATGCTGCATGCCGGGCTGGTCCCAGACATGGTCTTCGCTTAAACACTTCAGGTGGCCTGCGTGCCAGCGGTAGATGCGGCAGTCGCCCACGTGGGCCAAGGTGAAACGCCGCCCGCGCAATACCAGGGCGCTGAGTGTGGTCAGCAGCGGCTGGCCGTTGCCTTGGGCACGCAGCCAGCGGTTCTGTGCCAGCAACAGGCGGTCGAGGGCCTGGGTCACGCCCCAGGTGGCGGGGGTGGCGTAGTAGTCCAGGGCCAGCGCCTGCAGGGTGGCCTTCGCGGCCAGGCCGCCGTCGGCGCACTGGCTGACGCCATCGGCCAGCGCGCACAGGTAGCCCTTGCTGGCGGCCAGCTCCGCAGCGGGCGTGACCAGGCGCAGGGCATCCTGGTTCTCGGCCCGTGGGCCGGTGGCCGTGGCTTGGGCGAAGCTCAACTGCAGGCTCATGGGTACTTCCTCAGACCCGCGCCGCAGTGACGGCCGCAGAGCCCCAGGTGGTGCGCCAGCGCTGTTTGACACCGTGCAGGCCGAACCAGGCCAAAAGGCCGAGGCTGGCGAACAACCACAGGGCTAGCTGGTAGTCGCCGGTATGTTGCTTGATCGCCCCCAGCCCGGCGGCCAGGAGGAACCCTCCGATGCCCCCGGCCATGCCGATGAGCCCTGTCATCACGCCGATCTCGTGGCGAAAGCGCTGGGGCACCAGTTGGAACACCGCGCCGTTGCCCGCGCCAAGGCCGAGCATGGCGCTGACGAACAGGGCCAAGGCCGCCATGGCGCTGGGCAGGTTGAAGCCGACCGCGGCGATGCAGATGGCGGCCACGCTGTACATGGCCAGCAAGGTGCGGATCCCGCCGAACCGGTCGGCCAGGGCGCCGCCCAGGGGGCGCATCAGGCTCCCGGCGAATACGCAGGCGGCCGTATAGTAGCCGGCGGTCACCGGGCTCAGGCCGTACTGGTCGCTGAAATAGCCGGGCAGGGCACTGGCCAGGCCGATGAAACCGCCGAAGGTTACGCTGTAGAAGAACATGAACCACCAGCTGTCGCGGTCGCCCAGGGCCTTGAGGTAGTCCGCCATGGCCTTGGGCTTGGGCCGTTGCGGTGCATTGCGTGCCAGCAGGGCGAACAAGGCCAGGGTCAGCACCAGGGGCAGCAGGGCGAAGCCGAACACGTTGTTCCAGCCATAGGCCGCCGCCAGGGCCGGGGCCAGCAGGGCGGCGAACACCGTGCCGGAATTGCCCGCGCCGGCGATGCCCATGGCCTTGCCCTGGTGCTGAGGGGGATACCACTGCGAGGCCAGGGGCAGGGAGACAGCGAACGAGGCGCCGGCAACGCCGAGGAATACGCCCAGCAGCAAGGCTTGCCCATAGCTATGGATGCCCAGATGCCAGGCGCTGGCCAAGGCGGCGATCACCACGACCTGGCCGAGCAACCCGGCCGTCTTCGGCGACAAACGATCGACCAGCAGGCCCATGACGAAACGCAGCACGGCCCCGGCCAGGATCGGCGTGGCCACCATCAGGCCCCGTTGCTGTGCGCTGAGCCCGAGGTCGGTGGCGATCTGCACCGCCAAGGGGCCCAGCAGGTACCAGACCATGAAGCTCAGGTCGAAATACAGGAACGCGGCAAACAGGGTGGGCACATGCCCGGATTTCCAGAAGCTCGTATTCATCGAACACCTCGCGTGGCTGCAACGCTGGTCACGCCCTGGCTGTGCAGGGCTGGAACGAAAAAGACGCCGCTGCCCGCTCCACGAGAGGAGGGGAGAGCGACGTCTTTGTCGGGAATCAAGTGAGGTAACCGCCGTTGGCTACCGGTGAGGTTTGCTCAGCAAGAGATGGGCCAACTGTTGGCGAGGGTTGGCTTTGGATTTTCGGTGCCTAGCCCAGCATCTCGTGCATGGCGATGATCTGCTCGGCCACCTGTATCAGCTTCTGCTGGCGGCTCATGGCCTGGCGTCGCATCAGCGTGTAGGCCTGTTCCTCGTTGCAGTCTTTCATCTTCATCAACAACCCCTTGGCTTGTTCGATGCGCTTGCGTTCGGCCAACTGCTGGTCGCGAGCCAATAACTGTGCCTTGAGCGCCTGGTCGCTTTCGAAGCGGGCCATGGCCACGTCGAGGATCGGCTGCAGGCGCGTGGCCTGGATGCCTTCGACGATATAGGCGCTGACCCCGGCCTGGATCGCCTGGCGCATCACGCCCGGGTCGTGCTCGTCGGTGAACAGCACGATCGGGCGAGGGCGGTCGCGGCTGACCAGAACCACCTGTTCCATCACATCCCGGCCCGGTGATTCGGTATCGATCAGAATCACGTCCGGGTGCACGGTTTCGACGCAGGTGGGCAGGTCGATGGTCAGCGCGCCGGCCTCGATCACCTCGAAGCCCGCCTCGATCAGGGCGCCCTTGAGGCGGCCGACTTTCTTTTCGGTATCGTCGATCAGCAGGATACGCAGCATGTTCGTGCTCCTCACAGTCCGGCTCGGGTGCCGAGAGCGTCATCCAGGGCATGCAGGCGGAAGCTGCGGGCATAGCCGTAAGGGTCGCTGCCGTCCCAGCGGCTGCCGTCGATCAGCAGGCTGCTGCGCATGAGGGGATAGGAGCATGGCACGCCGATGGCCTCGGCTGCCTGTCGGTAAAGATCCAGCTGCTGGACTTGGTGGGCGATCTCCCGGTAGTCCGGGTCTTCGCGTAGCAGGCCCCAGCGGCGGAACTGGGTCATGAACCACATGCCGTCGGACAGGTAGGGCATGTTCGCCCGCCCCTGGTCGAACAGGCGCAGGGCGTGAGGGTCGTGCCACTGGTTGCCAAGGCCGTCCTGGTAGTCGCCGAGCAGTCGCGGTTCGATGCTGCCCAGCGGGGCGTCCAGGTAGGCCTTGCCGCTGAGCAGTTGGGCTGTGCTACGACGGTTTTCCTGGCATTGCTCGATGAATCGGCTGGCAGCCAGAACGGCTTTCAACAACGCTCGGGCACTGTTGGGGTATTGCTCTACGAATGAGCGGGTAGCGCCGAGGACTTTTTCCGGGTGGTCCGGCCAGATCGACTGGCTGGTCGCCAAGGTAAAGCCCAAGCCCTTGGCCACCGCATCGGCCGACCAGGGCTCGCCGACGCAAAAGCCGTCGATGCGTCCAGCCTGCAGGTGGGCAGCCATTTGCGCGGGGGGTACCACCACACTGCGCACGTCCTGCAGTGGATGGATACCCTGGCTGGCCAGCCAATAGTACAACCACATGGCGTGGGTGCCGGTTGGGAAGGTCTGGGCGAAGGTCAGGCGTGCGCCATGCTGGTGCACCAGGCGCGACAACGCCTCGGGGCTGGTCACGCCTTTGCGCTGTAGGGCCGGGGAGAGGTTCAGGGCCTGGGCGTTCTGGTTCAGGCCCATGAGCACGGCCATGGCATGGCTGGGGACGCCGCCCAGGCCCAGGTGCACGGCATAGACCAGGCCGTACAGGCAATGGGCGGCGTCCAGTTCGCCACTGACCAGCTTGTCGCGCAGCCCGGCCCAGGAGGCCTGGCGCTTGAGGTTGAGGGTCAGGCCGTGCAGCTGGGCGAAGCCTTGTGTGGCGGCCACTACGACTGGCGCGCAGTCGGTCAAGGCCATGAAGCCGATGTCCAGGGAGGTTTTCTCGGGGGCATCGCTGCCATTGACCCAGGCCAGGGGTGTCGTGGGGAGTGCTGTATTCAAGGGGTTCCTCGCCGATACGGGGCTGTCTGCCTGTACCTTGCGAAGCAACCCATGTGCCAGCGCCCCTGTCGCCCGGGCCGCGCGCTGGCTATAATCGCCCGCTCACTCACCGCGAGTCTTGCCTGCCCATGTATACCCTGGCCCGCCAGCTGCTGTTCAAGCTTTCCCCGGAAACCTCCCACGACCTGTCCCTGGACCTGATCGGCGCCGGTGGCCGCCTCGGTCTGAACGGCCTGCTGTGCAAGCAGCCGGCGGCGTTGCCGGTAACGGTCATGGGCTTGAACTTCGCCAACCCGGTCGGTCTGGCCGCTGGCCTGGACAAGAACGGCGCGGCCATCGACGGTTTCGCCCAGCTGGGTTTCGGCTTCGTCGAGATCGGCACCGTGACCCCGCGCCCTCAGCCGGGCAACCCCAAGCCGCGTCTGTTCCGCCTGCCCGAAGCCACGGCGATCATCAACCGCATGGGGTTCAACAACCTCGGCGTCGATCACCTGCTGGCGCGGGTTCGCGCAGCACGTTATGACGGTGTGCTGGGCATCAACATCGGCAAGAACTTCGACACGCCGGTCGAGCGCGCGGTTGACGACTACCTGATCTGCCTGGAGAAGGTCTACGCCCACGCCAGCTATATCACCGTCAACGTCAGCTCGCCCAACACCCCAGGCCTGCGCACCTTGCAGTTCGGCGATTCGCTCAAGCAATTGCTGCAGGCGCTGGCGGTGCGCCGCGAGCAGTTGGCTACCGAGCACGGCAAGCGCGTGCCCCTGGCCATCAAGATCGCCCCGGACATGACCGACGAGGAAACCGCGCTGGTGGCCTCGGCGCTGATGGAAACCGGCATGGACGCGGTGATCGCCACCAACACCACGCTCGGCCGCGAAGGCGTGCAGGGCCTGCCGTTCGGTGACGAGGCCGGTGGCCTGTCCGGTGCGCCGGTGCTGGAGAAGAGCACCCACACGGTGAAGGTATTGGCCGGTGAACTGGCCGGCAGGTTGCCGATCATCGCCGTAGGCGGGATCACCGAAGGGCGTCACGCAGCGGAAAAGATTGCCGCTGGTGCCAGCCTGGTGCAGGTGTACTCGGGCTTTATCTACAAGGGGCCTGCGCTGATCCGCGAGGCGGTGGATGCCATTGCGGCGATGCCTCGGCAATAAAGGAACGGGCATAAAAAAGGGCCCCTCGAGGGGGCCCCTGGGCCTCAGCCCGCCGCCCGGATAGGGCGCGCATGGTGACTCGAATTCAGTGTCCTCGTCTCAGCCAACGGCGTGATTTTCGTTGAGTCTCTGGATGCCAGCGGTGCCGGTCATGCCATCCCAGTTGTCACCGCGTCCTTCGCGCCAGCCATTGATCCAGGCTTGACGTACGGACGGCAGGTTGAAGGGGCAAAGCTCGCGGGATTTGCCGGTGACCCCATACTGGTAGCCACGTGAATATGCTCTTTCCAACGGATCACGCTTAAGTCTTCTCATAGGGTGTTGCCCTCACTTGTTGACTGTAATGTCCCGTCGGCCTCTCCGAGGCCGGGCAGAATCGTTCTGCCGGTTTGCGCTCGCTGCCGGCGTGGCGAGCGGAAGGTGTTGCCTCGTTGCGAGACAACCTGAGGTCAGTTCTAACCAAAGCGAGTCACAGTGTGAATGATCGATTTGTCATAAGGACGTAACCTTTCCAAGGGTCAAAGGATAAGTAAATAAATGCGACTCAACTTGATTTATCGTTGAGCCCGCTATGATCAGGGTTTAGCGCTGCTGTGCAGTCACCTGGCCAGTGGTGCCGGACGATGACCGTAACAATTTGAAATGCGACGAAGGGTCACATTGGCGGCCCCGTCGCTGGAAATTTTCATACTGCCTGATGATCTAACCCACTTTCGCCATGACGCGATGGGCTCGTCGATCAGGTGGCCCGGCCTTCCCTCAATGGGCAAGGCCACCCGAGCGCCTGCTGGAAGGGCGCCCGGGCAAACTCAGGCGGGGCGATGCGTCGGCCCGTCACTCAACCAGCCCAAGGCTTTGGATTGCTCATGTCGGACCGTTTCGAACTCTATCTCACCTGCCCCAAAGGCCTGGAAGGCCTGCTCGTCGAGGAAGCCCGCAGCCTGGGCCTTGAAGAGGTGCGCGAGCACACCTCGGCGATCCGCGGCTCGGCCGACATGGAAACCGCCTACCGCCTGTGCCTGTGGTCGCGCCTGGCCAACCGCGTGCTGCTGGTGCTCAAGCGCTTTTCCATGAAGAACGCCGACGAGCTCTACGGCGGCGTCCATGGTGTCGACTGGCAGGACCACCTGATGGCCGACGGCACCCTGGCGGTGGAGTTCAGCGGCCACGGCTCAGGTATCGACAACACCCACTTCGGTGCCCTGAAGGTCAAGGACGCCATTGTCGACAAGCTGCGCAACCGTGAAGGCCAGCGCCCCTCGGTGGACAAGATCGACCCGGACGTGCGCGTGCACCTGCGCCTGGAGCGCGGTGAGGCGATCCTGTCCCTGGACCTTTCCGGCCACAGCCTGCACCAGCGCGGCTACCGCCTGCAGCAAGGCGCTGCGCCGCTGAAGGAGAACCTGGCGGCGGCGGTGCTGATCCGTGCCGGGTGGCCGCGTATCGCCGCCGAAGGCGGCGCCCTGGCTGACCCCATGTGCGGCGTGGGCACCTTCCTGGTCGAAGCGGCGATGATCGCTGCCGATATTGCACCTAACCTCAAGCGCGAACGGTGGGGCTTCACGGCCTGGCTCGGCCATGTGCCGGCGCTGTGGCGCAAGGTACATGACGAGGCCCAGGCCCGTGCCCACGCAGGGTTGGCCAAGCCGCCGCTGTGGATTCGCGGCTACGAAGCCGACCCTCGGCTGATCCAGCCGGGGCGCAACAACGTCGAGCGCGCGGGCCTGGGCGACTGGGTGAAGATCTACCAGGGCGAGGTGGGCAGCTTCGAGCCGCGCCCGGACCAGAATCAGAAAGGCCTGGTGATCAGCAACCCACCCTATGGCGAGCGCCTGGGCGACGAGGCGAGCCTGCTCTACCTCTACCAGAACCTTGGCGAGCGCCTGCGCCAGGCTTGCCTGGGTTGGGAGGCGGCGGTGTTCACCGGTGCGCCGGAGCTGGGCAAGCGCATGGGCATTCGCAGCCACAAGCAGTACGCGTTCTGGAACGGCGCGCTGCCCTGCAAGTTGTTGCTGTTCAAGGTGCAGCCCGACCAGTTCGTGACCGGCGAACGCCGCCAGGCCGAGCCTGAAGCGGGCGAGCCGCGCCGCCCTGCGGCGGTTGCCAGCGAGCCGGCACGCCTGTCCGAGGGCGCGCAGATGTTCGCCAACCGCCTGCAGAAGAACCTCAAGCAACTGGGCAAGTGGGCCCGTCGCGAGCAGGTCGGTTGCTACCGGCTGTACGATGCCGACATGCCCGAATATGCCCTGGCCGTGGACCTCTACCAGGACTGGGTGCACGTGCAGGAATATGCCGCACCGCGTTCGGTCGACCCGGACAAGGCCCAGGCGCGCCTGCTCGACGCCCTGGCGGCCATCCCCCAGGCGCTGGGCATCGACCCGCAGCGCGTGGTGCTCAAGCGCCGCGAGCGCCAGAGTGGAACCCGCCAGTACGAGCGCCAGGGTGCCGAAGGACGTTTCCATGAAGTGAACGAAGGTGGCGTCAAGCTGCTGGTCAACCTCACCGACTACCTGGACACCGGCCTGTTCCTGGACCATCGCCCGATGCGTATGCGCATTCAGCGCGAAGCGGCCGGCAAGCGCTTCCTCAACCTGTTCTGCTACACCGCCACGGCCACCGTGCATGCGGCCAAGGGCGGGGCGCGCAGCACCACCAGCGTCGACCTGTCCAAGACCTACCTGGACTGGGCGCGACGCAACCTGGCGCTCAATGGCTTCTCCGACCGTCACCGCCTCGAGCAGGGCGACGTCATGGCATGGCTGGAGGGCAACCGCGACAGCTATGACCTGATCTTCATCGACCCGCCGACCTTCTCCAACTCCAAGCGCATGGAAGGCGTGTTCGACGTACAGCGCGACCATGTGCAACTGCTGGACCTGGCTATGGCCCGGCTGGCGCCAGGGGGGGTGCTGTATTTCTCGAACAACTTCCGCAAGTTCCAGCTCGACGCCGGGCTGGAGGAGCGTTATGCGGTCGAGGAGATCAGCGCGCAGACCCTGGACCCGGATTTCGCCCGTAACAACCGGATCCACAAAGCCTGGCGCATTCAGGCCCGCTGAGCCGACCAGCTACGTTGCGCGCCTAGTGGCCAATAGCTATAACTGAGCGAAGGGCTGGACAATTCGCAGGACGCTGACGTGGTGAGAGCCTTCTATGAAGTGTGGCGTGCGTGCGAAGGTGCTTGGCGTATTTCGCGAAGCCGTGCCTGCGTGGGCGGTGGCGCTGGCGGCCTTGGTCGCCGGCGGGCTGCTCACGGCCGCCTTGGTGATCGCCGCCCAGACATTCTATAAGCAGCAGTTGCGCCAGCGTTTCGACTTGCTGGCCAACGAGCGCTACAGCCGTATCGCCGAACGTTTCGAAGACCAGGAGCAGCGCCTGGACGGGCTGCGGCGCTTCTTCAGCTATTCCACCCAGATCACTCCGTTGGAGTTCGATGGCTATGCCCGGCCATTGTTGTACCGCACCCAGGCCTATTCCTGGGCGCCGCGGGTCGATGCCGGCCAGCGAGGCGACTTCGAGCGCCGGGCCAGGGTGTGGCTGGGCCAGGACTACCAGATTCGCGACCAAGGCGCGCAGGGCGGTTGGCAGCCAGCCGCCGAGCGCGACTACTACTACCCGGTGCTCTATACCCAGGCCGCCTCGCTGCAGGGACAACCCTATGGCCTCGACCTGCGTGGCCAGCCCCTGCGCGAGGCTACGTTGATCCGCGCCCAGTCGCCGGGCGGCATGGCGGTTTCGGCGCCGCTGGACATGATCAATGTCGAGCCGGCCTATGCGCGTGGCGTGCTGATGGTCGCGCCGGTATTCGCCGACGGCGTGGTCGCCGGTCTGCCGACGGGCTATGTGATGGCGCTGCTGAGCATGCGACGTCTGATTGCCGAAGGCCTGCCGCCGTCGGAGGAGGACAACCTGGTGGTGCGCATCACCGATAATTCCGGGGACAAGGGCCCGGAGGTGCTGTTCGACTCACAGAACCCTATCGCCCCGGTGTCCCTGGCCAGCAGCCACCTGCTGCACTTGGCAGACCATCATTACCAGCTCGACATCCGCCCCAGTCTGGCCTTCCTCCAGGCCAACCGCTCCTCCGCTTCGGTGGCCATCGGTTTGCTGGGCGGCTTGTTGAGCCTGCTGCTCAGCACCTTGCTCTACAGCCTGTTCAGCCAGCGCCAGCGCGCTCTGGGCCTGGTGGAGCAACGCACCGCTGAGCTGCGCGTCAGCGAGCAATCCCTGCGCGACACCCATAACCAGCTGCGCAGCGTGCTGGATGCCGCCACCCAGGTGGCGATCATCGCCACCAGCCTCAGGGGCGTGGTCAGCACCTTCAATGCCGGTGCCGAACGCATGCTGGGCTATTCGGCCAGCGAGGCGGTCGGCCGGTTGCGCCTGGAGGACCTGGTTCCGCCCGAGGAGCTGACCCAGCGCGCTCATGCCTTGAGCGTGCGCTACGGACGTGATTTCGGCGGCGGCCAGGCGATGTTCGCCGAGACGGTACAGGAGAGTGGCAGCGAGCCGGGGGAATGGACCCTGGTGCGCAAGGATGGCAGCCACCTGCTGGCGAACATGCTGGTGACGGCCGTGCTTGACGAGCAGGGCCTGTGGGTGGGGTACCTGGCGATCTGTATCGATGTCACCGAGCGGCGACGGGTCCACGAGGCCCTGGCGGCACGTGACCGGCTCCTGGAAAAGCTCAGTGCCGAAGTGCCGGGCGGTATCTACCAGTATCGGCAGGACGCCGACGGGCATTCGTGCTTTTCCTACGCAAGCCAAGGGCTGCGCGACATCTACGAGATCGACCTGCAGGTGCTGCGTAAAGACGCCTCGGCGGTGTACGAGCGCATCCACCCGGACGACCTGGAACGCGTGCGCAGGTCGGTGCGGTATTCTGCCGAGCACCTGGCGCCCTGGCGTGAGGAATACCGGGTCGTGCTGCCCAAGGCGGGCCTGCGTTGGGTCCGCGGGGAGGCGACGCCGGAAGTCGACGATGCCGGCTGCACGGTCTGGCATGGGTACCTGACGGATATTTCCGACCTCAAGCGAGTAGAAGAGGAGCTGCGCGCCCTGTCGGTCACCGATTCGCTGACAGGCATCCACAACCGTCGTTACTTCCAGGAGCGGCTCAAGCATGAGCTCGAGCGGGCCCAGCGTGATGGCCTGGACCTGGCAGTGATCATGCTGGACATCGATCATTTCAAGCGCATCAACGACCAGTATGGGCATGCGGTCGGGGACCATGTGCTGCGCAGCCTGTGCCAGCGGATTGGCAATCGGCTGCGTCGCACGGATGTGTTCTGTCGCCTGGGCGGCGAGGAATTCATGGTGTTGTGCCCGGGCAGCAATGCCGAGCAGGCGCGGTTGCTGGCGCTGGAGTTGTGGCAGGGGGTGCGGACTGTGGCGGTCGAGGGGGTCGGGCGGGTGACGGCGAGTTTCGGGGTGGCGGGATGGCGGGCGGGTGAGGGCGCGGATGCGCTGTTGCTGCGAGCAGATGCCGGGGTTTATGCGGCCAAGCAGGCGGGGCGGGATCGGGTGGAGTCAGAATTGACCTGAAGGATATGGAACAGGTAGCGGGGCTGCTTTGCAGCCCATCGCCGGCAAGCCGGCTCCCACACAAAGACCCGGGGCGCTACTGGTCTTTGTGGGAGCCGGCTTGCCGGCGACAGGGCCGGGATTGCCAGCCAGGTAGCATGCCCCTATCGCCATCGATCATTCAGACCCAGGCGCTGAAGGCCAGGCTCCGGGCCATCAGGGCACGACGCCCACGGTCCCGGCACCCACCTTGGGCTGGCGATAAAGGTCCAGCAACACTTGGTCCAGAACCTGGGACGCTCCCCAAGGCTTGGGGTCGTTCAAGATCGCCGCCACGGCCCAGGTATGCCCATTGCTGTCCCGGCTGAAGCCGGCGATTGCCCGGACCGTATTGAGCGTCCCGGTCTTGATATGGCCCTCGCCACTGAGCGCGGTGCGCTTGAGCCGTTTGCGCATGGTCCCGTCCATGCCCACCAGGGGCATGGAGCTTATGAATTCTGCTGCATAAGGGCTCTTCCAGGCCGCCTGCAACAGCGCCGCCATTTCACGGGTGCTGACCCGTTCGGCACGGGATAGCCCGGAGCCGTTCTCCATGACCAGGTGCGGGGCGGTGATGCCTTTCTTCGCCAGCCACTGGCGCACCACACGCTGGGCGGCACGTGCGTCATCCCCGTCGGCATCGGTGCGGAACTGTGCCCCCAGGCTCAGGAACAGCTGCTGGGCCATGGTGTTGTTGCTGTACTTGTTGATATCGCGGATCACTTCCACCAGGTCCGGCGAGAACGCTCGGGCCAGCAGGCGTGCGCTCTTGGGCACGTTCTCGATCCGGTCGCGGCCCTGGATGCTGCCGCCCAGCTCGTTCCAGATCGCACGTACGGCGCCAGCGGCGTAGGTCGGATGGTCGAGCAGCGACAGGTAGGTCTGGGAGTTGCAGCCATCACCAAGCTGGCCACTGACCACCACACTGACACCGTCGGCCTGGGGCACCGGGTTGTAGCGCACATCACCCGTGCAACGCTTGGACGCCACGGCCTTGACCTGGTTGTCGATACGGATGTTGGCCAATGGCGGCTCGACGGCCACCGTCACTTTGCCGCCGTCGTTACGGGCCACGAAGCGCAGGGCCTTGAGGTTGACCAACAGCGAATCAGGGCGTACCAGGAACGGCTTGTTCATGTCGCCGCCGTCGTCATTGAACTGTGGCAGGTTGGGCTGGACGAAATGGCTGCGGTCCAGCACCAAGTCGCCGGTAATGGTACGCACGCCGTTGGCACGCAGGTCGCGCATCAGCAACCAGAGTTTCTCCATGTTCAGCTTCGGGTCGCCGCCACCTTTGAGATACAGGTTGCCGTTGAGTACACCGTTGCCCAGGGTGCCGTCGGTGTAGAACTCGGTTTTCCACTGGAAGGTCGGGCCGAGCAGCTCCAGCGCCGCGTAGGTGGTGACCAGTTTCATGGTCGAGGCAGGATTGACCGAGACATCAGCGTTGAACACGGTCGGCGTGCCTGGGCCGTCCAGAGGCAGCATTACCAGGGACAGCGCCGAATCCTGCAGCTTGTTGGCCTTCAGCGCCTGCTGCACCTTGGGCGAGAGGGTGGTATTGACCGTGGCGGCCTGGCTGGTCATGGCGAACGGCAGGAACAGGCCGGCGAGAATCAGGGGGCGAAGCGTTTTGATCATGTGCGATTTCAACCCTGCGGACGAGGGAAAATGACAACGGGGCTGTATAGATGATGGCCCCACGACAAAATACTGTGCGCATTATGCCCCAAGCGCACCGACCATGGGTCATGTTCGACGGAAAAGCGCCGCTCTGGCGCGGAAACTGGTAAAGTGCCGCGCGTTAATACTCAAGAGGATTGTTTCATGGCCACCAACCGTTCCCGTCGCCTGCGCAAGAAGCTCTGCGTGGACGAATTCCAGGAGCTGGGTTTCGAACTGAACCTGGAATTCAAGGAAGACCTGTCCGACGAAGCCATCGACGCCTTCCTCGATGCCTTCCTCGCCGAAGCCATGGATGCCAACGGCCTGGATTATGTTGGCGGCGATGATTTCGGCCTGGTCTGCCTGGCCAAGCGTGGCTCGGTCAGCGAAGAGCAGCGCGCTATTGTCGAAGCCTGGCTCAAGGGTCGTAGCGAACTGACCAAGATCGAACTCAGCCCGCTGCTGGACGCCTGGTATCCGGACAAGCCGATCATTACCCCGGCTTCCTGATCCACCTGTGCGGCCGCCGTTCGGCGCGCCGCTTCAGCGAGCCCTGGCCAGATCCTGCAGATGCCTGGCCAGGGCGTTCTCGACACGGCGCATGTGCCGTGCCAAGGCCTGCCTTCGCAGCTTGCGTTGCGGCAAAGCCAATGGCTGGCACTCCAGCGCCTCACAAGCCTTTACCAGCGCCCGCGCGTCGAGCATCCTCGCTACGCCAAGGATATGGTGCGCCTGGGTGGCGAGCTTCTGTGGATCAAGGTCTGGGTCGATGGCCATCAATGTAGTCAGGTCCTGTTGCAGGCTTAGTTGCAGCGCTTTGAGCAGCCGTTCATGGTTGGCGGGGTTCTCTCCGGCGATGGCGGTCAGGCCTGCGGGTTCGAAAGGTTTGGGGCGCGGGTTCGCCTGCTTACCCGGGCGGGTGGGGGCCATGGCAGCGAGGCGTTGGTTCAACATGTGCAAGCTGATGGGCTTGAGCAGACAATCGTCCATGCCGACATCCAGGCATTTCTGACGTACCTCAGGCTGGGCATTGGCGGTATAGCCAAGGATCACGCAACGTGGCCAGCCGAGCTGGTGCTCGTGCGCTCGGATCGCTTCGGCTACCTGGTAGCCGCTCATGCGTGGCATGTTGCAGTCCAGAATCACCAGGTCGAAACCGCCCGTGCGCCATTTTTCCAAGCCTTCATGGCCATCGCGAGCACTGTTCAGGCGTAGCCCCAGGAAACTCAATTGTTGCTCCATCAGCAACAGGTTGGCCGGGTGATCGTCGATCACGAGCGCTTTCAGGCGCGCCACCGGCGCCTCGACCTCAGGTATCAGCGGCGCAGCTTCCATTGGGGGCGCGACACATTGCAGCGGCATGACCAAGCGGACCTGGGTCCCCACACCCGGAAGGCTCTTGATCGTCAGGTCGCCTCCCATCATTTCGCACAAGCTCTGGCTGATCGCAAGGCCCAGGCCAGTACCCGCCCGGGCGCCTTCGCTGTGAGGGTTGGCCTGAACGAACGGGTTGAACAATCGCTGCAGGTCATCTTCATGGATGCCGATGCCGGTATCACGCACCTGCAGCTCCAGGACAGGTGTACCCGATTTGTCGTCGAGGGCGAGGTCGATGCACACCTGGCCATCTTCGGTGAACTTGATGGCATTGCTCACCAGGTTGGAGACGACCTGCTTGAAGCGTAATGGGTCGAGCAGGGCATGACAGCGGGCATCCGGTGCGATCACCACTTGCAAGGCGAGGCCCTTCTGTCGTGCCAGGCCGTCGAATATCCGGGCCACCGATTCCACCAGTGCGCTTGGGTCGACTGGCTCGGGCGCGAGGTAGAGATGCCCGGATTCGATACGAACGAAATCCAGGATATCTCCAATCAGCCCCAACAGGTCCTTGGCCGAATGATAGGCGACCTCCAGTGCCGGTCGGTCCAGCTGCCCTTTGTCGGCGCGCCGCACGGCCAGCTCCAGCATGCCGATGACTGCATTCATGGGCGTTCGGATTTCATGGCTGATGGTCGCCAGAAAGGTGCTTTTGGCACGGTTCGCGTCATCGGCTTGCTGCTTGGCCAGGCGCAGTTCCTGAACCAGCTCGCGGCGCTCGCTGATATCGATCCAGCCGCCAATGATGCCCTGGACTTCGCCCAGAGAATCACGATAAGGCAGGATCCAGTGATAGAGCGTCAGGTGGCGACCCCCTATGTGCAAGGCACGATCGAGTATCAGGGGCGTGCCGGCAGCCATCACCTGCCGATAGTCGGTTTCTATCTGCTGGGTATATTCACGTTCGTTGCCCAGGCTCTCATCCAGGCGCTTGCCGATCAGGTCCTCGGCCTGTGCTTCGATAGCTTCCAGGTAGCTGTCGTTACAGCTTTGCAAGCGCCCTTCGCGGTCACGTACATACATGGGATGGGGTGTGCCGTTGAGCAGGGCGCGCATGAACTCCAGTTGGTCGTTGAGCGCTCGCTCCACGCGTTGGCGGTGTTTGATCTGTCGACGCAGGTGCGCATTCCAGAGCAAGGCCAGCAGCAACAGCAAGCCTATGGCCAGCAAGAACTGCAGGGCTTCGCGCCGAAATTCGCGCCAGGGCGCATCGTCATGCAACCGATAGCCCCGCCAGCGGTTGTCGATCACACCCAGCTCTTCCGGCGAGATGCTCTGCAGGGCCTTGTCGAGTATCGAGGCGAGCGCCTGGGGTTGGCTGTTGGTGGCCATCGCAAAGGTTGCCGGCTCGCTGCCGATCGTGCTGCGGATCACCAGGTCCGGGTTGTCGGCCAGTGCGTGGTTGGCATCGATCAATGTGGTAATGGCCGCATCCACCTCGCCGCTGCCGAGCAGGGCCATGGAAAAGAATGGGCTGTCCGTCTCGATCCTGCCGATCTGCGGATGGTGTGCCGAGAGCAGTTCGGCGATGTTGCTGTCACGCATGATCGCGACCTGGCGGTTCTGCAGTTGCTCGAGCGATGACGCCTGATCACCGCCTGCACGCGTGACCAATACATAGGCGCTTTCCAGGTAGGGGCGGCTGATATGCAGGGCAAGGTCATGTTTCTCATCGCTGGAAATGGCCGCGATGACATCGGCTCGGCCATCCTTGAGCCGGGCCAGCATGTCCCGAATGCCGCTGGCCCGTTCGATTTCGAAGCGCAGGCCCGTGCGCAGGCGGACGAGTTCGAGCAAGTCGGCGGCAATGCCTCGAAAATGGCCGTTGCTGTCGAAATAGGATATGGGGGCGGCCGTTTCGTTGATGGCCACGCGCATGACCGGATGCTCCCGCAGCCACTGTTCCTCGCTTGGCGAAAGCTGCAGCTTGCGGTCGCTCAAAAGCAGGTCGCTGCCGGCCCCCCAGCGTTTGAAGATGCTGGCCTTCATGGCGTTGGTCTGGGTGTCGAGGGCTGCGTCGACCAATGCCTTGAGTTGGGTATCCTGGCGACGCAGGGCGAAGCTGAAGCCTACGGCCTCATGCTTGCCGAAACTGGCCATGCGTAGGGGCGGCATGTGGCCGCGGTTGAGCTGGTAATGGGTGGAAATGGTATCGCCGATGAATACGTCGGCCTGGCCGAAGGCGACGGCATTGAGCGCCAGGGTCGAGGATTGGAAGGCGAGCAGTTCGGCCTTTGGGTAGGTTTGCAATACGGTCTTTGGCGACAAGTAATGGTAGAGCATGCTCAGGCGTAGGCCTTCGAGCTGGTCATCCAGTACACGACCTTCCTGTTCGCGGGTCACCAGGACCGGTTGGTCGACGGCGTAGGGCCGCGAAAGGGCAAGCCCGGCATTGGCCTCGTAACCGTTGGCGCTGCCGAGCAGGTCGATCTCGCCTCGGGTGAGTGCGTCGATCGCAGCTTGGCGACTGTCGAAACCCAGCACCTGTACCTGTAGCCCCAAGGCGCTGCCGACCAATCCTGCATATTCGGCAGTGAGCCCCTGGTAGTCTCGCCCCCCGGTGGTGATATCGAACGGCGGATAGTCCGGAAAGGATGTCCCGACGACCAATACCTGCTTGTTTTCAAGCCATTGGCGTTGTGCTTCGCTCAGCACGGGCGGCATCGGCTTGAGGTTCGAGCGCGTAAGCAGGTTCAATGCCTTGGGTGTTGCCGGTTCAGCGAGGACCGAGCTGCACATCAGCGCCAAGGCAAGATAAATGGCCAGGTACCGCCCCATGTCGCACCTCAAACCAAGGCGTTGCGTTTGGCGACATCGATCAGGTCGACCAATGTTTGAACCTGAAGTTTTTGCATGAGCCGTTTTTTATAGGTGCTGACGGTCTTGTTGCTGAGAAACATGCCCTTGGCGATATCCTTGTTGCTTCTGCCTTGCGCGAATAATTGCAACACCATCAGTTCTCTGTCATTGACCTGTCGGAAAAGTCGTATTTCGGAGTTGGCGTCGGAGAGGCTGCCATTAACGGCTTGGCTCGGAAAGTAGTTATAACCCGACAGTACTGCCTTGATTGCACTTAGCAATTCACTCAGGTCTTCTTGCTTTCCGACATACCCTGCGGCGCCGGATTGCATGCAACGGACAGCGAATAGCGCAGGTGACTGGGCGGTCAGAACCAGAACCTTCAAGGGGAGTGCCATGCTCTGGAAGCGGGAAAGCACTTCCAGGCCGTCCAGCTTCGGAATGGCAATGTCGAGGATTACCAGGTCGGGGCGTGTTTCGCGGATCATTTGCATGGCGTCCACGCCATTGTCCGACTCGCCGACAATCTTGTAATCCTGATTTTCCAGCAGCATGCGAACAGCCAGACGGATAACGGGGTGATCATCGACGATATATACAGAGTGCATATTCAACTTCCATGCGTAGGTGTCGGAAAACAACATCTACCTTAGCGCAGTTGGTAGATGAGGAATATGCGGTGAAGGGCTGTAATTATGATATGGGAAAAGGCTTACAGTAAAAAACTATCCGCGCTACGCCGCCCGTGTATCGGGGCGGCGGCAAGGGGCGAATTTGGTTACTTTTTATTTGGAAATATAAAGAGATGTTTAATTGAAGGGTTGGTTATTAAGATGTTTCCTTCATCAAAGCCCATCGGATCTGGGCAGCTCCTGCCCTTATGTCGGGCTGGAGCGTCCAGTCATTTCACTGGCCATTTCGCTGGCATAACTATCGGTCATGCCGGCGATGAAATCGATCATGCGCAGGAATGCATTGTGTAGCGAGCCATGGGGGTCAGGTGCATGGTTGCCGATCAGGTCCAGGACACGTCGGCTCTTGAACGAAGGCGTGCGCCCGCCATGCTGTTCCAGCGCAGCGCCGCAAAACGCGTTCAGAAGGATCTCAAGGGTGGTGTAGGCGCCTATTTCATGCAACGTCTTGCGCTTGTCCTGGAAGATTTTCTTACGCGCCATGTCCTTGGCTTGCAGGACGCAGCGCTTGGCCGGGCCATGCATGTGCTCGACCAAGTCACCGGCCAGATGGCCGGCGAGCAAGGCGTGCTGCTGCTCGACGAAGGCCTGGGCGGCGGCGTTGGTCAGGTGTTCGATGGCCTTGCCGCGCAGAATCGCCAGTTTGCGTCGCTTCGAATCCGCCGGCCCCAGCTGACGATAGGTCTCGGGAAGGTCGTCGCCCACCAGGTCGAGCAACAAGGCCTCCACTTCTGCGTATTGCAGCAACTCCATCTCCAGGCCATCTTCAAGGTCGATCAACGCGTAGCAGATATCGTCGGCCGCTTCCATCAGGTACACCAATGGATGCCTTGCCCAACGTTGCTGCTCGAGCTGTGGCAGGCCAAGCTTGCGAGCAATTTGCTCGAGCAGCGCCAGTTCGCTCTGGTAGCAGCCGAACTTGTGCTTCTTGTAGCCCAGGGCGTCGGCGTGACGGGCACTCCAAGGGTATTTCAAATAGGTGCCCAGGGTGGCGTAGGTCAATCGGGTACCGCCGTCGAACTGGTGGTATTCCAGTTGGGTGAGGACCCGAAAACCCTGGGCGTTGCCTTCGAAATTGAGGAAGTCGGCCCGCTGGTCGTCGCTCATGTCGTCCAGCCAGCCGCGCCCGGCGGCCTGTTGAAACCAATGGCGGATGGCGTCTTCGCCGGAATGCCCGAACGGTGGATTGCCGATGTCATGGGCCAGGCAAGCAGACTGGATGATCATGCCCAGGTCGCTGGGCTCGCACCAGGCGGGCAGGTTGTCGCGTAGCGTCTCGCCCACGCGCATGCCCAGCGAACGGCCGACACAACTGACTTCCAGGGAGTGGGTCAGACGGGTATGGATATGGTCGTTGCTGGAGACCGGGTGCACCTGGGTCTTGCGCCCCAGGCGGCGGAAGGCGCCGGAGAAGATGATGCGATCATGGTCCTTGTGGAAGGGGCTGCGCCCCAGCTCCTCGGGGCTGTACAGGGCTTTGCCCAGGCGTTCGCGGGTCAGCAGGGTATGCCAGTCCAAGGCTCTATCTCCCATCAGGTGGACGCCATAGCTTCCCGTGTCGAGCGCGCCCGCGCAAGCGGCGGGCACGAGGTTCAGGGACGTTGGCCGCTGCGCAGGAACAGGCGTACCAGGGGGACCAGGGTGGTGCTCAGGCGCAACAGGCGGCTGAGGTTGCCGCTGCGCACACCTTTGCCTGTGACAAAACCCAAGGCGACCACTGCGCCCAGGCCCCACAAGGGCGCGTGCTTGATGCCCAGGCCGTCGTGCAGCGAATCGCCTACGCCACGCAGGCGGCGGACGGGTTCGAGCAGTTGCGCCGATTCGTGGCGGATTTCCTGGCGGTGCATTTCCAGGCGCAGGCGCAGCAGCGCCTTGCGCAGTTCCCTGGGGTTCCGGGTATTGGGCAGTTCGGGCAGGCTCATGGCAACAGGCGCTCCCTGTCCTTGGCAAGTTCCTCGAGCGTGGCGCTGAAAGGCGACGACTCATCGAACACGGCCGCCTTCAGACGCAACCCGCAATACAGCGCGGCAATGCCGTAGAACACGCACAGCCCGACGATCCCGGCCAGGCGATAGCTGTCCCACAACAGCACCAGGAGCAGGCCGGACAATGCGGTCAGCAACAGGAGCCCGAATACCAGGGCGAGGCCTGCGAACAGCAGGAGGCTGAGGGTGCGGGCTTTCTGTTCCTGCAGTTCGATGCCGAACAGTTCGATATGGCTGTGCAACAGGCCGAGCAGGGCCGCGCCGAGGCGCTTGCCGGAAGCGCTGGCGCCGGGGGCGTCGGTGTCCATGGGCGCTCCTTAACGTCGATTGGCCAGCAGGCCGATGAGCAGGCCGACGCCGGCGGCAATGCCAATGGCTTGCCAGGGGTTTTCCTGGACGTACTGTTCGGCGGTGCCAAGTGCCGCCTGACCGCGTTCGCGGACCGAATCCTGGGTCAGTTGCAGGGTCTCGCGGGCCTGGGTCAGGCGTTCGTGCAGCTGTTCGCGAAGGGCATCGGCCTGGTCGCCTGCAAGGTTGGCGGTGTCGGCGAGCAATTTCTCGGTGTCGCGCACCAAGGCCTGGAAGTCAGCCATCAATAGCTCTTGAGCAGTCTTTGCCGATTTATTGGCCATGCGATCTCTCCCTGTGAAATGTGTGTGGCTATTTCGAGTGATGGGCGAAGCGGAAGGTTCAGTGCGGTTGCTGGTATGGCCCTTGCTATCAGCAGGGGCGTGACCATCAGGTTGCGCGCCGAATACGTGCACCTGGCTGGCCGATACCGATAAACCTTAACCCAATCCACGACAAACCCAAGAAAAAACCACGCAGGTCCCGCCCCATTCACCGAAACAGGGCAGAGGCCTGGCACCGAATCGGTGCACGGATGCGGGCTCTTGAACTGTCCTGGTGCTTTTTTCAGGTCTGCCTACTCATGGAAAACATGCACAGCGCGATGGACTCTCTCGTTCATGGCTCCAATACCTTGTTCATCCTCATGGGCGCCATCCTGGTGCTGGCCATGCACGCCGGCTTCGCCTTCCTCGAGGTGGGTACCGTGCGGCACAAGAACCAGGTCAACGCCTTGTCGAAGATCCTCAGTGATTTCGCTATCTCGGCCCTGGTGTACTTCTTCGTCGGCTACTGGGTGGCCTATGGTGTCAACTTCGTCCAGCCGGCCAGCGAACTCGCCACCGACCATGGCTATGCCCTGGTCAAGTGCTTCTTCCTGCTGACCTTTGCCGCGGCGATCCCGGCGATCATTTCCGGTGGCATTGCCGAGCGCGCCCGTTTCGTGCCGCAGCTATGCGCCACGGCCTTGATCGTGGCGTTGATCTACCCCTTCTTCGAAGGCTTGGTATGGAATGGCAACTTCGGGGTGCAAGCCTGGTTGCAGGCCCGTTTTGGCGCTCCGTTCCATGATTTCGCAGGTTCGGTGGTGGTGCATGCCATGGGGGGGTGGCTGGCACTGGCAGCGGTATTGCTGCTGGGCGCGCGCCGTGGGCGTTATCGCGAGGGTCGGCTGGTGGCGTTCGCGCCGTCGAGCATTCCATTCCTGGCGTTGGGTTCGTGGATTCTCATCATCGGCTGGTTCGGCTTCAACGTCATGAGCGCCCAGACCTTGCAGGGTGTCAGTGGCCTGGTGGCGATCAACTCGTTGATGGCCATGGTCGGCGGTACGCTGGCCGCCTTGCTGGCCGGGCGCAACGACCCAGGTTTCCTGCACAACGGGCCGCTGGCCGGGCTGGTGGCCATTTGTGCCGGCTCCGATCTCATGCACCCGATCGGCGCCCTGGCAACCGGCCTGGTGGCGGGTGCGATGTTCGTCTGGTGCTTCACCGCTGCGCAGAACCGCTGGAAGATCGATGATGTGCTGGGCGTGTGGCCACTGCACGGGTTGTGTGGTGTCTGGGGCGGCATTGCCTGCGGCCTGTTCGGGCAGACCCTGCTGGGCGGAATGGGGGGTGTCAGCTTGGCCAGCCAAGTGCTTGGCAGCCTGGCGGGCGTGCTGGTGGCGTTGACCGGCGGTTTTGCCGTGTATGGCCTGATCAAGGCGGTGCATGGGCTGCGCCTGAGTCATGAGCAGGAGTTCCAGGGCGCTGACCTGTCGCTGCATCGTATCGGGGCGACCAGCCAGGACTGACCCACCACAGGTGCACGTGGCAGGGGATGGACCTAGAATAAGACTCCTTCTCCACAGACCTGGGGCCTGGCCATGTTGCCTGAATGCCAACTGTTCGGCACCGTTGGGTGTCATTTGTGCGAAGTCGCCGAGGCCGTGCTGATGCCTTTTGTCGAGCATGGTCTGCTGGTTGAACTGGTCGATATCGCCGACAGTGAGGCCTTGTTCGAGCGCTATGGGTTGAGCATCCCGGTGTTGCGCCGTTGCGACACCGGGGCTGAACTGGGTTGGCCGTTCGATGCCGAGCAGGTGGTGGCATTCTTGGGGTAAGAAATGCTCGGGCAGGAGTCATCTCCATCCTGCATCCAACAGGGCGTGGATCGAAAATTCGGGTCCGATCCAAACCCTGGAGTACCGTGATGTTCATTACCCCCCATTTCACCCTCGCAGAAATGACCGTCTCGCAAGTCGCCGCGCGTGAAGGCCTGAGCAACGAACCGGGCCCGCAGGCCTTGGCCAATCTTGACCTGCTGTGCCAGGCATTGGAGGGGGTGCGTGAGTTGTGTCATGCCCCTATTCTCATCAGCAGTGGGTTTCGCAGCCCCGCCGTCAATCAGCGGGTGGGCGGCGCTCGCAACAGTGCCCACCTTTCCGGGCTGGCCGCCGATTTCAATGTGGTGGAAATCGAGCCTCGGGAAGTGGTTCAGCGCATCCTCGACAGCGACCTGATGTTCGACCAATTGATCCTGGAGTATGACAGCTGGGTCCATCTTGCCGTGGCGGTACAGACGCCGCGACGGGAGGTGCTGACCGTTCGCCGTGGCAGCGGTTACCTCCAGAGGTTGCATTGACGCGATTGACGCAGGCGCTGTTGCGTCCGTATGCTGTATATAAATACAGTATCAGGGATGCCACATGCTCAATGTCGAGCAATTGAAGTACAGCGTCAATCGCATGCCGCCGGAGCGCGTGTGCGAAGCCGTGCTGGAGCTGCGACTCGAAGGCCTGGTGACCGACGACCGGACACCCTTCGGCAAGGTCCATTTCAACACCTGCTTTGCCGAAATCGAGGCGCTGTTCCAGCGCGCCGGCTACCACCGCCCCCTGGATGTGGTGGGGTACCAAGGGCTGGTCTATGCCCTGTTCGATCCTGGTCGTTGGGAGGCCGTGCAGGTGTTGCGCTGGTTGAAGGAGCGCAGTGAGTTGACCGGCCAGGCTGGTTGAGCCAGCGGGCATGACGGATAATGCCCGCCTTTGAATGCCCGAGCCTTGCCATGACCGCACCTTTCGACCCCGCCCGCCAGCAAGCCAGTACCGTATGCCTGCCCCCTGGCCGTTGGACGACCGTGCTCGATTGCCTGAGCGATCACTTCAAGGGTATCGGCCGCGAGCAGTGGCTCGACCGTTTTACCCGTGGGCGGGTACTGGACGCCGAGGGGCGGGCGATCCCGGCGGACCTGCCCTACCGCCAGGGCATGCGCCTGCATTACTTTCGCGAAGTGCCCAATGAAAAGCCGATCCCCGTGCAAGAGGCGATTCTGCACGTCGATGAACACCTGGTGGTGGCGGACAAGCCGCATTTCCTCCCCGTCACGCCCACCGGGGAGTATGTCGAGCAGACCTTGCTGCGCCGCCTGATCCGCCGTCTGGACAACCCACACCTGGTGCCATTGCATCGAATAGACCGCCACACCGCAGGGCTGGTGCTGTTCTCGGCGAACCCGCAAAGTCGCGGGGCCTACCAGCGGCTGTTTCCCGAGCGGCGCATCGACAAACGCTACCAGGCGATCGCGGCAGCGCTGCCTGGGCGAGAGTTCCCGTTGGTGCACCGCAGCCGTCTGGTGCATGGCGAGCCCTTCTTTCGCATGCACGAAGTGGAAGGCGTGGCGAACAGCGAAACCCTGGCCGAGGTGCTGGAGAAGAACGGCGAATTATGGCGGTATGGCCTGTCGCCGGTCACCGGCAAGACGCACCAGTTGCGGGTGCACATGGCGGCGCTGGGCGCTGCTATCTGCAACGACCCGTTCTATCCGCAGCTGACCAACGAAGAGGACGACTACCAGCGGCCCTTGAAACTGTTGGCGCAGAGCTTGCGGTTCGAGGACCCCTTGACCGGGCAGGCGCGTTATTTCGAGAGCCGGTTGGCACTTGATTGGTGATTGACGGCTTGGTGTGAGGCCGGCCGATCGGCGGGCTGGTATAAGGGCTTCGCCGTTGATCGCGGGACAATCCCACAGGGTGCGGTACATGTGGGTGGCGGAGCCTGCGATGGGCCGCAAAGCGGCCCTGCGTCAGTCCATGCCTCAGCGGTTGAGTCGCTCCACCAGCGAATACTGGCTGCCGGTCGTGCTCCCACCGAGATTGCGCCGCGCTCAAGACTTGCGAAATCACTGTGGGAGCCGGCTTGCCGGCGATGGGCTGCGAAGCAGCCCTGCGTCAGGCCAAGCCTCAGCGGTTGAACCGCTCCACCAGCGAATACTGGCTGCCGGCCGTGCTGGTCAGTTCCTCGCTCAGCAATGCCGAACGCTGCGCCTGTTCGGCCGTCTGGTCCGCCAGGTCGGCGATGGTGCTGATGTTGCGGCTGATCTCGTCGGCCACGGCGGTCTGTTCTTCGGTCGCGGCGGCGATCTGGGTGGCCATGTCGGTGATATTGGCTACCGCTTCGCTGATGCCTACCAGTGCCTGGTCGGCTTCCATGACGCGCTCCACGCCCTCCTGGGCCTGGCGATGGCCATTTTCCATGGTCTGTACCGCATTGCTGGCGGTCTGCTGCAGCTTGGCGATCAGACCGTGGATCTGCCCGGTAGATTCGGCGGTGCGCTGGGCCAACTGACGAACCTCATCGGCCACTACCGCGAAGCCACGTCCCATCTCTCCCGCCCGGGCGGCCTCGATGGCTGCGTTCAGCGCCAGCAGGTTGGTCTGGTCGGCAATGCCCTTGATCACATCGACCACGCCACCGATCTCGTCGCTGTCCTTGGCCAGCTGGGTGACGGTCTGCCCGGTTTCGCCAACGGCAACCGACAGGCGCTCGATGGCTTCACGGGTTTCCCCGGCGATCTGACGGCCCTGGCTGGTCAGACGGTTGGCTTGCTGGGTGGCGTCGGCGGTGCGCTGTACGTGGTTGGCCACTTCCTGGGTGGTGGCGGCCATTTGGTTGACCGCAGCGGCCACCTGTTCGGTTTCCACGCGCTGACGCTCGAGCCCGGTGGAGCTCTGGTGGGCCAACGCATCGGACTGGCGAGCCTGGTCGCTCAGGTGTTCGGCGCTGTCCTGCAGGCGCGTCAGGCACGTCTTCATGCGTGCATCCTGGCTGAGCATGGCCATTTCCAGGCGTGCCTGGACGCCGCGGCTGTCGGTGTACATCTGCGCGATCAACGGGTCGGACGTGGTCTGCTCGGCCAAGCGCAACAAGCGCTTGAGCCCACGCTGTTGCCAACCCAGGCCAAGCAGGCCGAGCGGCACCGAGAGGCCCGCCGCCAGGGCGAAGCCCCAGGAGTGGCCAAGCCAGTTGCCGATGCAGAAGCCGATCTGGCTGATCAGGATGAACGGCAGCCAGTCCTGCAGCACCGGCAGCCACTTATCGCGCCGAGGGATCGCTGGCTTGCCCTGGTTGATGCGCTGGTACAGCGCCTCGGCCCGGCGGATCTGCTCGGCCGTGGGCTTGACCCGCACCGACTCGTAGCCGACCACCTGGTTTTGTTCGAACACAGGCGTGACGTAGGCATTGACCCAATAATGGTCGCCGGACTTGCAGCGGTTCTTGACGATGCCCATCCAGGGCAGGCCCTGCTTGAGGGTCTGCCACATATGGGCGAACACCGCCGATGGCACATCGGGATGACGCACCAGGTTATGGGGCGCGCCCGTGAGTTCCTCGCGGGAAAAGCCACTGATGTCGATGAAGGCATCGTTGCAGTAGGTGATCACGCCCTTGGCGTTGGTGGTGGAGATCAACCGCTGCTCGGCAGGAAACGTCCGTTCTCTCTGGGTAATGGGCTGGTTATTACGCATGGGGCTCAATCCGCAAGGCTTTGGACTGGTATCGGCATGTCCGGACTTTTATTGAGTGTTTATTTAATGGATTGGATAGGGCGATAGCATCGGATAGGTGAAGCCCGCGAAATGCGCCAGGTTCAGGCCGAAGTGACACAGCGTGGCGGCGAGCAAGCCGCCATGGCGATAGGCCAGGCCATAGCCGAAGCCGGCGAGGCTGGCGAGGCAGACCCATTGCCAGCCGCCCCCCAGATGCGCCAGGCCGAACAACAGTGCGGCAGCGAGCAAGGCCAAGTGGTCATGGCCGAACAGGCGTTGCAGGCCGCCCTGAATGTAGCCGCGGAACAACAGTTCTTCTGTAAGGCTTACCAGCAGCAGATTGTTCAACAGCCAGATCCAGGCCTGGTCCGGCCATTTCGGTGCCCAGGCCACCAGCCCTGCAGCCCAGGCCCCGCCCAGGCAGACGAGCACGGTAGCGGGCAACGTCAGTGCCAGGCTCGGCGCCCAGGCACGGCCGCGCCAGGCCAGGGCCCAGGGACAGGCCAGCAGTAGCCAGAAGCCGATCAGGGGTTTGTCCAGGTTCAGGTACATGGAAAAGGGCAGGGCGCCGGGGCTGAAGACTGCCTTGTCGATCACCTTGGCGCTATGGAAGCCGGGGAGCCAATGCAGGGCGAGGGCGATGGCCAGGGCAATGAACGAGGCGTGGCCAAGGACCTGTTGCCAGCGTACCTGGCGTCGGACCAGCAGGTAGGCGCCGAGCAGGGCGATGAAGTTGGGCAGGCTGGCCAGGCCTAGGCTGCCGTAAGCCAAGGCCAGGAGGTAGCCGAAGCCGAGCAGGAGCAGGGCGCTGATGTGAGGGAGGGACATGGGAAATCCTTGTCGAGGTGAGGCAGGTAAGGGTACGACTCACCGAATGTCGTCCAGGACACGTCATCGAGGGGCTGCCAATCGCGGCACAAGGCCCACAGTGATTTTCGCAGCGGCGCAATCTCGGTGGGAGGTTACCCAGCCCTTCGGGCTGCGCTGTCGCGCAGAGAACAAGCGGCCAATGCTGCCCCTGTGGGAGCGGGTTTAACGGCCGCTTTGCGGCTCATCGCAGGCTCCGCCAGCTCCCATGAAGCAAGCAGAGCCCGGGTCATGGGTTCATGTTGCGATCAATTGCCGCAACACGTAGTGGAGGATGCCTCCCGCCTTGAAGTACTCCACTTCATTGAGCGTGTCGATCCGGCATAGCACTTCGATCTGTTGCTGTTGGCCATCCTCGCGGGTGATGCGCAGCGGCAGGGTCATGCCGGGGTGGACCTGCGCGCCGGTCAAGCCCAGCACGTCGATGCGCTCTGTGCCGGTCAGACCCAGGACCTTGCGGTCTTCGCCGGCCCTGAACTGCAACGGCAGCACGCCCATCCCCACCAGGTTGGAGCGGTGGATACGCTCGAAACTTTCGGCCAGCACCGCCTTGACCCCCAGCAGATTGGTACCCTTGGCCGCCCAGTCGCGGCTGGAGCCGGTGCCGTACTCCTGGCCGGCGATCACCACCAGTGGCGTGCCTTCCGCCTGGTAGCGCATGGCCGCGTCATAGATCGACAGCTTCTCGCCGCTGGGCACGTGCACGGTATTGCCGCCTTCCTCGCCCCGCAGCATTTCGTTGCGGATGCGGATGTTGGCGAAGGTGCCGCGCATCATGACCTCATGGTTGCCGCGTCGCGAACCATAGGAATTGAAGTCGCGTGGTTCCACACCCTTGCTGCGCAGGTATCGCCCGGCCGGGCTCTCGGCCTTGATGTTGCCGGCCGGGGAGATATGGTCGGTGGTCACCGAATCGCCGAGCAGGGCGAGTATGCGCGCGCCCTGGATATCGCGGATCTGCGGCAGTGGGCCACCGATGTCGTCGAAGAACGGCGGGTGCTGGATATAGGTGGAGTCGGCCTGCCAGACATAGGTGGCTGCCTGGGGCACTTCGATGGCTTGCCACTGCGCGTCGCCGGCGAAGACTTCGGCGTATTCCTTGTGGAACATGGCCGTGTCGACCTTGGCCACGGCATCGGCGATCTCCTGCTGGCTCGGCCAGATGTCGCGCAGGTAGACCGGCTGGCCATCCTTGCCGGTGCCCAGCGGGTCGCGGGTCAGGTCGGTGCGTACGCTGCCGGCCAAGGCATAGGCGACCACCAGAGGAGGCGAGGCCAGCCAGTTGGTTTTCACCAGTGGGTGGACGCGACCTTCGAAGTTGCGGTTGCCCGAGAGCACCGAGGCCACGGTCAGGTCCGCCGAGCTGATGGCATGCTCGATGGCGTCGTCCAGTGGTCCTGAGTTGCCGATGCAGGTGGTACAGCCGTAGCCGACCAGGTCGAAGCCGAGCTGGTCGAGGTAGGGGGTAAGGCCGGCGGCCTTGAAGTAGTCGGTGACCACCTTGGAGCCGGGCGCCAGGGAGCTTTTCACCCAGGGTTTGCGGGTAAGTCCCTTTTCGATGGCCTTCTTGGCCACCAAGCCTGCGGCCATCATCACGCTCGGGTTGGAGGTGTTGGTGCAGGAGGTGATTGCCGCGATCACCACGGCGCCGTCGCGCAGGGTGTGCGTCTGGCCCTCGTGGGTGTAGTCGATCTCGCCGGCCTGGTCGGCATTGCCGACCGCCACGCCGCCGCCACCTTCGCTTTCCAGGCGACCGACTTCTTTGGCCAGGGGCTTGGGCTGCAGCTCGATGAAATGGTCGAAGGCCTGGCTGACCTGGGACAGTGCGACTCGGTCCTGGGGCCGTTTGGGCCCGGCCAGGCTCGCTTCGACGTCGTGCATGTCCAGCGACAGGGTGTCGCTGAACGCCGGTTCATGCCCAGGCAGACGCCACAGCCCCTGTTCCTTGCAATAGGCTTCCACCAGTTGCACGGTGGCCTCCGGCCGCCCGGACAGGCGCAGGTAGTCCAAGGTCACCTGGTCGACCGGGAAGAACCCGCAGGTGGCGCCGTATTCGGGCGCCATGTTGGCGATGGTGGCGCGGTCGGCCAGGGGCAGGTCGGCCAGGCCGTCGCCGTAGAATTCCACGAACTTGCCCACCACGCCCTTCTTGCGCAGCATCTGGGTCACGGTCAGCACCAGGTCGGTGGCGGTGATGCCTTCACGCAACTTGCCGGTCAGCTTGAAGCCGATGACTTCGGGGATCAGCATCGACACCGGCTGGCCGAGCATCGCCGCTTCCGCCTCGATGCCGCCCACGCCCCAACCGAGCACGCCCAGGCCGTTGATCATGGTGGTGTGCGAGTCGGTACCGACCAGGGTGTCGGGGAAGGCGTAGGTGCGGCCGTCCTCTTCGCGGGTCCAGACCGTGCGGCCGAGGTATTCCAGGTTGACCTGGTGGCAGATCCCGGTGCCCGGCGGTACCACACGGAAGTTGTCGAACGCGCTTTGGCCCCAGCGCAGGAAGGCGTAGCGTTCACCATTGCGCTGCATCTCGATGTCGACGTTCTGGGCGAAGGCGGCGGGGCTGGCGTAGCGGTCGACCATCACCGAGTGGTCGATTACCAGGTCTACCGGAGAAAGCGGGTTGATCCGCTGCGGATCGCCGCCGGCCTTGGCCATGGCCGCGCGCATGGCGGCCAGGTCGACCACGGCGGGCACGCCGGTGAAGTCCTGCATCAGCACCCGCGCCGGGCGGTACTGGATTTCCCGGTCCGAGTGGCGTTCACCGAGCCAGTCGGCCAGGGCCTGCAGGTCATCGCCGGTGACGGTCTTGCCGTCCTCCCAGCGCAGCAGGTTCTCCAACAACACCTTGAGCGACATGGGCAGGCGCTGTAGGTCGCCCAGCTGCCGGGCGGCCTCGGCGAGGCTGAAATAGTGGTAGGTCTGCTCTGCGACCTTGAGTGTCTTGAGGCTGTTCAGGCTATCGAGCGAGGGCATTGCCAACTCCTTCTGCGCCGGTGCCCGGCAATTCCAGGCCGGTGTCACCGCTCTGTGACGGTCCGCACGGCACGGACCTGGCTGAATGCTCAGGGTAGACCGGTTTGCCGACCCTGACTCAATTCTGGACCGGTGGGGCGTGTCGCAGGTTCCGATCTTCCTTTATCATCGCCGCCCTGCCGGCGCCTGCCTTGCGCCGGATCAAGGCTGGCGACCGATGCCAGCGAAGTGGAGTGAAAGATGAATACCCTGTTCATGCATTGCCGGCCCGGTTTCGAGGGCGAGGTCTGCGCCGAAATCAGCGAACACGCCGCCCGTCTGGGCGTTGCCGGCTACGCCAAGGGCAAGCCGCAGAGTGCCTGTGCCGAGTTCGTCTGCGCCGAACCCGACGGCGGCGAGCGGCTGATGCGTGAACTGCGCTTCGATTGGCTGATCTTCCCGCGCCAGTGGGCCCGAGGCCTGTTTATCGACTTGCCGGAAAGCGACCGTATCAGTGTCCTGCTCGAGCACCTGGCCAGCTACCCGGTGTGCAGCAGCCTGTGGCTGGAGGTGCTCGACAGCAACGAAGGCAAGGAGGTGTCGACCTTCTGCCGCAAGTTCGAAGTACCGCTGCGCAAAGCGCTGGAAAAGGCCGGGCGCCTGGTGGAGAAGGCGAGCGGGCCACGCCTGCTGCTGACATTCATCAGTGGCCGGCGGGTTTTCGTCGGCCTGGCCGAAGCCGACAATTCAGCGCTTTGGCCCATGGGCATCCCGCGTCTGAAGTTCCCACGCGAGGCGCCTAGCCGTTCGACCCTCAAGCTGGAAGAGGCCTGGCACCAGTTCATCCCGCGCGACCAATGGGATCAACGCCTGAACGATGACATGACCGGCGTCGACCTGGGGGCTTCGCCAGGCGGCTGGACCTACCAGCTGGTCAAGCGCGGGATGTTGGTGACTGCCATCGACAACGGCCCCATGGCCGAGAGCCTGATGGACACTGGTCTGGTCCAGCACCTGATGGCCGATGGGTTTACCTGGCAACCGCGGCAGACGGTGGACTGGATGGTCTGCGACATCGTCGAGAAGCCTGCGCGCACGGCGGCCTTGATCGAGACCTGGCTGGGCGAGGGGCTGTGCCGTGAGGCGGTGGTCAACCTCAAGTTGCCGATGAAGCAGCGTTATGCCGAGGTACGTCGGCTGCTCGACCGGATCGAGGCGGGCTTCAAGGCGCGCAAGATCAAGGTGTCGATCGCCTGCAAGCAGCTGTATCACGACCGTGAGGAGGTCACTTGCCACCTGCGGCGGCTGGACCTCAAACCGCGGTAACCTGCAATAGGTTTGCCGCCTGGCAAGGGCTTCGCCCTTGATCGCGGGGCAAGCCCGTTCCCACAGGGTGGTCCCATCCGTTGGGGTGGGCTTGTCCGCGATTGGCTGGCTCTGAAGGCTGCCCCCTTGGAGCCTGGCGCCCGATGCGCGACAATGCCCCATCATTTGGAGCCCCCCATGACCGAATTCACCCCTGACGCCGTCCTCGATGCCACTGGCCTGAACTGCCCGGAGCCGGTGATGATGCTGCACCAGCATGTACGTGACCTGGCCGCTGGAGGCCTGCTCAAAGTGATCGCTACCGACCCCTCGACCCGTCGCGATATCCCCAAGTTCTGCAACTTCCTCGGCCATGAACTGCTGGAGCAACAGGAGCAGGCTGGCACCTACCTGTACTGGATCCGCAAGAAGGCCGACTGAGCCCGCTGGATCGCGCCCTGCAGAGGGCCTACACTGCGTTCCCCTGAAAGGAGAGCGCCATGCTGATAGTTGCCGACGAGAATATCCCGCTGCTCGATGCCTTCTTCGCCGGGTTCGGCGAGATCCGCCGTTACCCAGGGCGCAGCATCGACGCGGCCTGCGTCAAGGACGCCGATGTACTGCTGGTGCGTTCGGTGACCCAGGTCGACCGGCGACTGCTCGAAGGCAGCCAGGTACGCTTCGTCGGTACCTGCACCATCGGCACCGACCACCTCGACCTCGACTATTTCGCCCAAGTCGGTATCCACTGGAGCAGCGCGCCGGGTTGCAACGCCCGTGGCGTGGTGGACTACGTACTGGGTAGCCTGCTGACCCTGGCCGAGCTCGATGGCGCCAGGCTGAGCGAGCGGGTGTACGGTGTGGTCGGTGCCGGGCAGGTGGGCGAGCGCCTAGTGCGCGTGCTGCGTGGCTTGGGCTGGAAGGTGTTGGTGTGCGACCCGCCCCGCCAGGCGCAGGAGGGCGGGGATTTCGTCAGCCTCGATACCTTGCTCGAAACCTGTGACGTGATCAGCCTGCACACGCCGTTGCAGCGCGGCGGCGAACATCCGACCTGGCATCTGCTGGGCGAGGAGCAGTTGGCACGCCTGCGGGCGGGTGCATGGCTGATCAACGCCAGCCGTGGCCCGGTAGTGGACAACAATGCGCTGCGCGAGCTGCTGCTCGATCGCGAAGACGTGCATGCGGTGCTGGATGTATGGGAAGGCGAGCCACAGGTGGACCTGGATCTGGCCGACCTGTGCACCTTGGCCACACCGCATATCGCCGGCTATAGCCTCGATGGCAAGCAGCGCGGTACGGCGCAGATCTACCAGGCGTTCTGCCGCTGGCGGGGGGAGCCCGAGCAAGTGCAGCTGGCCGACCTGCTGCCGGCACCGGCGCTGGCGCAAGTCGACCTGGACGCCAGTGCCGAGCCCGCCTGGGCTCTGGCAACGCTGTGTCGCGCGGTGTACGACCCGCGTCGCGACGATGCGGATTTCCGTCGCAGCTTGAGCGAAGAGCCGGCCGAGCAGCGTGCCGCGTTCGACCTGCTGCGCAAGCACTACCCGGTGCGGCGCGAGATCGAGGGGCTGGCAGTGCGCCTGCGGGGCGAGGCGCCGCAGTTGGCGCAGGTGGTCAACGCGCTGGGCGCTGTGCTCGCCTGACGTTCCTTGGCTGCTGCTATCGCCGGCACGCCGGCTCCCACCTGTCCTGCGCTGTTTTCAGAGCCTGTGGGAGCCGGCTTGCCGGCGAAAGGCAAATAAAAACCCGGCGCAAGCGCCGGGTCGAAGTCATTCCTGGCTTACGCCTTGGGCACCTGTTTCACCCGGCTTTCCTCCAGCTCCTTGCAGGCCTGCTGGATCATCTGCTCGGTGATCGGGACCTCGCGGCCCTGGGCGTCGATGATCGAACCGCACACCTTCCGCTGCGTCTGCTGGTTGGTCTTCGGTGCTTCGCTGCTATGTTGCAAGCTCATGTCCTGTCTCCTCATCAGGTTCAAGCTCAGGATAACCCCGTTGCCGTGACTGGCCTGTGACAGCTCCCTGGCGTCGCGACAGGGATAGTCCACCAGAAAGTGTGGTAAAGCTCCAGAGGCCTGTTAGAACGAAAGCGCATAGGGACCGGTTCGTGCTTCCCATCGCTGGGCCTCGCTGTGCAAACGACGCCGGGTGGGGGCTTGCGGTTCCGCTCGAGCGGATCAGTGGTAGTGTGCAATCTCCTGGCAGTGGATGGTCTTTTCATGCCCGAACCGGTTTCTTCCCGTCAACGCCGCGCCCTGCGCCTGGCCTGGCAGTTCATTCGCCCGTATCGCAAGCAGGTGATGTTGGCCTTGTTGGCGCTGGTGGTCACCGCCGGCATCACTTTGTCGATGGGCCAGGGCATCCGCCTGTTGGTCGACCAAGGTTTCATGACCCGTTCTCCCCAGCAGTTGAACCAGACCATCGGCCTGTTCCTGCTGCTGGTGCTGGCCCTGGCGGTCGGTACGTTCAGCCGGTTCTACCTGGTCTCGTGGATTGGCGAGCGCTGCGTGGCGGATATTCGCAGGGCGGTGTTCGATCACCTGATCGGTTTGCATCCGGGGTTCTTCGAGGACAACCGCAGCTCGGAGATCCAGTCGCGGCTGACCGCCGATACCACCTTGCTGCAGTCGGTGATCGGCTCATCGCTGTCGATGTTCCTGCGCAATGCCTTGATGGTGATCGGTGGCGTGGCATTGCTGTTCGTCACCAACCCCAAGCTGACCAGCATCGTGGTATTGGCGCTGCCGCTGGTGCTGGCGCCGATCCTGCTGTTCGGTCGCAGGGTGCGCAGCCTGTCGCGCCAGAGCCAGGATCGGGTGGCCGACGTGGGTAGCTATGTGGCCGAGACTCTGGGCCAGATCAAGACCGTGCAGGCCTACAACCATCAGGCGCTGGATCGCGAGCGTTTCGCCGATACGGTGGAGGCGGCGTTCGCCGTGGCCCGGCGGCGGATTGCCCAACGCGCCTGGTTGATCACCTTGGTGATCGTGCTGGTGCTGGGGGCGGTCGGGGTGATGCTATGGGTCGGTGGCATGGACGTCATCGCCGGGCGCATTTCCGGGGGCGAACTGGCCGCTTTCGTGTTCTACAGCCTGATCGTCGGCAGTGCCTTCGGCACCCTCAGCGAGGTGATCGGCGAGCTGCAGCGTGCTGCCGGAGCGGCCGAACGCATTGCCGAACTGTTGGCGGCCCGCAGCGCGATCCTGCCACCGCTGCAGGCGAGCGCCCTGGCTGCGGGGCGGTCCCGTGGCCGCATCGAGCTGCGCGACCTGCATTTTGCCTACCCGTCGCGCCCTGGCGTGGCGGCCATCGATGGTCTGGACCTGGTCATCGAACCGGGGCAGACCGTGGCGCTGGTCGGGCCTTCGGGGGCTGGCAAATCCACGTTGTTCGACCTGTTGCTGCGGTTCTACGACCCCCAGCGTGGGCAGATCCTGCTCGATGGCCAGGCGATCACCGAGCTGGACCCAGGCGACCTGCGTCGTCAGTTTGCCCTGGTAGCCCAGAACCCGGCGCTGTTTCGCGGCACTGTCGAGGCCAATATCCGCTATGGGCGGCCCGAGGCCAGCCTGGCCGAGGTGGAGGCGGCGGCCCGCAGCGCCCATGCCCATGCGTTCATCGAACAACTGCCCCAGGGTTACCAGACCCTCCTGGGGGAGGGTGGCCTAGGGCTCTCCGGCGGCCAGCGCCAGCGTCTGGCGATCGCCCGTGCGCTGCTGCTGGATGCGCCGATCCTGTTGCTCGATGAAGCCACCAGCGCCCTCGATGCCCAGAGCGAGCACCTGATCCAGCAGGCGCTGCCGCCCCTGATGGCCGGGCGCACCACCCTGGTCATCGCCCACCGCCTGGCCACCGTACAGCATGCCGAGCGCATCGCGGTGATCGACAACGGGCGCGTGGTGGCGGTGGGCAACCACCGCCAACTGATCGAGCAAAGCCCGTTGTATTCCCGCCTGGCCGCCCTGCAGTTCAGCCCGGGCTAGACGCTTTGCGCGGCTGTAACATTTTTGTAGCAAAGGCTTGAGACTATCTCGCTCAACTGTTGCGTAAGTGCTCGACCTGGCTGCTATCGATTGATGGCAGCTTTTTTTTGGCCTGCGAACGAGGGCAAGGATGTCGTTGCGGCGCCCCTCGGCATGCCGTTTCCCTACAGCCTTGTTCCCGAGATCGACCGATGTTGCGTAAATCCCTCAGAATGCAAATCCTGGCCCTGCTCGGCGGCAGCCTGGCGGCGATGTTGCTGATCGCCCTGGTGTGCTTCCAGTTCCTGTCCTCGAGCGTGCGCGGTTATGCCGAGCTGGTCGACGGGCCGTTGCATGACTCGCAGTTGATCGACGAGGCCAACCTGCAATTCAAGATCCAGGTGCAGGAATGGAAGAATGTGCTCTTGCGGGGTCGGCAACCTGCTGAGCTGGACAAGTACTGGCAGCAGTTCCAGGCCCGCGAGCAGCGGGTGCAGACGTTGCTCGGGCAGTTGATCGAAAGCAGCGAAGGCGACCTGGCGCTGCGCCTGCAGCAGCTGCGGGAAAGCCATCGCCAGCTGGGCCAGGCCTATGTCAGTGGTCGCCAGGCCTTCCTGGCGGCGGGCGGCGACCCGGGAGCGGGGGATGCGGCGGTCAAAGGTGTGGACCGTGCCGCCAGCGAGCAGATGAGCGCGTTGGTCGAGCGGTTGCGTGCCGATGCCCAGGAGCGCGCCTCGTCCATCAACGCTACTGCGCAGCGTACGGTGTGGCTGGGCCTGCTGGTGATGCTGGCATCGGCGTTGCTGGTCGGCCTGTTCAGCCTGTGGCTGGTCAACCGCAGCCTGGTCGAGCCGATCCGTGGTCTGATCGACTATGTGGCGCAGCTGAGCCAAGGTCGCTTCGCCGCCCGGGTCGACAGTCGCCGGGCCGACGAGCTCGGGCGCCTGGCCCGGGCCGCCAACACCTTGCGTGATTTTCTCGCCGAGACCATCGGCCGGCTCAAGGGCAATGCCGACGATCTGGAGAATGCCAGCGGCCAGTTGCGCAGCATTGCCGGTGACATGGCACGTGGTAGCGATGACCAGTTCCAGCGTACCGATCAGGTGGCCACGGCCATGCACGAGATGTCCGCCACGGCCCAGGAGGTGGCACGCCATGCCGCCGAGGCGGCGCGGGCGGCGGACGATGCCGACCACAGCGCCCAGGCCGGCGAGCAGGTGATGCAGGCGACCATCGACATCATTGCCCGGGTCAACCATGAGATCGCGGGCACGGCCACGGTGATTCGCGACCTGGAGCATGACAGCACGCGGATCGGCAAGGTCCTGGAGGTGATTCGCGGCATCGCCGAACAGACCAACCTGCTGGCGCTCAATGCGGCCATCGAGGCGGCCCGGGCCGGTGAAGCCGGGCGTGGTTTCGCCGTGGTCGCCGACGAGGTGCGCAGCCTGGCCCAGCGCACTGCATCGTCCATCGCCGAGATCCAGCAGATCATCGAGGCGGTGCAGTCCGGTGCGCTGGAGGCGGTCAAGGCCATCGAGAACGGCCAGCGCCGCAGCGAGGAGGGCGCCGAGCAGGTGCAACAGGCCGGGCAGATGCTGCAGCGCATCACCATGGCGGTGGAGGCGATACGCGACATGAACCGACAGATCGCCACCGCCGCCGAGGAGCAGACCAGCGTCGCCGAGGACATCTCGCGCAACTTGGTCGAGATCACCCGTATCGCCACGGCCAACCAGCAGGCGGTACAGGATACCGAGCAGGCCGGGCAACGCCTGCAGGGGTTGTCCGGGCAGTTGGGTGAGGTCACGTCCCGGCTCAGTGCCTGAGAAGGCTGTTTCGCCTACCTGCGCCCCTTGCCATGCAATGCGCTGGCAGGCCCGGCGCAATCGCGGGGCCTACCCGCTGCTACAGAAGGAGGGGGCACACGGGCGGGGGAAACCCGCCATTTGTATGCCCAAAGGGCAAGGTAATGTGGCGGATTGTCGCCAGCAAAACCGCTAAAGATGGGGTGCGACCACACGTCCTAGCTATTAGCCGTTGGTCTTGGCGAAACTGGCACAACTTCTGCTTGAGGGCGAGCCGGGCCAAGGGCCCACGGCAATCCCGCCCCGATCCATCGAAACCCCAGGCGTCGACCTTCACCGGTCCTGCAGGCCAGTTGCCGCAGGATGGCGCGTCGCTGACGCGAGAGGCCGCGCGAGCCAGAACAACAACCGGGCGTGCACAGCGGGGGCAGGGCAATGCCAGCCACTTCACTTCAATTGGATTGAACTATGAAAAAAATCCTGCTGACGCTCCTGTGCCTGAGCGTCATCGGCTGCTCCAAGCCCGGTGAGCCGGAAAAGTCCGTCGACGTCCTGCTTATCGGCGGCGGCATCATGAGTGCGAGCCTGGGTACCTACCTTACCGAGCTCGAGCCGAACTGGAAGGTCGACGTCTACGAGCGCATGGACCAAGTCGCCGAGGAAAGCTCCAACGGTTGGAACAACGCCGGTACCGGCCACTCGGCCTTCTGCGAGCTGAACTACACCAGCGAAGGCAAGGACGGCAAGATCGACATCAGCAAGGCGGTCAACGTCAACGAGCAGTTCGAGGTCTCCAAGCAGTTCTGGGCCTACCAGGTCGAGCAGGGCGTGCTGAGCAACCCGAAGTCCTTCATCAACAACGTGCCGCACATGAGCTTCGTCTGGGGTGACGAGAACGTCGCCTTCCTGCACAAGCGCGTCGAGGCCCTGCAGCACAGCTCGTTGTTCCGCGGCATGGAGATTTCCGAGGACCACGAGCAGATCCGCAAGTGGGTGCCGATCGTGATGGAAGGCCGTTCGCCTGATCAGAAGGTCGCCGCCACCCGCATGGCCATCGGCACCGACGTCAACTTCGGCGAGATCACCCGCCAGCTGTTTGCGTCGATGACCCGCAACCCCAACGTCCAGGTGCACCTGCGCCATGAAGTGCGCGATATCGTGCGCAACGATGACGGCAGCTGGAACGTGGTGGTGGCGGACCTGGCCAACGGCGGCCAGGAAACCCGCGTCAACGCGAAGTTCGTGTTCATCGGTGCCGGTGGCGGTGCCCTCAAGCTGCTGCAGAAGTCCGGCATCCCGGAAGCCGAAGGCTACGCAGGGTTCCCGGTCGGTGGCCAGTTCCTGATGACCGACAACCCGGACATCGTCGCTCGTCACAAGGCCAAGCTGTACGGCAAGGCCTCGGTCGGCGCGCCGCCGATGTCGGTGCCACACCTGGATACCCGCATGATCGACGGCAAGGAAGTGCTGCTGTTCGGCCCGTTCGCGACCTTCTCCACCAAGTACCTGAAAAATGGCTCGCTGCTGGACATGTTCGCATCGCTGACCACGCACAACATCATGCCGATGATGAACGCCGGCATCGACAACATCGACCTGAGCACCTACTTGATGGGCCAGCTGATGCTCAGCTTCGATGACCGCATGAACGCCCTGCGTGAATACTTCCCCAACGCCAAGAACGAGGACTGGAAGCTGTTGCAGGCCGGTCAGCGTGTCCAGGTGATCAAGAAGGACCCTGAGCACGGCGGCATCCTGCAGTTCGGCACCGAGGTGGTGGCTTCCCAGGACGGCACCATCGCCGCGCTGTTGGGGGCTTCGCCAGGTGCATCCACCGCGGCGCCGATCATGCTGACGGTGCTGGAGAAGACCTTCAAGGACCGCGTCCAGAGCCCTGAATGGCAGGCCAAGCTCAAGGAGATCGTGCCGACCTACGGCCAGAAGCTGAACAATAATCTCGAGCTGACCAACAAGACCCGTGAATGGAGCAGTGCGCGTCTGCAGCTGCTGTACGTTCCGGTGCAGCCTGAAGAGGCGGTGGCCGAAGCGGCCACGCTGCAGTAACGCTATCGCGAAGAACGCCCCTCCCGAGGGGCGTTTTTGCAAGAGCAAGGCTGCTAGAGGGGATCTGGTGTTAGTGCGGTCATTGCAAGCTCTTTGTGCGGAACGGGCTTGCCCCGCGTGGGCCGCAAGGCCCAGCTTTTCCAGAGACAACAAAAAGCCCGCTCGAGGCGGGCTTCTTGGAGAGGATTTGGTCGGAGAGACAGGATTCGAACCTGCGGCCTTCTCGTCCCGAACGAGACGCGCTACCTGGCTGCGCTACACTCCGATGAACAAAATCCTACTGCATCGCATTTTTCGACGCAACCCCTTGTTGCAAAAAGAGTGTTTGCCGAAAAGCGCCACTCAAATCACAGCTCCTTGACGGTGCGGATCTGGTCTTTGTTGATGCGGGTGCGCTTGCCGTCGAGCTGCTCGAATTCGTAGAAACCGGAGTCCTCGTCGTAGGCAGGAGTGTCCACTGCCTGAATCTCGCGGCCATCATTGAGCGTGATGACGGTCGGCGATGCGCAGCCAGCGAGGGCGCCCAGGCCGAGGGCGAGCAGGAAAGCGGGAAGGGTCCGTTGAATCATTGTGTTTCTCCAGTACGATCGTGCTTGATGTCTAGTAGGACGCCGGGCGTCCGCGCAAAGTTCCTTGCACAGTGCAGCATAGCGCCATTGCGCAGGCATTGACGCAGAACAACGGCGGCGTCGCGGCTGGCCTGTGATATAAAAGCGGCCATCTTCCTCTTCCTGCGACGGACTCCCATGAAAGCCAAGGCAGACACCCCCTTCGTGCCGCTGAACATCGCCGTGCTCACGGTCAGCGACACCCGTACCTTCGAGACCGACACGTCCGGCCAGTTGTTCGTCGACCGCCTGGGCGCGGCGGGCCATCGCCTGGCAGCCCGCGTGTTGCTCAAGGACGACCTGTACAAGATCCGCGCCCAGGTCGCCACCTGGATCGCCGATGACCAGGTGCAGGTGGTCCTGATCACTGGCGGCACCGGTTTCACTGGCCGTGACAGCACACCCGAAGCGGTCGCCTGCCTATTGGACAAGCAGGTCGAGGGCTTCGGCGAGCTGTTCCGGCAGATCTCCGTGGCCGATATCGGCACGTCCACCGTGCAGTCCCGCGCCTTGGCGGGCCTGGCTAACGGTACCCTGGTGTGTTGCCTGCCGGGCTCGACCAACGCGGTGCGTACCGGGTGGGACGGTATTCTGGCCGAGCAGCTCGATGCTCGCCATCGCCCTTGCAACTTCGTACCGCACCTGAAGCAGGCAGCGGCCTGTGAAAGCCGTGGTTGAGGTCGCCAAGCCCCGCCCGCTGATGGCGGTGGAAGAAGCCTTGGAGCGCTTGCTGGCGCTGGCCGAAGCGGCGCCGATCAAGGGCTCGGAAAGTGTGGCCCTGGCCGATGCCCAAGGGCGTGTGCTGGCGCGCGAGGTGGTCGCCGAGCTGGACCTGCCGCCCTGGCCGAACAGCGCCATGGATGGCTATGCCCTGCGCCTGGCGGATTGGCAGGGCGAGCCTTTGCCGGTGAGCCAGCGCATCTTCGCTGGCCATGCCCCAGCGCCGCTGCAGCCGGGCACGTGTGCACGGATCTTCACTGGCGCGCCGCTGCCCGAGGGGGCCGATTGCGTCGAGATGCAGGAAAACACCGAAGTGTTGGAAAACGGCCAGGTGCGTTTCCTCGAGCCGCTCAAGCCCGGGCAGAACGTACGCCCGCAAGGGCAGGAGACGCGTGTAGGCGAACAGGTGATGGCGGCTGGCACGCGGCTGGGGCCGATCCAGCTGGGGTTGGCGGCAACCTTGGGCCTTGCCCGGCTCGAGGTGGTGCGCAAGGTGCGCGTCGCGGTGCTGTCTACCGGTGACGAACTGGTCGAGCCCGGGCAGCCGCTGGGCCCCGGGCAGATCTACAACAGTAATCGGCGTTTGCTGGCCAGCTGGTTGCAGCGCCTGGGGTGCGAGGTGGTAGATGTAGGCATCCTCGCCGACGACCTGCAGCGTACCCGCGAATGTCTCGCGGGGCTTGGCGACGTCGACCTGATCCTTTCCAGTGGTGGTGTCTCGGTGGGCGAGGCCGACTACCTGGGCATGGCGCTGCGCGAAGCGGGCGAGCTGGCGTTGTGGAAGCTGGCCATCAAGCCGGGCAAGCCGCTGACCTTCGGGCATTTTCGCGGTGTCCCGGTGATCGGCTTGCCAGGCAACCCGGCATCGACCTTGGTCACCTTCGCCTTGCTGACCCGGCCTTATCTGCTGCGTCGCCAAGGTGTAGCGCAGGTCACGCCGCTGCGTTTCAGTGTGCCGGCAGGCTTCGACTGGCCCAAACCGGGAAGTCGGCGCGAATACCTGCGGGCGCGGATCGAAGACGGCCAGGCGCACATCTACAAGAACCAGAGCTCCGGCGTGCTACGCAGTGCGGCCTGGGCCGAGGGGCTGGTGGAGGTGAATGAAGGCGCCACGTTGCGCCAGGGTGACAGCGTGTCGTTCATTCCCTTCAGCGCGTTACTTGACTGAGCGCCCGAGCAACGCGGTATCCATGGCTTCGATCGGCCCCAGTTGGCTCAGGCGTATGTGCACGTTCATCAGTTGCTGCGCCGCGACGCTCCAGTCGTGGCGCTGGCGTACGAACTGCCGGCCAGTCTCGCCCAGTTGACACATGCGCCAGGGCTGGTTGAGCAACTGCGTGATCGACAGCGCCAATTGGCCGCTGTCATCGCTGCCCAGGTAGTGCTCGCCGCTGTTGATGGCCAGGCCTGACGCCCCTTTGCTGGTGGTCAGCACCGGCAGCCCGGCGGCCATGGCTTCGAGGATCTTCACCTTGGAACCGCCGGCATAGCGTAGCGGTGCGAAGAACAATGCCGAGCGCCGTTGCAGGTCCCTCAGGTCCGGGCGATAGCCGATCCATTCGATACGCGGATCGTTCCAATGCAGCTTCCAACTGGCCGGCAGCGCATGCCCGGCGATGGCCAGGCGCACGGCCGGGTTGCTCATCCATACCTGCGGCAGGATCTCTTCCAGCGCCCATTCGATGGCTTCGAGGTTGGCGCCGTATTCGAAGTTGCCGACGAACAGCAGGCGCTGGCTGCGGTAGGCCGGCCGTACGTCCTGGTAATAGTCGCAATCGACACCGTTGACCACCACGTTCACTGGCCGGCCGCTGATCTGCCCGATCCATTCGGCATCATGGGCACTGACGGCCACCACCTCGCTGGGCTGGCGCAACACACGCTGCTCCCAGCGCCGGTAGCGCCAGCGGTCGAAGGCGTTGAGCGGGCGTAGCCACAGCGGTAGGCGGTCATGGCAGGCGGTACCCATCACCGACTCGAGATTGTGCTCGGTGAGCATGAAGGGCAGGCGGCGGGCTTGCAGGGCTTTTTCGAAGGGCTGGAAGCTGTAGCTGTGCTCGATCTGGATCACGTCCCAGGGTTCGTCCAGCAACTGTTCGAAGCGGTGTCGCAGGCAGGGCGCCAGGCCATGGATGATGGCCCGCATGGGGTAGTCGATGATCGGTGAAGCCAACAAATTGAGTGGGCTGTGCAGCGGCCGCCGGGGCAACACGATCAAGCGTTCGACCAAGGGTTCCAGCATTTCGCGGGCAGCATCGCCGAGCGGAACCTTCGATTGCGCCAGCAAGGTGATCCGGTGGCCGTGTCGCGACAGTTCACGCAGCAGATGATATTGCCGGGTCTTGCTGCCGCTGGTGGTGGGCCAGGGCAGGTAGGGTAGTGTCCAGAGTATGCGCATGGCCCCGCTACCTCGTCGTTGGCTGGTACGCTGTTTCAGCCAGGGTATATGGCATGAGCATAGTCAATAAAATGGCCGGGGTGCCAGGCGGCTGGTCTGGAGAGCCAAGTTTTTGTCGGTTGGTCAGGTTCTATCTCACTCATGCCATGCAACCATTGGCCATCAGTCGTGGTCGAGATTGGAAGCGAAAAGGCGAGGGGAAGCGTGATGGGCGAGCGCAAGGCAATGTTGATCCTGCATGGCAAGCAGGCCATGAACGAAGAGGTGCGCAGTGCCGTGGGTGCCCTGCGTGAGCGTGGCTGGATGCTGGATGTACGTTTGACCTGGGAGGCGGGTGACGCCCAGCGGTTGGTCGGCGAGGCCTTGGCCGCCGGTTATCCGCACGTGGTCGCCGGTGGTGGGGATGGCACGCTGCGCGACATCGCCGAAGCCATGGGCCAGGCCAGCCACTCGGCCAGCCTGGCGTTGCTACCCCTGGGCACGGCAAACGATTTTGCCAAGGCTGCAGGTGTACCGCTGGAGCCGGAGGCTGCGCTGAACCTGCTGGAGCAGCCGGCCCGGGCGGTGGACCTGGGCAAGGTCGGCGACCAGCTGTTTCTCAACATGGCTACCGGCGGCTTCGGCAGCCAGGTGACCGCCAACACCTCGGAAGACTTGAAGAAGGTGTTGGGCGCTGCGGCCTACTTGTTCACGGGGTTGTCGCGTTTCAGCGAATTGCAGGCGGCCTCGGTGGAACTGCAAGGGCCGGACTTCCACTGGCAGGGCGATTTGCTCGCGCTGGGCATCGGCAACGGCCGCCAGGCGGGTGGCGGGCATGTGCTGTGCCCTGATGCAATGGTCGACGACGGGTTGCTGGACATCGGCATCTTGCCTGCGCCTCAGGAGATGGTCGGGGCGTTGCGCGAGTTGCTGGCCGGAGAAGGGTTGTTCATCCGGGCCCGCCTGCCCTGGGTCGAAATCAAGGGCTCCCAGGGGTTGGACATCAACCTCGACGGCGAGCCGCTGCAGGCCGACAGCCTGCGCTTCGAGGCCTGCCCGGGGGCATTGCGCCTGCACTTGCCGGAGGACTCGCCAGTGCTCAGTCGTCGAGGCTGATGATCTTCTCGCGCACCGCAAACAGCACGAGGCCGGCAACGTCATAGATTTGCAGGCGTTTCATGATCTGCGAGCGGTGGGTTTCGACGGTCTTGATGGAAAGGCCCAGGCCGCTTGCGATCTCCCGGGTCGACTTGCCGCGCACGATCAGGCGCAGGATTTCCAGCTGGCGGGCGGTCAGGTTGTGTCGATCGACCGCAAGCTGCTTGCCATCTTGGGCACGCAGCAGCGCCTGGTTGATCACCGTGTGGGCGATCGCTGGGCTCAGGTATCGTTCGTCGCTGCGCAAGGCAGCCAAGGCCTGTTCCAGTTCGTTGGCTGTGGTGTCCTTGAGTAGATAGCCATGGGCACCGCTCTCCAGGGCGCGCATGATCAGATCAGGGTCGGTATGCATGGAAAGGATCAGTACCTTGCATGCGAGGCCGTTTGCCTGGAGCTGGTTCAAGGCATCCAGGCCGCTGGTCGAGCGCATGGAGATGTCCAGCAGGACGATGTCCGGGGCCAGGCGTTGGACCATTTCCAGCAACTGGCTGCCGTCGTCGGCCTCGCCAACCACCACATAGCCGGGAATGTCGGACACCAGGGCGCGCACGCCGGCACGGATCAGCGAGTGGTCATCCACCAGCAATAATCTACAGGTCATGGGAGGCAGGTATCCTGGCACGCTCTTCGGTGCGCGGTGGCCATGGGAACACGGCGTCGATCCGGGTGCCTTGGCCGGGTTGGCTGGTGATGGTCAGGCTGCCTTGCAGGGCAGTGGCGCGTTCCAGCATGCCTGCCATGCCGCGCTGGCCTGCCTCGGCCGGGTCGGTGGCAGGCGCGAAGCCACAACCGTCGTCCTGGATCGACAGGGCGAGGCCCGAAGGGGTGCGCCGCAGGCTGATCGTGAGGTTGCGAGCATTGGCGTGGCGCAACATGTTGGTAACGGCTTCCTGGGTGATGCGAAAGGCCGCCATGGCAACGTCCTCGCAGATGCCCCCCAAACGCTGGTGACACTCCAGGCTCCAATGCACGCCGCTGTTTTCCAGCGTGCGCAGCAGGTGGGCGCGCAGGCTGGCCTCCAGGCCCAGGCTGGCCAATTGACGCGGATTCAGAAGAGCAGAGACGTCGCGTACATTGCCCAAGGTGTTGTCGAGGGTCTTGCGCAAAGTGTCGCAGTGCGCCTGCAGATCGGCTGGCATGCGCCGTTGGAGCCAGTCGACCTGGAGCTTTGCGGCCGTGAGCAATTGGCCGATGTCGTCATGCAGCTCGCGGCTCAGGCGTTGCCGTTCGCTTTCCTGGACCTTGAGCATGCGATCGGCCAGTTCTGACGGACGGAGGCTGATCGATCGCCCCCATTGACGCCAGTGCCAGAAAACGCCGGCCAGGGCGAGCACTTGCAACAGCAGCAGGCTGGCAGGCAACGGCTGCTCGCGCAGGCTCAGCATCAGGTTGGCAAGCAGGGAGGCCACGCATATCAATGCAGTCGCCCAGCGCAGCAAGGTGGCGCGGCAACGTGATGGAGTTTTCAAGCGTGGAAACATAAGTAGAAAAGCCACTGAATTATTGCTATTGGAGGCCTTGCATGGGTGTGATCAGAGGCTTTGGCATCCTGCGTTCAACTGTCATCGAAGGTGTCCATCCAATTGGACAATACCCGCGACGCGTGCATTCGATTGCGGGCATGGTATCACTTCAGGTTCATTTGGTCGCTGCTGGGTAATGGCCTGGGACCCCGGTGTTTTCGGGCGCAAGCAGCGTTAAGTCGTGTCGTGGGCTGTCTGTATGACGATGGGTTTGGAACACACCCGAATGCCTGGGCACGGACCTCAATGCCGGGGGCTGTTCAGGCTGCTGGATGGCCTGGATATCGCCTGGGTGGGACGTGCGTGAACGCAAACATCGCCACGGGCCCGGCAAGGGCCGCACAGCTCGGGAAGGGGTTGGCCCACGGCATCGGCCAGCTCGCCTAGCAGCAGCTGTTGTTCCTCGGTATCCAGGCTGAGGCGGCCGGTCGAAGCGTCGACCAGCTCCAATTGCCAGGCCAGCAGGTTCAGGCATGCGTGCAGCGCACTCAAGGCTTCACTGCCCAGATGCCGTTGCCGGCAGGCTGGCTCGAGCAACCGTTGTAGGGAGGCCGTGTAGTGGGCGACTTCCAGCAGGCCCAGCAGGTTGGCGCGACGGGCGAGGGTCTCGAGGGTTTCGTTCAGGCAGAAGCAGGCATCGGGATCGTTGTGGATCAGCTCGAGATGCTGCAGGCATTCCAGCGACTTTGTCAGCCACACCTGTGCATCCACCAGGAAATCCTGGAGAACGCCATTGTTCAGTGGTGCGTTGTCCATCATGACGCCCCTGTGTGCAGGGCGGGACACGCGCTTGGCAACACCGAGACTGTCGCTAGCAAAGCCTGACTCCATTCATGCATTGAGAAAGGCGTCACATTAATGGCTAACGGATATGGGGAATATCAGGTCGCACCCGATTGCCACTAGGGGAAACCCTGATGGTTTTCAAAGCGAGGGCGCAAGGGCGGGGCTAGTAGGGCTGTAAGCAGTAGAGCATGATGTTAAATTGATATCAATTGGGCATCATGCATTTTTCATAGCAGGTCAAGCTGCTGCCCAAGCCGCCGATACAGGGCAGATGACATCATTCACCTGACTCAAGCCTGGGGGTTTCCAATGGCTGGCATTCTCGACACGGTCGACCAACGAACGCAATTGGTGGGTGAGAACCGCCTGGAGATTCTCATGTTCCGGTTGGCAGGCCGCCAGTTGTTCGCCATCAATGTGTTCAAGGTTCAGGAAGTACTGCAACTGCCAAAGCTGACATTGATGCCACAGCGCCATGCGTTCGTTTGCGGCGTGGTCAACCTGCGCGGCCAGACGCTGCCGGTGATCGACCTGTCCCAGGCGATCGGCATGCGTCCACTGCAGCCGGGGCCGGACAGCACCATCATCGTCACCGAGTACAACCGTTCGGTACAGGCGTTCCTGGTCGGTGGTGTCGATCGCATCGTCAACATGAACTGGGAAGCGATCATGCCACCGCCTTCCAGTGCCGGGCGCCAGCATTACCTGACGGCGATCACCAAGGTCGATGAGCAACTGGTCGAGGTGATCGATGTGGAGAAGGTCCTGGCCGAGATCGTGCCCTACAACACCCGCGTTTCCCGGGACAAGCTCGACGACCCGGTCCTGGCGCGGGCACGTGGGCGTGAAGTGTTGCTCGTGGACGACTCCAGCGTCGCCCTGGTGCAGTTGCGCGAGACCCTGTCCCAGCTGGGCATGAAGCTGCATGTGGCCAGTGACGGCCTGAAGGCCTTGCGCATGCTCAAGGGGTGGGCCGATGCAGGGGAGGACGTCTGCGAGAAGTTGTTGATGGTGTTCACCGATGCGGAAATGCCGGAAATGGACGGTTACCGGCTGACCACGGAGATTCGCAACGATGCCCGTCTGCGCGGTCTGCACGTGGTGCTGCATACCTCGTTGTCGGGGAGCTTCAACGAATCGATGGTCAAGAAGGTCGGCTGCGACAACTTCCTGTCCAAGTTCCAGCCTGACCGGTTGGTGGAGGTGGTCCACCAGCGGCTGATGTTGGATGAGGCCACCGCCTAGTGCTTGCTGGCCACTGCCGGGTATAAGCTTGCGCTTTCGACTGGCACGAGGCGGGCAGGGATGTTTTTGAGTGCGTTGTATCGGTACCCGGTGAAATCGGGGCAGGCCCAGAGCCTCGAGGCTTCGACGGTAGACATGCTGGGCCTGCAGGGCGACCGGCGCTGGATGGTGGTGGAGCAAGACAATGGGCGCTTCCTTACCCAGCGGGCCTGGCCGCGCCTGGGGCAGCTCAAGGCCAGTTATGCGGTGGATGGCCAATTGCTGCTTGAAACATCGGGGCAGGCGCCGCTTACGGTGCCTGTACCACCTGCCGACGAGGCGCTGCGGGGGGTGACCATATGGCGCGATACCCTGCGCGTGCCCGATGCCGGCGACGCCGCCGCGGCCTGGTTGAGCGAGCTGCTCGGCAAGCCGGTGCGCCTGGTGCATTGCCCCGAGCAGCGGGCCCGCTACCTGCCCAATGGCTATGGGTTCAACAGTGATCGTGCGGCTTTCCCGGACGGGTTTCCTTTGCTGTTGATCGGGCAGGGCTCGCTCGATGAGCTGAATCGACGGATCGGGCGGCCCATGGAGATGTTGCGGTTCCGACCGAACCTGGTGGTTTCGGGCGGCGAGCCGTTTGCCGAGGACGGGTGGAAGCGGATTCGTATCGGCGGCCTGGTTTTCCGGGTGCTCAAGCCTAGCGTGCGTTGCATCCTGACGACCCTGGACCCGGCGACCGGGGAGCGCAGCGCGGATCGCGAACCGTTGACGACCTTGAAGACGTTCCGCGAGCGTGAGGGGGATGTGTTGTTCGGGCAGAACCTGGCGGTGGATGGCAGTGGGGAGTTGCGGGTGGGGATGGCGGTCGAGGTGCTTGAGTAGGGGGCTATGGGCCCCTGTGTTCTGGCCTCTTGTTGCCTCAAGATTACAGACGGCGCCTGGCCTGGTGGACGGGGGTGGGCTCTGGTTCTAGAGGCTGCTTTGCAGCCTATCGCCGGCAAACCGGCTCCTACAGGTATCGCGGTGTCTCTGAAGACAGCGTAGGTCCGGTGGGAGCCGGCTTGCCGGCGATAGGGCCCGAACGACGAACCAAATAGCGCCCGTCCGCGTAGCCCACCCCGTTACATATCGTCGAAATAACGCTCATGCCAATCCACCAACGGCTGCGGTGAATTCAGCTTCTGCCCGTAGATGACCGAATAGGACAGTACGTTCTGTACATACTGCCGGGTCTCATCGAACGGTATCGATTCTACCCAGACATCGAAGCTCAGGTGCTTGGCGCCCTTGAGCCATTGGCGTACTCGCCCGGGGCCGGCGTTGTAGGCTGCCGATGCCAGCACCCGGTTACCATTGAATTGCCCGTGCACCTGGCTCAGGTAAGCCGCCCCCAGCTGGATGTTCTTGTCTGGGTTGAGCACCTGCGACGGTGAAGCCAACGGTATGTTGAACTTGCGCGCCGTCTCCTTGGCCGTAGCCGGCATCAGTTGCATCAGGCCGCTGGCCCCGACACTGGAGCGGGCGTCTTCCATGAAGGCGCTTTCCTGGCGGGTAATGGCGAACACCCAGCTCGAATGCAGCCCGCGTACCTTGGCCTCGCGTACCAGCGTGTCGCGATGGGCCATGGGGAAGCGGATGTCCAAGTCGTCCCAGTACTGTGCCTGGCTGATGGTGCGAATCGCCGGGAAGTACCAGCGCAGGTCGTAGGCCAGGCGCGCCTGGGCGACCATCTCGTCGCGGTTGAAATGACGGCTGACGTGGTACCACTCGCGGCGGCCTTCGACGATCTGGCCGCGGGCGTGGAATTCCAGCGCGCGGCGGATGCCCGGGGTGTTGCGAACCTTGTTGATTACCTGCTGGCTCAGCACCAGCGGCTTGTTGTTCAACTGGTAGGGCGTTTGCGCCCGGTCGGCGGCCAGGAAACCATAGAAGTCGCGTTCACGGGCCACGGTCTTGTACAGCAGCGGGATCTGTGGGTTGTTCGGCTGGGCAAGCTCCAGGCTGCGTGCCTGCCAGTAGCGCCAGCGGTTGCTGCTGGCCAGGTCCTGGGGCAGGCGTTGGGTCAGCTTGTAGGCCTCTTCCCAGCGCCCCAGGCGCAGCAGCAGGCGCAGGCGCCATTCACTGACGGTGTTGTCGCGCAGTTCGGGGTCGTAGCGCGTCATCAGGTCGAGGGCGCGCGGGTCATAGCGGCGTGCCAGGGTCAGGCCGATCTCGCGAGCGATGGCGACTTTCTCGTCACGAGAGAAGTGCATGCGCTGGGCGTAGTCGTCGAGCAGCGCCATGGCCCGTTCCGGGTCCTGGCGGGCGAGGCGGCGCAGGCCCAGGCTGACCACATCGGACATGGCCTCGTTGACCGGGGTGAAGCGCGACGGCTGGTTGAGCAGTTGCGGCTTCTGCGCCACGTCGATCAGTAGGCGGCCTTGGGGGGCAAGGGTGGTCAGGCTTTTCACCAGGCTGTTGGCCAGGCCGTAGTTGCGCGCCTGGGCCGCCAGCTTGGCCCGGTGCCAGCGCTTGGCTTCGGTCAACTGGCCCTCGGCGGCCCAGAGGCCGAACAAGGTGTCGCAGGCCGCCGGTTGCGACTTACCCACGTTCCACAGTTTTTCGGCGCTGGCGAAGCCCTCGGCACGCTGACCGTGGGTGATCTGGTACTGGCCGTTCAGGCAGTCCAGCTCGGTGAAGTTGAGCTTGGGGTCGTAGTACTTGACGAACGTGTTCCACTCTCCGCGCTCGGCCAGCCAGCGCAGCCAGCGCAGCTTCATCCAGTTGGCCTGGGGCAGGTCGCCGTGCTTGGCGAGGAAGCCTTCTATTTCCTGGTTGCTGGCGCTCTTGAGGCGGGCGGTGAGCTCGTCATAGGCCAGGTAGGGCGTCAGCGGGTAGTCACGCAGTGCCTGGGCATAGCGCAGGTAGGGGCCTTTGTCGCCCTTGGCCAAGGCGCGCTTGGCTTCGTCGTAGTACTGACGTTGCTGGGTGATGTCGATGGCCTGTGCCGCACTCGCGGCGGTGGCGGTGAGCAACAGGCAGGAAACGAGTTGGAACAGGCGGCTGCGCATGAGACGTCCGGGCAGTTGAACCATGGGAAAGTGACGGCGGAGCCAGCACTGTTGGGATCTATTGCCTTAGCTTAGCCGTTTGCCGGCGGCGGATGAAAGCACTGTGCTTGTATCCGGAGATTATCTTCGACCGGGTGTCGCACGGCCCTTGGAATATGGCCGGGTTGATGCCGGGAAGGGGTAAGTCAGGTAGAATGCGCGCCCGGTTTTTGGAGACGATTATGACCCTGCTCAAATTCAGCGATGTGTCCCTCGCGTTCGGTGCCATGCCGCTGCTGGACAAGGTGTCCTGGCAGATCGCGCGTGGCGAGCGGGTGTGCATCATCGGTCGCAACGGCACCGGCAAGTCGAGCATGCTGCGCCTGGTCAAGGGCGAGCAACGGCCCGATGACGGTGAGATCTGGCGGGCCCCGGGCCTGAAGATCGGCGAGCTGCCGCAGGAGTTGCCGGTGGCCGACGAGCGCAGCGTGTTCGACGTCGTGGCCGAGGGCCTGGACGGTGTCGGGGCGCTGCTGGCCGAATATCACCACCTGAGCCAGAACATCCAGGGCGACGCCGACCTGGAGAAACTCATGCATGTCCAGCACGAGCTCGAGGCCCGCGACGGCTGGCGCCTGCAGCAAGTGGTGGAAAGCACCCTGAGCCGCCTGCAGCTGCCGGCCGACAAGACCCTGGCAGAGCTTTCCGGTGGCTGGCGTCGTCGTGTGCTGCTGGCCCAGGCACTGGTGTCCGAACCCGATTTGCTGCTGCTCGACGAGCCGACCAACCACCTGGACATCGGCGCCATCGCTTGGCTCGAGGAAGCCCTGAGCGGTTTCAACGGTGCGGTGCTGTTCATCACCCACGACCGTTCCTTCCTGCAGAATCTGGCCACCCGTATCCTCGAGCTGGACCGCGGCGGCCTGATCGACTGGAACGGTGACTACGCCAGCTTCCTGGTGCACAAGGAAGCCATGCTGGCCGCCGAGGAAACCGCCAATGCGCTGTTCGACAAGCGCCTGGCCCAGGAGGAAGTGTGGATTCGCCAGGGTATCAAGGCTCGGCGTACCCGCAACGAAGGCCGTGTACGCGCCCTCAAGGCCCTGCGTGTGGAGCGTGGCGAACGGCGTGAGCGCCAGGGCAAGGCGAACATCCAGATCGAGGTGGCGGACAAGTCCGGCAAGCAGGTCATGGTGTTGGAGAACGTCAGTTTCGCCCATGCCGACGGCCCCATGCTGGTCAAGGATTTCTCCATGGTCCTGCAGCGCGAGGACCGCATCGGCCTGCTGGGCGCCAATGGCACCGGCAAGACCACCTTGCTCAAGCTTATGCTGGGCGATCTGGAGCCCAGCAGTGGCAAGGTCGAGCGCGGCACCAAGCTGGAAGTCGCCTACTTCGACCAGATGCGCCACCAGCTGGATCTGGAAAAAACGGTGATCGACAACCTTGCCGAGGGGCGCGACTTCATCGAGATCGATGGCCAGAATCGCCACGTGCTCAGCTACCTGGGCGATTTCCTGTTCAGCCCCCAGCGTGCCCGCACGCCGGTCAAGGCCTTGTCGGGCGGTGAGCGGGCGCGCCTGTTGCTGGCCAAGCTGTTCAGCAAGCCGGCCAACCTGCTGGTGCTGGACGAGCCGACCAACGACCTGGACGTCGAAACCCTCGAGCTGCTCGAGGAAGTGCTGTCCAACTTCAAGGGCACCGTGTTGATGGTCAGCCACGACCGGGCGTTCCTCGACAACGTGGTCACCAGCACCCTGGTATTCGAAGGGCAGGGGCGGGTGCGCGAATATGTCGGGGGCTATGAGGACTGGATCCGCCAGGGTGGCTCGCCGAAGCTGCTGGGCGTGACCGAGAGCAAGGGCGGCAAGGCAGAGCTTGGCAGCGCGGTGGTGGAGAAGCCTGTCGAGCAGGCGGCGTCAGCGCCGGTTGCGTCTGCCGCTGCGGTGGAGCCTGGGAAGAAGAAGCTCAGCTACAAGCTGCAGCGCGAGCTGGAAGCCCTGCCGGGACAGATCGACGCGCTGGAGCAGCGTATGGCCGCGGTCCAGGAAGAGGTCAATGCCCCTGGTTTCTACCAGCGCCCGATTGGCGAGACCTCGGCAGTACTGGCCAAGCTGGAGCAGATGCAGGGTGAGCTGGACGCCCTGGTCGAGCGTTGGGCCGAGTTGGAAGGGTAGAGCGTATCGGGGGCGCTATGCGCCCCATCGCGGGGCAAGCGGGACCGCCGCAGCGCCGCTCCTGCAGGGGCATCGCTGGCCCTGTGGGAGCGGGCTGCAAAGCAGCCCCAAGTACGTGTCAGCCTTCTTTCTTCAGCAGGCGTACCGCCAGCACGTCACAAGGCGCACCGTGCAGCACGTCGTTGGCGGTGGAGCCCAGCAGCAGGGCCAGGCCATGGCGGCCATGGCTGCCCACCACGATCAGGTCACAATTCTGCTCCTTGGCCAACTGGTGGATTTCCTGGCGTGGCTGGCCGTAGGTCAGGTGCGAGTCGCCACGGTTGATGGTCGGGTATTTGTTGAACAGGCGATCCATGCGCTCCTTGGCCTGGTCGAACTGTTGCTGCTGCAATTGCGACAGGTCCATTGGCACGTCTCCGCCAAAGGCCATGGCCATGGGTTCGACGATATGCACCAGGGAGACCTTGGCACCCGTGGGCTCGGCGAGTTTCATGGCACGCTTGATCACCGGGTCGCATTCTTCGGTCAGGTCGACGGCGACCAGAAGATGTTCGTAGGACATGGGTGGTACTCCTGCAATCGCGATAGTAGAAGTATGGTCGCTTTCGGGCCGAATGCCGTGAAACCTGGCTAACCAGCTCATTTGCAACGCTTTATGGGAACTACAGATATGACGGTATGGCTGGTGGTGTCAATCCTTGCGCTGATTCTCAGCCCCCTGGCCTGGTTGCGCCCATCGCGCAAGCAGAGCGAACAGATGAACTTGCGCATGGAGGGGCGACGCATGGGCCTTGCCATGCAGCTGGCGCCCCAGGCCTGGCCTCATTGGCTGGAAAAGGAGCCGCCAAGTCCTTGCCCGCAATACCACCGCGCGCGGCGTAAAGGCCATGACGATACCTGGGTGTATTGGCAGGTCACCCCTGGTGTGTGGTGGAACCAGTGGCGCGAACCATGTGAGGACGCGCGTCTGTGCGAGGCCTTTGCGCGCCTGCCGGCGAGCGTCTACAAGATCGAAGCCGACAGCCGCATGCTTGCCCTGTACTGGGGCGAGCGGGGCGACAAATCTGTTTTGCAGGATATTGCCCAGGTCCTCGAAGCCCTCGCTTGATAGGGTTGGGATATTGGGCGGGTGTGAGATCCAGCGCCCCCCGCGCGGCGCTCGATTTTATCGGCGCCGCAAAATTCAAGGCATGCGCTGCGCCATGAATACCTGCCTATCACTGTCATCATGTTTCGTACCCATTGGGTGCAAAATGACCGGAAAGTCGCGTTTTCACCGTGCTTGCGAGCATTTGACAACGTCGATCTTTTCGAGGAATGTGTGCGTACCCAAATCAAACGGGCGTATGAATTGAGCGTTTGTATGTCGAACGGCTCTAACAGAATCCCGACTCGCGCGCTGACGGGTGTGCCTGGGTAGGGGCCAAGCCGGCCCTTATGCTCAGCGTTCGGCGTGTACAGTTCAGCTTCCATATCGTGGAGATCAGTTGATGATTTACGAAGGTAAAGCCATCACGGTTAAGGCTCTTGAAAGCGGCATCGTCGAACTGAAGTTCGACCTCAAGGGTGAGTCCGTCAACAAGTTCAACCGCCTGACCCTGGACGAACTGCGCCAGGCCGTGGATGCCATCAAGGCCGACGCCGTCATCAAGGGCGTGATCGTCAGCAGCGGCAAGGACGTGTTCATCGTCGGCGCCGACATCACCGAATTCGTCGACAACTTCAAGCTGCCCGAGGCCGAGCTGGTCGCCGGGAACCTGGAAGCCAACCGCATCTTCAACGACTTCGAAGACCTCGAAGTGCCGACCGTTGTCGCCATCAACGGCATCGCCCTGGGCGGCGGCCTGGAGATGTGCCTGGCAGCAGACTACCGCGTGATGTCCAGCACGGCGAAGATCGGCCTGCCTGAAGTCAAGCTGGGTATCTACCCGGGCTTCGGCGGTACCGTGCGCCTGCCACGCCTGATCGGTTCGGACAACGCCATCGAATGGATCGCCGCTGGCAAGGAAAACCGTGCCGAGGACGCCCTGAAGGTCGGTGCCGTCGATGCCGTGGTGGCCCCCGAGCTGTTGCAGGCCGCAGCCCTGGACCTGATCAAGCGCGCCATCAGCGGCGAGCTGGACCACAAGGCCAAGCGCCAGCCCAAGCTGGAAAAGCTCAAGCTCAACGCCATCGAGCAGATGATGGCCTTCGAGACCGCCAAGGGCTTCGTGGCAGGCCAGGCCGGCCCGAACTACCCGGCACCGGTCGAAGCTATCAAGACCATCCAGAAGGCGGCCAACTTCGGCCGTGACAAAGCCCTGGAAGTCGAAGCCGCAGGCTTTGCCAAGCTGGCCAAGACCTCGGTCGCCGAAAGCCTGGTCGGCCTGTTCCTCAATGACCAGGAACTCAAGCGCAAGGCCAAGGCCCATGACCAGATCGCCCACGACGTGAAGCAGGCCGCCGTGCTCGGCGCCGGCATCATGGGGGGTGGCATCGCCTACCAGTCGGCGGTCAAGGGCACGCCGATCCTGATGAAGGACATCCGCGAAGAAGCCATCCAGCTGGGCCTGAACGAAGCCTCCAAACTGCTCGGCAAGCGTGTCGAGAAGGGCCGCCTGACCCCGGCCAAGATGGCCGAGGCGCTCAATGCCATTCGCCCGACCCTGTCCTACGGTGATTTCGGCACTGTCGATATCGTCGTCGAGGCCGTGGTCGAGAATCCGAAGGTCAAGCAGGCCGTGCTGGCGGAAGTGGAAGGGCAGGTCAAGGAAGATGCGATCCTTGCCTCCAACACCTCGACCATCTCCATCAACCTGCTGGCCAAGGCGCTCAAGCGCCCGGAGAATTTCGTCGGCATGCACTTCTTCAACCCGGTGCACATGATGCCGCTGGTGGAAGTGATCCGTGGCGAGAAGTCCAGTGACGTGGCGGTCGCCACCACCGTGGCCTACGCCAAGAAGATGGGCAAGAACCCGATCGTGGTCAACGACTGCCCGGGCTTCTTGGTCAACCGCGTGCTGTTCCCGTACTTCGGTGGTTTCGCCAAGCTGGTCAGCGCAGGCGTGGACTTCGTGCGCATCGACAAGGTCATGGAAAAGTTCGGCTGGCCCATGGGCCCGGCCTACCTGATGGACGTGGTCGGCATCGACACCGGCCACCATGGCCGCGACGTCATGGCCGAAGGCTTCCCGGACCGCATGAAGGATGATCGCCGTTCCGCCGTCGATGCCTTGTACGAGGCTAACCGCCTGGGCCAGAAGAACGGCAAGGGCTTCTACGCCTACGAAACCGACAAGCGCGGCAAGCCGAAGAAGGTCGCCGACCCCTCGGTGCTGGAAGTGCTCAAGCCGATCGTCTTCGAACAGCGTGAAGTGACCGACGAGGACATCGTCAACTGGATGATGATCCCGCTGTGCCTGGAGACCGTTCGCTGCCTGGAAGACGGCATCGTCGAAACCGCCGCCGAGGCGGACATGGGCCTGGTGTACGGCATCGGCTTCCCTCCCTTCCGCGGTGGCGCGCTGCGCTACATCGATTCGATCGGGGTCGCCGAGTTCGTCGCCCTGGCAGACCGGTACGCCGATCTGGGGCCGCTGTACCACCCGACCGCGAAGCTGCGCGAAATGGCCAAGAGCGGCCAGCGCTTCTTCAACTGAGCGCCCAACGAGTTAGAGCGAGAGTATTGATATGAGCCTGAATCCAAGAGACGTGGTGATTGTCGACTTCGGTCGCACGCCGATGGGCCGTTCCAAGGGTGGTATGCACCGCAACACCCGTGCCGAGGACATGTCCGCGCACCTGATCAGCAAGCTGCTGGAGCGCAACGACAAGGTCGATCCGAAGGAAGTCGAGGACGTGATCTGGGGCTGCGTCAACCAGACCCTCGAGCAGGGCTGGAACATCGCCCGCATGGCGTCGCTGATGACTCCGATCCCGCATACCTCGGCAGCCCAGACCGTCAGCCGCCTGTGCGGCTCGTCGATGAGCGCGCTGCATACCGCTGCCCAGGCGATCATGACCGGCAACGGCGACGTGTTCGTGGTCGGTGGCGTGGAGCACATGGGGCACGTCAGCATGATGCATGGTGTCGACCCGAACCCGCACCTGTCCCTGCACGCGGCCAAGGCCTCGGGGATGATGGGCCTGACTGCCGAGATGCTCGGCAAGATGCACGGCATCACCCGTGAGCAGCAGGACCTGTTCGGTCTGCGTTCGCACCAGCTTGCCCACAAGGCAACGGTCGAAGGCAAGTTCAAGGACGAGATCATCCCGATGCAAGGGTATGACGAGAACGGTTTCCTCAAGGTCTTCGACTACGACGAGACCATTCGCCCGGAAACCACCCTCGAAGGCCTGGCATCGCTCAAGCCGGCATTCAACCCCAAGGGCGGTACCGTCACCGCGGGTACTTCGTCGCAGATCACCGATGGTGCCTCGTGCATGATCGTCATGTCCGGCCAGCGTGCCATGGACCTGGGGATCCAGCCCTTGGCGGTGATCCGTTCGATGGCCGTGGCGGGCGTAGACCCGGCGATCATGGGCTACGGCCCGGTGCCGTCGACCCAGAAAGCCCTCAAGCGCGCCGGCCTGACCATGGCCGACATCGACTTCATCGAGCTCAACGAAGCCTTCGCCGCACAGGCCCTGCCAGTGCTCAAGGATCTGAAAGTGCTCGACAAGATGGATGAGAAGGTTAACCTGCACGGCGGCGCCATCGCCTTGGGCCACCCGTTCGGTTGCTCGGGCGCGCGGATTTCCGGGACCCTGCTCAACGTCATGAAGCAGAATGGCGGTACTCTGGGTGTCGCCACCATGTGCGTCGGCCTGGGCCAGGGCATCACGACTGTCTTCGAACGCGTCTGATCGCGTCATCGACAGCAACCGGGGCCTCGTGCCCCGGTTTTTGTTTTTTACAAGATTTGTTTCAAGAGGGTGAGCGACATGCAGATACAGCCAGGCGTATACCGGCATTACAAAGGGCCGGAGTACCGCGTGCTGGGCGTTGCACATCATACGGAAACCGATGAGTTGCTGGTGATCTACCAGTTGCTTTACGGTGATTACGGCCTGGGTGCCCGGCCTCTGGCCCTGTTCCATGACACTGTCGAGGTTGACGGCGAGCAGGTGCCGCGCTTTGCTTTGGTCAAGGCCGAGGAGGGGATGTTCAAGCGTCCCGACACGGCAAGCGACTGAACCTGAGCGCTTGACCTCACTCTGTTGCCACTATATATAGCGGTGCCGCGTCCGGCACCTGACGCGTTTTTCATCTTCAGATTCAGGAATACTCCGATCCATGGGCAAATCGCTGGTCATTGTGGAATCCCCGGCCAAGGCCAAGACCATCAACAAGTACCTGGGCAGCCAGTACGTGGTGAAGTCGAGTATCGGCCATATCCGAGACCTCCCCACCAGCGGTTCGGCCAGCGCCAGCAAGGAACCGGCGGCCAAGCGCGGCAAGGCCGCAGGTGAGGCGCCGGCCCTGTCGCCGAAGGAGAAGGCCCGTCGCCAGCTGGTGGCACGCATGGGCGTCGATCCGGAAGCCGGCTGGAAGGCCAAGTACGAGATCTTGCCCGGCAAGGAAAAGGTCATCGACGAATTGCGTCGCCTGGCCAAAGATGCCGACACCATCTATCTCGCAACCGACTTGGACCGCGAAGGGGAGGCCATCGCCTGGCACCTGCGCGAGGCCATTGGTGGCGACGACACCCGCTACAAGCGCGTGGTATTCAACGAAATCACCAAGAAGGCCATCCAGGAAGCCTTCTCCCAGCCGGGCGAGCTGGACATCGACCGGGTCAACGCCCAGCAGGCGCGCCGCTTCCTCGATCGCGTGGTTGGCTACATGGTTTCGCCGCTGCTGTGGGCCAAGATCGCCCGTGGCCTTTCAGCTGGCCGCGTACAGTCGGTGGCGGTCAAGCTGGTGGTAGAGCGCGAGCGTGAGATCCGTGCATTCGTCCCGGAAGAGTACTGGGAAGTCCATGCTGACCTGGGCACTGCCAAGAACGCCAAGGTGCGCTTCGAAGTGGCGCGCGAAAAAGGCGAAGCCTTCAAGCCGCTGAACGAAGCCCAGGCCATGGCGGCCCTGGAGAAGCTCAAGGCCTCCAGCTACAGCGTGGCCAAGCGTGAAGATCGCCCGACCAGCAGCAAACCGTCTGCGCCGTTCATCACCTCTACCCTGCAGCAGGCAGCGAGCAACCGCCTGGGCTTCGGCGTGAAGAAAACCATGATGATGGCGCAGCGCCTCTACGAGGCCGGCTACATCACCTACATGCGTACCGACTCGACCAACCTGTCGGTCGATGCGCTGGATATGGCGCGCAGCTACATCGAGCGCGAATTCGGCAAGCAGTACCTGCCTGAAAAGCCGGTGGTGTATGGCAGCAAGGAAGGCGCCCAGGAGGCGCACGAGGCGATTCGTCCTTCGGACGTGAACACCCACCCGAGCAAGCTCAGTGGCATGGAGCGGGACGCCGAACGCCTGTACGAACTGATCTGGCGCCAGTTCCTGGCCTGCCAGATGCCGCCTGCGCAGTACCTGTCCACCAGTGTCACGGTCAATGCCGGCGACTTCGAGCTGCGGGCCAAGGGCCGTATCCTCAAGTTCGACGGCTACACCCGTGTGCTGCCCCAGCAGAGCAAGCCGGGCGAAGATGACGTGCTGCCGGAAATGGCCCAGGGCGAGGTGCTCAAGCTCATCCAGCTCGACCCCAGCCAGCATTTCACCAAGCCACCGGCGCGCTACACCGAAGCCAGCCTGGTCAAGGAAATGGAAAAGCGCGGCATCGGCCGCCCGTCGACCTACGCGGCGATCATCTCCACCATCCAGGACCGCGGCTACGTGACCCTGCACAACCGTCGCTTCTATTCCGAGAAGATGGGCGACATCGTCACCGAACGCCTCTCGGAGAGCTTCTCCAACCTCATGGACTACGGCTTCACCGCCGGCATGGAGGAGAACCTCGATGACGTGGCACAGGGCGAGCGCGATTGGAAGAACGTCCTCGACGAGTTCTATGGCGACTTCAGCAAGAAGCTGCTGACCGCCGAGTCGGCCGAGAACGGCATGCGCGCCAATCAGCCGACGCTGACCAACATTCCGTGCAAAGAGTGCGGCCGGCCGATGATGATCCGTACTGCCTCCACGGGGGTCTTCCTCGGCTGCTCGGGCTACAGCCTGCCGCCGAAGGAACGTTGCAAGGCCACCGTGAACCTGGTGCCAGGTGACGAGATCGCTGCTGACGACGAAGGCGAGTCCGAATCTCTGGTGTTGCGTGGCAAGCACCGTTGCCCGATCTGCGCCACGGCGATGGATGCCTACCTGCTGGACGAAAAACACAAGCTGCACATTTGTGGCAACAACCCGGACTGCCCGGGCTACGAGATCGAAGAGGGCAGCTACCGCATCAAGGGTTACGAAGGGCCGAGCCTGGAATGTGACAAGTGCGGCAGCGAGATGCAGCTCAAGACCGGCCGTTTCGGCAAGTTCTTCGGTTGCACCAACCCTGCGTGCAAGAACACTCGCAAGCTGCTCAAGAACGGTGAGGCGGCGCCGCCGAAGATGGACAAGGTGGACATGCCGGAGCTCAAGTGCGAGAAGGTCGACGATACCTACGTGCTGCGCGACGGTGCCTCGGGGCTGTTCCTGGCTGCCAGCCAATTCCCGAAGAACCGCGAAACCCGTGCGCCGCTGGTGCTGGAAATCGTCCCGCACAAGCATGAGATCGATCCGAAGTACCACTTCCTGTGCGATGCGCCGCAGAAGGACCCGGATGGCCGCCCGGCGGTGATCCGCTACAGCCGCAAGACCAAGGAGCAGTACGTACAGTCCGAGGTGGACGGCAAGCCGACGGGCTGGAAGGCGTTCTACGACGGCAAGGTGTGGAAGGTCGAAGACAAGCGCTGATCGGTAAGCGCTAAAAGGGGGCCGCTTCATGCCCCATCGCGTGCTTGCCCGCGATGGGGCATGAAGCGGCCCTTGTCTTTTATGACATTCGGCTTGCGGCAGGGCGGGGCAATCCCTGAAACTGAGGCATCGCCTTGCAGCCTAGGGAGGCCATTCGAAATGGCCCAGGAACTCTACACCCGCACCAACCAGAAACTGTTCTTCGCAGGGCTTGCCTTGGAGTCCATGGCCAAGGCTGCCGACAGCCAGGCAATGAATGCCCAGGGCCTGATCCAGGCGGAGCGTGAATCGGCGTTGTTCCACTTGTATGGCGCGCTGCTCGGTCTATGCCATGAGATCGCCGGCTTCTACCGTCTGCCGCAAGCGGCGGCAGCACAGGTGGAGCTGTTGCTCAATGAGGAGGCGCTCAATGGCATCGCCATCCCGGAGGTGGCCGAAATGCTGGAACTGGCGCGTCAGCCGGAAACCTGGCTCGCGCAATTGCTTCGTGCTTATGCCGATTTGTTCCGACCGCCGGTCGCCAAAAAAGCACCGAAAACTGATGTCACCCAGCCTCTGATCCAGGCTGTGAATCTGGACGAGCCCGAGCAGCCACTGCTCTCCCGGGAGGAGCTGGAAAGTTGGCGCAACAATCTCAAGGGCTTGGTACGACGTTTCCGTGACGCGTTGAGTGAGTGCTGACAGCGGCGGTGGCTGGTACAATACCGGCCTTTCGTGAAAAGCAGGCCCTATATGTCAACGTCCTTTCTAGAAATTGTCGAGTTGCCTGATGGCCGGATCGAGCTGCGCCGTGCCGAGGACGAGGGTTCTTTGGTGACCCTGGATTTCTCCGAGGACGCCAAGGCGTTCCTGCAAGGCCAGCATGTGGAAGTGGCCAAGGCCATGTTGAGCGTCGGCGTGCAAATGGCAGGTCGCCTGGTCGAGGGCGATCTCGAGCACGAGGAAGGGCCACGCGTTCTGCATTGAGCCTCGCGCTTTGTAATTCAGAAATTGAAAGACAGGCAAAGCCTGAACATCAGCCGAGGCGGATGTTCAGGCTTTGTGCGTTTCCGGTCGTGGCTGCGCGGATCAGTTGCTGGCGCGCCGTGGCATTGAGGTTGCCAAGCCAGCTGACCACGGTATGGCTGTGGCCCAGGCGCAAGGCTTCGCAGGCCAGTTGCAGGGCGCTCTGGTTAGCGCCCGGTTGCAGCAACAGGATGCGTTCACGGTTGAGGCCGGCATCGCGTAGCCAGGCCTGGGTCAGGCTGGCGGGCGGTGCAATGAGGGTCAGCCAGCGGGTTTCGTCCTCTTCGCTCAGTTCTCGCAGAACCGGCGCCAGCAGGCTTTGGCAGTGGCCAGGTGCGCCACGCAGGGACAGTTCGCTGAACAGCTCGGGCTGCTGGGGCTTGCGTGGTTGCTCTGCGGCGCCGTTGCGGGCTTTCAGGCCAGGCAGCACCGGCTGGGCCAGGAAGGCCTCGAACAGGGGTAGCTGTGCTTGCTGGGGTGCATGGATGAACTGCTGCATGACGCCTCCTGGATCAGCGGCGAATGACGCCGACACTCAAGCCCTCGATCACCAGTTCCTGTTCTTTCAGGTCGACTTCGATGGGGGCGAATTCGGGGTTTTCGGCGATCAGCCAGACCTTGCTGCCTTCACGCTTGAAACGCTTGACGGTCACTTCATCGCCGATACGGGCGACGACAACCTGGCCGTTGCGGGCTTCGCGGCAGGTATGCACCGCCAGCAAGTCGCCGTCGAAGATGCCGATGTCCTTCATGCTCATGCCGTGCACGCGCAACAGGTAGTCGGCGCGGGGGTGGAAGAAGGCCGGGTTGATGTTGCAGGATTCCTCGATGTGCTGCTCGGCGAGGATCGGGGCACCGGCGGCGACGCGGCCGATGATTGGCAGGCCGCTTTCTTCCGCCTTGGTTTCCAGGCCGGGAATGCGGATGCCACGGGAGGCGCCCGGAGTCATTTCGATTGCGCCCTTGCGGGCCAGCGCCTTGAGGTGTTCCTCGGCGGCGTTGGGGGACTTGAACCCCAATTCCTGAGCGATTTCCGCACGGGTCGGCGGGAAGCCGTTGTCTTCCAGGCAGCGTTTGATGAAGGCCAGGATTTCGGCTTGGCGTGGCGTCAGTTTCAACATGGCGGGCGCTCTGTCTTTTTATACAGTGACTGGGATTATATACAGTGGATGGCCAGCTGCAAGCATTTGCCGACGAGAAAAGCTTCACACGAGGCTGCCTTTCATTGCCCAGGCTACGGGATACGCGGGCTGCAGCGTGACATGCGGAGCTGTGGTTAAATGGCGACCCACCAGTCACCGAGCCTTGACAAGAGGCCTGCTTGAAACGTATGTTTCAAACAACTGTTTGTCAGGCGGAGTAGTCATGGCCCAATCCGAAACCGTTGAACGCATTCTCGATGCTGCCGAGCAGCTGTTCGCGGAAAGGGGGTTCGCGGAAACCTCGTTGCGGCTGATCACCAGCAAGGCCGGGGTCAACCTGGCGGCGGTGAACTACCATTTCGGCTCCAAGAAAGCCTTGATCCAGGCGGTCTTCTCACGTTTCCTCGGCCCGTTCTGCGCAAGCCTCGAGCGCGAGCTGGACCGACGCCAGGCTCGCCCCGAGCCGCGGCCGAGCCTGGAAGAGCTCCTGGAAATGCTGGTGGAGCAGGCCCTGGCCGTGCAACCACGCAGCAACAACGACCTGTCGATCTTCATGCGCCTGCTGGGTCTGGCCTTCAGCCAGAGCCAGGGGCACCTGCGCCGCTACCTGGAAGACATGTACGGCAAAGTGTTCCGCCGCTACATGCTGCTGGTCAACGAGGCCGCCCCCCGTATTCCGCCGCTGGAGCTGTTCTGGCGCGTGCACTTCATGCTCGGCGCGGCGGCGTTCAGCATGTCGGGCATCAAGGCCTTGCGCGCCATTGCCGAGACCGACTTCGGCGTCGACACTTCGATCGAACAGGTGATGCGCCTGATGGTGCCGTTCCTGGCCGCGGGCATGCGTGCCGACAGCGGTGTCACTGACGAAGCGATGGCCGCCGCGCAATTGCGCCCGCGCAACAAGACCGGTTCCGCGCCGGCCTCGGCCAAGGCCTGAGCGCTGGGCGTGGAAGGGCGCTTGAGCTAAGCTAGCGCCCATGCCCGACCTCGATTTCCTGCACATTTCCCTCGCCGACCAGCGCCTCTATGGGTTCGCCCAGGGCGAGCTGCGCGTGCGCCTGGCCGTGTCCACGGCGCGCAATGGGGCTGGCGAGCGCAATGGCTCGGGCTGCACACCCCGTGGCCTGCATCAGGTCCGCGCGAAGATCGGCGCCGGCTTGCCGCAGGGCGCCGTGCTGAGCAGCCGACGCTGGACCGGCGAGGTCTGGTCCGAGGCGCTGCACGCACGTTTTCCCGGGCGAGACTGGATCCTGAGCCGCATCCTCTGGCTCAGCGGCTGCGAGCCGGGGTTCAACCGTCTCGGCCAGGTCGACACCTTTCGCCGCTACATCTACCTGCATGGCACACCGGACACTGAACCTATGGGCGTGCCGCTGTCCCATGGGTGCATACGCATGAGGAACAGCGACCTGGTGCCGCTGTTCGACCGCATACAGGTGCATTGCCGGGTGCGGATCGACGAAGCCGCCTGCCCGCAATGGGGTTCCCTGCCTCTTCACTGAAGGATTCAATTATGACCGCCAGCCTGCAAGGCTCCCTGATGGTGGACATCGCCGGTAAATGGCTGACCGCCGAAGACCGCCATCTATTGCGCCAGCCCGAGGTGGCCGGCCTGATCATCTTTGCCCGCAACATCGACAGCCCCCGCCAGGTGCGCGAGCTGTGCGCCTCCATCCGCGCCATCCGGCCCGACCTGATCCTGGCGGTCGACCAGGAGGGCGGTCGGGTCCAGCGCCTGCGCCAGGGCTTCGTGCGCCTGCCGGCCATGCGTGCGATCGCCGACAACGCCAATGCCGAGCAGTTGGCCGAGCAGTGCGGTTGGTTGATGGCGACCGAGGTGCTGGCGGTCGGCCTGGACCTGAGCTTCGCGCCGGTACTGGACCTCGATCACCAGCGCAGTGCGGTGGTCGGCAGCCGTGCCTTCGAAGGCGACCCGGCGCGGGCCACGCGGTTGGCCGGAGCCTTCATCCGCGGCATGAACGCAGCCGGCATGGCCGCTTGCGGCAAGCACTTCCCCGGCCATGGCTGGGCGGAGGCGGACTCCCATGTGGCCATCCCTACGGATGAACGCAGCCTGGAGCAATTGCGCCAGGCCGACCTGGTGCCATTCACGCGCCTGAGTGGCCAGTTGGCGGCCGTGATGCCGGCCCATGTGATCTACCCTCAGGTGGACAACCAGCCGGCTGGCTTCTCGCGTCGCTGGCTGCAGGACATCCTGCGCGGCGAAGTGGGCTTCAAGGGGGTGATCTTCAGTGATGACCTGTCGATGGCTGGCGCCCATGTGGTAGGGGATGCGGCCAGCCGTATCGAGGCCGCGCTGAGCGCCGGCTGCGACATGGGGCTGGTGTGCAACGACCGGGCTGCGGCGGAGCTGGCCTTGAGCGCGGCGCAGCGCCTGAAGGTCAGGCCGTCGCCGCGTATCGCGGGAATGCGCGGGCGAGGGTTCGCGCGTACCGACTACCGCCAGCAGCCGCGCTGGCTGGAGGCATTGGGAGCCTTGAAGCAAGCGCAGTTGATCGATTGAGTGGGCCCTATCGCCGGCCCCACCCTATGGGCCGGCTTGCCGGCGAGCGTATCAGGACCGACTACGTTTGCCCGGCAACGGCGCGAACAGCGCCTCGATCTCGTCATCGCCCAGGCGCCACTGCCCGCCCTGCCCGCCATCGAGCAAGCTGGCCGCCAGCGCGGCCTTCTCCTGTTGCAGTTGCTGGATCTTTTCTTCCACCGTTCCCCGGGTGATCAACTTGAACACGAACACCGGCTTGTCCTGCCCGATACGATAGGCTCGGTCGGTAGCCTGGTTCTCGCTGGCCGGGTTCCACCAAGGGTCATAGTGGATCACCGTGTCGGCGGCCGTCAGGTTCAGGCCGGTACCGCCGGCCTTGAGGCTGATCAGGAACACTTCGCTGTGGCCGTTTTGAAACTGTTGCACGGGCGTGCGACGGTCGCGGGTATCGCCGGTCAACAGGCTGTAGCGAATCCTGCGCTTGTCCAGTTCGGCCTCGATCAAAGCCAGCATCGAGGTGAACTGGGAAAACAGCAGCACCTTTCGCCCTTCGCTGAGCAGCTCCTCGAGCATCTCCATCAGGCTGCCCAGCTTGCCTTTGTCGGCCTGGTTGCCCTTGGCTTCCACGCCCTTGACCAGGCGTAGGTCACAGCATACCTGGCGCAGCTTGAGCAGGGCGTCGAGGATGACGATCTGGCTGCGTGCCGCGCCGTTGCGGGCGATTTCGTCGCGGACTTTCTTGTCCATCGCCACCCGTACCGTTTCGTAGGTGTCGCGCTGGGCATCGCTGAGCTCGACCCAATGGATCATCTCGGTCTTGGCGGGCAATTCGGTGGCCACCTGCTCCTTGGTGCGGCGCAGCAGGAAGGGGCGGATGCGGCTGGTCAGGTGAGCCATGCGTTCGCTGTCGCCGTGGCGTTCGATGGGCGTGCGGTAGTCCTGGTTGAAGCGCTTGAGGTCGCCCAGCCAGCCGGGCATCAGGAAGTGGAACAGCGACCACAGCTCGCCCAGGTTGTTTTCCATCGGCGTGCCGGTCAGGCACAGGCGCTGGCCGGCCTGCAGTTCGCACACCGCCTGGGCGGCCTTGCTGGTGCTGCTCTTGATGTTCTGTGCTTCGTCCAGGATCAACACGCTCCAGGGCACTGTGCGCAGGTGCTCGAGGTCTCGCGGCGCCAAGGCATAGGTGGTCAGCACCAGGTCGTAGTCGAGCAGCGTGTTGAAATGCTTGCTGCGCCCCGGGCCATGCAGCGTCAGCACGCGCAGACCGGGGGCGAAGCGTTGGGCTTCGTCGAGCCAGTTGGGCACGAGGCTGGTGGGCATCACTGCCAGGGCGGGTTGCTGCAGTCGGCCGTTTTCCTTTTCCAGCAGCAGGTGGGCCAGGGTCTGCAGGGTCTTGCCCAGGCCCATGTCGTCGCCGAGGATGCCGCCGGTGCCCATTTCGCGCAGTGCCTGCAGCCAGTTCAGGCCTTGTTGCTGATAGGGGCGCAGCGCAGCGTTCAGCCCTTTGGGTGGTTCGACCTGCAGGTCGCGGGCATCGCGCAGGCGTCGGCCCAGGTCGCGCAGGTGTTCGCCGCCTTCCCAGCGCAATGGCAGGTGGTCGATGTCGTTCAGTCGCGCGGCGTCGGCGCGGTCCAGGCGCAGGGAGGGGCCGCCGGCATGTTCGTGCAGGTACAGCTCGCCCAAGGTACCCATCACCGCCTTGACGCGACCATAGGGCAGGGCGACGCGCAGGGCAGGGGTGTCCTGGCGGCCGCGGTTGAGATCGATCAGCAGGTGTTCGTCGTCGCTGCGCCGGGCCAGCTCGCTGGGGCGCAGCAGTTCGGGGCTGCTGCGCAGCAGCTGCAGCATGATCGGCAGCAGGCTGTGGCGCTGGCCATCGACCACGATCCCCAGCTCCAGGTCGAACCATTCATGGCCGGGTGTTTCGTCGAGGGTGGCATACCACTCGTCGATGTCCTGCAGGTCGAAGGCGAAATCCCGGGGGATGTCGATTTCCCAGCCGGCCTTGCGCAGACGTGGCAGGCCTTCACGGGCGAACAGCAGCCAGGCTTCGTCGTCGGCGAGCTGGAACATTTCGCCGGCGCTGTCGGGCAGGGCCTTGCTCTGCCGGGTGGCAGGCTTGAAGCCAAGCCCGCGCAAGGTCTTGCGTATGGCCTGCTCGGCCTGGGGCTGGCGGTGGATGCGTTGGCTGGTCTCGCCCACGAGGCGGTTCAGGGGCTTTTCGTCGTTGCCGCTGGCCAGCAAGCCGTCGTAGTTGAAGGCCAGGGCGGCGCGGTGCTGCGTCTGGCGCTGCATGCGCCCGGTCTTGGGCATATAGGCGCTGAATTCCAGGCTGCCGAGGGTCAGGTGCGGGCGTGGCTGGATATGGTCGTGTTCTTCGCTGCGCACGGTGGTGGGCGTGGGAACCTGTCGGTTCAGGGCGTTGAGCCGATGGCTCAGCGGCACGACCAGCTCCTCTGGTACCGTCGGCGCGCGGGCCAGCTGGCTGGCGATGAAGGGGTCCAGTTCGTGCCGCAGCCGGCCTGTTTGGCAGGCTTGGGTATCCACGTAGTACAGCGGGTCCAGCGGCAGCACCGGGAACAGGGCGTGGCCATCATGGTACCAGGCGCCACGGTAGCTGCCGTTGTCCTGGCGCACCCAACGGAACTCTGCCGATTGCTCGGGGCCTTGGGTGAACGGCTCGGCGTGGTCCTCGAACAGCAGGCGACCTGTGGCCAGGGCATATTCGAGCAATTCCGCCCCTTTCTTGCCCTCCAGTGGCGTCGAGGGCGAAACGACGGCTTTGTTCTGCGAGCTGATCAGGCGCAGCAGGCGAGCATCTTCTTCGGTCACATAGCGTGGGGTGTAGTAGATCATCTCCGGCAATGAGGTGATCTTGCCCAGTTTCAGTCGGCCGTCGTTCTGCTGGGTGCCCTTGACTGCTTCCAGGCGGCACTGCATACGGTCGAGCCTGACCTGGTAGTAGATGGCCGGCCCCTTGCGCGCGGGCTTTTGCTCTGCCGGCGTGGCCGTGGGGGCTTCTAGAGCCTTGACCCACAAGCTCAGTTCGGGAGAAAGCGACGGGCCGCAACCGGGTGTCGTGGGGTCGTCGATGCAGTCTTGCAGGTGGAACAGCGCGGCGGCGCAGTGCTTGCAGTTGGTCCCTACGGGGCAAGTACAGCGCCCGAGTACACGCAGCTGTGCGCCGCTGTGCATCAGGTGGATCGTCTGGCTGTAGCGCTGGCCTGCGGAACCCGAGCAGACTGCCTCGACCGCCTGGTCATGGGCCGAAAGTATCTTGACCTTGCCCTGGATGGCGTAGTCCAGGCCACGGCCAAGCGCTCCGGCATCGAAGGCGGACGTCCAGCCTCCATGGGCCAGGAGCAGTTGCTGCACATCCCGCGCGCTCACCTCATTGCTCCATCATCTCCGGGTCGAGCACCGGCAGCTTGCGCATGCCGGCGGGGGTGACCTTCAGCAGCACGGCCAGGTGCCCGCCGTCGAGGAAGGTCAGCTGGTTGGCCTTCATGTTGTTGTTGCTCTGCCTGAACTGCTCGCTGCGCAGCACGCTACCGTTGCCGTCGAGCTGGTTGACCCAGAAGTTGGCGTCCACGGCGATGAAGCGGCCGTCGGCGATGCTCAGGTTGCCTTCGATGGGAAAATGCCCGAACTGCTCTTCGCCGGCGCTCAGGGCAATGCGGCTTGGCGTGCTGCCGACCTGCTGTTGCCAGGCCTTGTGCAGCAGCACGGTGTAGTCGGCGGTCGCCTGCAGGCGGGTGGCTTCGTCGTCCAGCGCCAGTGGCCGTTCGGCTGCCTTGTCCAGGCGTGGCGCGCCAGCGCTCCAGTCTTCCGGGGCGAACGGGCTGGTCACCGCGGGCACGGCGTTCTGGCGCAGCAGGATCATTTCTACCTGATAGGGGCCTTCGGCGAAGGCGGCCGGCGCGAACAGCGTCAGCATCAAGGTCAGGCAACGGATGGCACGCATGGATCTTCCTTAGGCAGGCTGTGGGGTCAGGCGCTCGAACAGCGCCTCCAGGGTGGTGAAACGTTCGTCCGGGCGCTCCATCGGCACGAGGAAGCGGAACTGCGTGGCGCCTTCGAACTTGTAGCGCTTGGGCTGGCCCTGGATGAGCTTGATCAGGGTCAGCGGGTCGACGGGTGTCTCGGCTTCGAACTCGATCTTGCCGCCGTTGGGGCCGGCGTCGACTTTCTTGATGCCGAGCTTTTCCGCCTGCAACTTGAGCAAGGTCAGGCGGACCAGGTTCTTCGTCGGCTCGGGCAGCAGGCCGAAGCGGTCGATCATCTCCACTTGCAGGTCCTTGAGGCCCTCTTCGTCGGCGGCCGAGGCGATGCGCTTGTAGAGGATCAGGCGGGCATGCACGTCCGGCAGGTAGTCTTCCGGGATCAGGGCCGGCAAGCGCAGGTTGATCTCCGGGCCGCCGCCCAGCGGTTGCTCGAGGTTCGGCTGGGTGCCCTTGCGGATAGCCTTGACCGCGCGCTCGAGCATCTCCATGTAGAGGGTGAAGCCTACGGCCTGGATCTGCCCGCTCTGGCCTTCGCCGAGCAGTTCGCCGGCACCACGGATCTCCAGGTCGTTGGTGGCCAGGACGAAGCCTGCGCCAAGGTCCTGGGTGTTGGCGATGGCCTCCAGACGCTTCTCGGCATCGGCGCTGATCTGCTGGCGCGGTGGCGTGAGCAGGTAGGCATAGGCCTGGTGGTGGCTGCGCCCGACACGGCCGCGCAGTTGGTGTAGCTGGGCCAGGCCGAACTTGTCGGCACGCTCGATGACGATGGTGTTGGCGCTGGGCACGTCGATGCCGGTCTCGATGATGGTCGAGGCCACCAGCACGTTGAAGCGCTTGTGGTAGAAGTCGCTCATCACCTGTTCCAGCTCGCGTTCGCGCATCTGCCCGTGGCCGATGCCGATACGCGCCTCGGGCACCAGTTCGGCCAGTTCGGCCGCGCATTTCTCGATGCTCTTGACGTCGTTGTGCAGGTAGTACACCTGGCCGCCGCGCAGCAGCTCGCGCAACAGTGCTTCCTTGACCGTGCTCTTGTTCTGCTCCATGACGAAGGTGCGCACCGACAGGCGTCGCGCCGGTGGAGTGGCGATGATCGACAGGTCGCGCATCCCCGACACCGCCATGTTGAGCGTGCGCGGGATGGGCGTTGCGGTCAGGGTGAGGATGTCCACTTCGCTGCGCAGGGCCTTGAGCTGTTCCTTCTGGCGCACGCCGAAGCGGTGTTCCTCATCGATGATGACCAGGCCCAGGTCCTTGAAGCGCACGTCGTCCTGCAGCAGCTTGTGGGTGCCGATGAGGATATCGATCTTGCCTTCTGCCAGGTCCGCCGCGGCAGCGCTGACTTCCTTGGCCGACTTGAAGCGGCTCATGACCTCGACCGTCACCGGCCAGTCGGCGAAGCGGTCGCGGAAGCTGTTGTAGTGCTGCTGGGCGAGCAGGGTGGTGGGCACCAGCACGGCCACCTGGCGGCCGCTGTGCACGGCGATGAAGGCAGCGCGCATGGCCACCTCGGTCTTGCCGAAGCCGACGTCGCCGCACACCAGGCGGTCCATCGGCTTGCCGGCGAGCATGTCGGCGCGCACCGCCTCGATGGCCGATTGCTGGTCCGGCGTTTCCTCGAATGGGAAGCCGGCGCTGAAGGTGGCGTAGTCGGCGGCCGGGTCGGCGAATGCATGGCCCTTGCGCGCGGCGCGGCGGGCGTAGATGTCGAGCAGTTCGGCAGCCACGTCGCGGACCTGCTCGGCGGCCTTGCGCTTGGCCTTCTGCCAGGCTTCGGAACCCAGGCGGTGCAGCGGGGCCAGGGCATCGTCGCTGCCGGTGTAGCGGGCGATCAGGTGCAGGTTGGCGACTGGCACGTAGAGCTTGGCGCCTTCGGCGTACTCCAGGGTGAGGAACTCGGCGGCCTGGCCGTCGATTTCCAGCGTGGCCAGGCCCAGGTAGCGGCCCACGCCATGGTCGATGTGCACCACCGGCGCACCTTCGCGCAGCTCGGTGAGGTTTTTGATGACCGCATCGTTGGCCGCGTCGCCGCGTTTCTCGCGTCGCCGACGCTGCATCACGCGCTGGCCGAACAGCGGGCTTTCGGCGACCAGGGCGATGGCCGGCTCGTCCAGCAGCAGGCCGTCGTCCAGTGGGGCGATGGTGATTGCCAGGCGCGCCTTGCCGGTGACGAAGTCGGCCCAGCTTTCGACTGTTTGCGGGCGCAGCTTCAAGCGCTCGAGCAGCTCCAGCAGCACTTCGCGACGGCCCGCCGATTCGGCGGTGAACAGCACGCGGCCGGAGAACTCGTCGAGGAACTTCGACAGTTCGCCCAGGGGCTGGTTGGCCTTGGCTTCGATGGCCAGGTTCGGCAGCGGCCGGGCCGGGAAGCGCTGGCGACCGGCACCGGGCTCGACCTCGTCACTGCTGACCACCACGCGTGGCCACTGCTTGAGCTGGGCGAAGCAGTCCTCGACCGGCAGGAACAGCTCGGCCGGGGGCAACAGTGGGCGGGTCAGGTCGCCGCGGCGTTCTTCGTAGCGCCCGCGCACATCGTTCCAGAAGTGCTCGGCGGCCTGTTCGACGCCTGGCAGGGAGAACACCTGGGTGTCGGCCGGCAGGTAGTCGAACAGGGTCGAGGTTTCCTCGAAGAACAACGGCAGGTAGTACTCGATGCCGGCGGGGATGATGCCGCTGGTCAGGTCCTGGAAGATCGCGCTGCGGCGGAAATCGACATCGAAGCGTTCGCGAAAGCGCGCCTTGAAGCGGGTCACTTCTTCCTTCTGCATCGGGAATTCGCGGGCCGGCAGCAGGCGCACCGAGTCGACCTTGTCGATCGAGCGCTGGGTCTCGGGGTCGAAGGTGCGCAGGGTCTCGATCTCGTCGTCGAACAGGTCGATCCGGTAGGGCAGCTTGCTGCCCATGGGGAACAGGTCGATCAATGCACCGCGCACGGCGAACTCGCCATGCTCGTAGACCGTGTCGACGCAGCGGTAGCCGCTGGCTTCCAGGCGCGTGCGCATCTGTTCCACGTCGATCGTCTGGCCGACGTCCAGCACCAGGCTGCTGCCCAGCAGGAAGCGGGTCGGGGCCAGGCGGTGCAGGGCGGTGGTGATCGGCACCACGAGGATGCCGTGGTCCAGTTCCGGCAGCCGGTAGAGGCTGGCGATGCGCTGGGAGATGATGTCCTGGTGCGGCGAGAACAGGTCGTAGGGCAGGGTCTCCCAGTCGGGAAACGGCAGCACCGGCAGGTCGGGCGCGAAGAAGCGCAGCTCCTGTTCCAGACGGTCGGCAGCCTGGCTGTCGGCGGTCAACAGCAGGGTGAAGCGGCCAGCGCTGCTGGCGGCTTCGGCGATGGCAAGGCTCAGGGCGGCCCCGGGCAGGTTGCCCCAGGTTTGTTTGCCGGCCGTGGCCGATAATTGCGGTAGGCGCAGAACTGACACGGGAGATTGGACTCCAAGCGTTGCGGCAAAGACGACAATTGTACCGGTGCCGGTGCGCGCTGTCAGGCTCGGAAGGGCGTGGCGACGGGCTCTGGCGGTGGCGACAGGCGCTCATTGCCCGATACGTCGAGGGGCGTCATAATGTAGCCCCTTTTTTCTCCCCCTACATGTGGAAGGTTCCCGTGACTCAGAAGCCCGACCAGTGTCTTGGTGAGTGGATCGATCGTGAAGCCCTGGCTGAAGCGATGATCCCGCTTATCGGTCAGCTCTACCGCAACAACAACGTGGTGAGCTCGATCTATGGCCGCAGCCTGATCAATCGTTCGGTTATCTCGATTCTCAAAGCCCACCGCTTTGCCCGTCACCGTCAAGCCGACGAAACCGAACTGTCCGTCCACGAGACATTCCCCCTGCTCAAGGCCATGAGCGAGCTGAAGCTGGGTGCCGCCTCGGTCGACCTGGGCAAGCTGGCGAACAAGTTCAAGCTGCAAGGCAACGGTCGCACCGTCGAGCAGTTCGTGCGCGAAGAGCTCGCCGATGTCGTCGGCCAGCAGAACGTTTCCCCACGCAAGGGCACTGACGTCGTCCTGTACGGCTTCGGCCGCATCGGCCGCCTGCTGGCGCGTATCCTGATCGAGAAGACCGGTGGTGGCGACGGCCTGCGCCTGCGCGCCATCGTCGTGCGCAAGGGCGCCGAGAACGACCTGACCAAGCGCGCCAGCCTGCTGCGTCGTGACTCGGTACACGGCCCGTTCGATGGCACCATCGTCATCGACGAGCAGAACAACACCATCACCGCCAACGGCAACCTGATCCAGGTCATCTACGCCAAGAACCCGAGCGAAGTCGACTACACCCAGTATGGCATCCAGGATGCCCTGATCGTCGACAACACCGGTGTATGGCGTGACGCCGATGGCCTGGGCCAGCACCTGGCCTGCCCTGGCGCTTCCCGCGTGATCCTCACCGCACCTGGCAAGGGCGCGCTGAAGAACATCGTGCACGGCATCAACCACGGTGACATCACCGCCGACGACAAGATCATCTCCGCCGCCTCCTGCACCACCAACGCCATCGTGCCGGTGCTCAAGGCCGTGAATGACCAGTACGGCATCGTCAACGGCCACGTCGAGACCGTTCACTCGTTCACCAACGACCAGAACCTGATCGACAACTTCCACAAGGGCAGCCGCCGTGGCCGCGCCGCGCCGCTGAACATGGTCATCACCGAGACCGGTGCCGCCACCGCTGCGGCCAAGGCGCTGCCGGTGCTCAAGGGCAAGCTGACCGGCAACGCCATTCGCGTGCCGACGCCGAACGTCTCGATGGCCATCCTGAACCTGAACCTGGAAAAGGCCACGACCCGCGACGAAATCAACGAGTACCTGCGCCAGACCGCCATGCACTCGGACCTGCACAAGCAGATCGACTACGTCAGCTCCCAGGAAGTGGTATCGACCGACTTCGTCGGTTCCCGCCACGCCGGTGTGGTCGACGCCGAGGCGACCATCTGCAACGACAACCGCGTTGTCCTGTACGTCTGGTACGACAACGAATTCGGTTACAGCTGCCAGGTCGTTCGTGTGATGGAAGACATGGCTGGTGTGAACCCGCCAGCGTTTCCACGCTGATCCGCTTGTAATGCGTTGAAGAAACGGGAACCTTCGGGTTCCCGTTTTTTTTGGCTTTGTATGCCATGTGCGGTCCGCTTCATAAACCGGTCAGTGCAGCCAATCGAGAAATTTGAAATTGCGTACAGGTCTTCTGCTCATCCTGATGTGCCTGGCCGGCTGCGACCAGGCGCCGACCCTGGAGCACTTTGGCGGCCCGACCATGGGCAGCAGCTACAGCATCCAGTATGTCCGCGACCCTGGCGGCCCGTCGTCAATGGAGGTGCGGGAAGCCGTCGATGCGATCCTCGGTGACATCGACGAGCACTACTCGACCTACCGTGGCGACTCCACCGTCAGCCGGTTCAACCAGCTGCCAGCCAACCGCTGCCTGGCGCTGCCGGCGGACATGCTGGCGTTGGTCGGCTTCGGTCAGCACCTGGCCGAACAGAGCGAGGGGGCCTTCGACCTTACCGTCGAGCCGTTGCTCGACCTGTGGGGCTTCGGCCCCCAAGCCCGGCAGGCGCAGGTGCCCGACCCGCTGCAGCTGGCCCAGGCACGCCAGCGCGTCGGCTACCGGCACCTGCGTATCGAGGGCGGTGCCTTGTGCAAGGACGCCCCGGTGGAACTGGACTTCAACAGCATCGCCGCAGGCCACGCCGTGGACCTGATCGCCGAACGCCTGCAGGCGATGGGCGTCAGCCATTTTCTCGTCGAGGCCACCGGCGAGCTCAAGGCCGTGGGCAACAAACCCGACGGCAGCCCGTGGCGGGTCGCCCTGGAATTGCCCCGCGAAGACCGCCAGGTCGCCCGCCAGGTGATCGCCGTGGATGGCCTGGCCGTGTCGACCTCGGGTGACTATCGCCACTATTTCGAGGACAATGGCCGGCGCTATTCGCACACCTTCGATGCCCGCCTGGGGCGTCCGGTCGAACACGACCTGGCTGCGGTCACCGTGCTCGATGCCTCGGCGCTGCAGGCCGACGGCTACTCGACGCTGCTGTTGATCCTCGGCGCTGAGCAGGGCTGGGATTTCGCCATGGCCCACGGTATTGCCGCGGTGCTGGTGACCCGGGCCGAGGGTGGCTTCGTCTCCCGTGCTACGCCTGCGTTCGAGCAGGCGTTGAAAGGCAGGTGAAAGCGCAAGCACGGATGATCGTCGCCAGGGCCGGTGAATGACATGTAGTGCGGTCAAAATTGGCCTACGACGCGACCAAGGGTTAATGTGCGCGGCGTTCACGCTTGATTAGACTGCACCCGAATTTTCTCATGGCGCCCCGGCGACATGATCGCGCCCCGCGGCCACCCGGCCGGCGGGCCAGTTCTGAAGGAGTACGCATGGCTGTCTACAACTACGACGTAGTGGTGCTGGGTTCCGGCCCGGCCGGAGAAGGTGCGGCAATGAATGCCGCCAAAGCAGGGCGCAAGGTGGCGATGGTCGACAGCCGTCGCCAGGTCGGCGGCAACTGCACCCACCTGGGCACCATTCCGTCCAAGGCACTGCGTCACTCGGTGCGGCAGATCATGCAGTTCAACACCAACCCGATGTTCCGCGCCATCGGCGAGCCGCGCTGGTTCTCCTTCCCCGATGTGCTCAAGAGCGCCGAGAAGGTGATCTCCAAGCAGGTGGCCTCGCGTACCGGCTACTATGCGCGCAACCGCGTCGATGTGTTCGTCGGCACCGGCAGCTTCGCTGACGAGCAGACCATCGAAGTGGTCTGCTCCAATGGCGTGGTCGAGACCCTGGTGGCCAAGCACATCATTATCGCCACCGGTTCGCGCCCATACCGCCCGGCCGATATCGACTTCCACCACCCGCGCGTCTACGACAGCGACACCATCCTCAGCCTGAGCCACACCCCGCGCAAGCTGATCGTCTACGGTGCCGGGGTGATCGGCTGCGAATACGCATCGATCTTCAGCGGCCTGGGCGTGCTGGTGGAGCTGGTGGACAACCGTGGCCAGCTGTTGAGCTTCCTGGATTCGGAAATCTCCCAGGCGCTGAGCTACCACTTCAGCAACAACAACATCACCGTACGCCACAACGAGGAGTACGACCGGGTCGAAGGTCTGGACAACGGGGTGATCCTGCACCTGAAGTCGGGCAAGAAGATCAAGGCCGACGCCTTGCTGTGGTGCAACGGCCGTACCGGCAACACCGACAAGCTGGGCCTGGAGAACATCGGCATCAAGGTCAACAGCCGTGGCCAGATCGAGGTCGACCAGGCCTACCGCACCAGCGTACCGAACATCTATGGTGCCGGTGACGTGATCGGCTGGCCGAGCCTGGCCAGCGCCGCCCACGACCAGGGCCGTTCGGCCGCTGGCAGCATCGTCGACAATGGCAGCTGGCGTTTCGTCGATGACGTGCCGACCGGTATCTACACCATTCCGGAAATCAGCTCGATCGGCAAGAACGAGCAGGAGCTGACCCAGGCCAAGGTGCCGTACGAAGTGGGCAAGGCCTTCTTCAAGAGCATGGCCCGCGCGCAGATCGCCGGCGAGCCCCAGGGCATGCTGAAGATCCTGTTCCACCGCGAGACCCTGGAGATCCTCGGCGTGCACTGCTTCGGCTACCAGGCCTCGGAGATCGTTCACATCGGCCAGGCGATCATGAACCAGCCAGGTGAACAGAACAACCTGAAGTACTTCGTCAACACCACTTTCAACTACCCGACCATGGCCGAAGCCTATCGGGTAGCGGCCTACGACGGCCTGAACCGGCTTTTTTGAGCGGCTCCGGCCGGTGGCCTGAGCCGGTCGGGGAGTCCGGGTTCAGCCCTTCCCAAGGGTGGTCATGGCCAAACCGGGAAAGTCTGTAATCAGGCTGTCTACGCCAAAGTCGGCGAGCCGGCGCATCAGCGCCGGTTCGTTGACCGTCCACACCGATACGTGCAACCCCTGGCGCTGGGCCTTGAGCAGGCGCTCGGGGGTGCACAGTGTCCAGTTCAAGGCCAGCATGTCACAGCTGTAGTTCTGGGCGACCTTCAACGGGTCGAGCCAGGCGTATTCGGCCACCAGCCCGCGGGACACGTCCGGCACCAGCTCCAGTGCGGCGCCGAGCACTTCGCGGGAGCTCGAGGTGATGGTTACCTTGTCGAGCAGGCCGTATTGCTGAGCCAGCTCGCGAATGGCCAATACGGTACTGGCGGCGCGGGTGCGCGAGGCACTCTTGACCTCCAGTTGCCAGTGCTCGAAGGCACATTTCTCGAACAGTTCCTCCAGCCGCGGGACAGGGCAGGGCTGCACCCAGCCCGGGCCGCCTTTGCGCGCATCGTAGGTGACCAGCTCGGCGGCGGTGTGCTCGACCACCTTGCCGCGTCGACCGGTAGTGCGCTTGAGGCTGGGGTCGTGGATCACCATCAGCTCGTTGTCGGCTGACAGGTGCAGGTCCAGCTCGCAGCGATTGACGCCGTGGGACAGGCACTGACGGAAGCTGGTCAGGGTGTTTTCGGGTGCTTCGCCCTTGGCGCCGCGATGGCCATAGATCAGGGTCACGTTCGTTCCTTCAAATCAGAGTGGATAGGCTCAGGAGGCGGGGGCGTTCTGTTCCAGCGCCTGGCGCCGCTGTTGTTGCTGGCGCTGCAGGATGTAGCGGGCCAGTAACTGGCGCTGGGCGTCGGTCATGTCGATGAATTCGCTGCCGACCTCGTAATGGCCGTCCGGGCGCCGGTCGCAGTGGGTGACCCGGGCACGCAGCAGCAGGCCCAGGGCGCGGGGCATCAGCACCATCTTCACGGCCACGCGGGTACCGGTGGCGAGCGGGGTCGCCTGGGCGAACTCGATGCCGCCTTCGGAGAGAATGACCGGCTGCGGCTGCCCGATTTCGCCCAGCAGGGCTTGGGCCATCACCGCGCTGAGCAGGTCGAGGCGTTTGTTCTGCACCCGCAGGAATGCCGCCAGGGTGCGGTCCTTTTCGCTGAGCTGGCGCATCAGGTGCTGGGATTCGAAGTCAGCAAGGTGCAGTTCGCTGAGCAGGTTGAACAGCGGTGAAGCATCTTGCAACAGGTCTGTTTCCAGGGCTTCGGCCGCGCCCAGGGGGCTGATTTCAAGTGCGATACTGTCTTCGATGCGGTAGTATTCGCGGCGATCTTCTTCGTCTAGTGTCGTCATGGCGAACCCATGGTTACGGCGGTGGTCCGAGTGTAAAGCCGCTGCAGGCGCCCTGCCACAAGGACGTTCCCTTTCATCCGAACAAGCCCCGACATGTTCAGACCTCTTTTCGTATTCATCGGTACGCGTTATACCCGTGCCAAGCGTCGCAACCACTTCGTCTCGTTCATTTCGCTGACTTCGATGATCGGCCTCGCCCTTGGCGTGGTGGTGATGATCGTGGTGCTGTCGGTCATGAACGGTTTCGACCACGAGATGCGTACCCGCGTGCTGGGCATGATCCCTCACGCCACGCTGGAAAGCGGCCAGCCGCTGGACGACTGGCCGGCCCTCGCCCAACAAGTAAAGCAGAATCCTCAAGTGCTTGCGGTGGCGCCCTTCACCCAGATGCAGGGGTTGCTGACCCATGATGGCAAGGTGCAGAAGGTACTGCTCAACGGCATCGACCCTGCGCGCGAGCGCGAGGTGTCGATCATCGACAACTTCATCCGCGACGGCAGCCTCGACAAGCTGGCGCCGGGCGAGTGGGGCATCATGATCGGCGACAAGGCCGCGGCCAAGCTGGGCGTGGGCATCGGCGACAAGCTGACCTTCGTCGCCCCAGAGGTCAGCGTGACCCCGGCCGGCATGTTCCCGCGCATGAAGCGCTTCACCGTGGTCGGCACCTTCCATGTCGGTGCCGGTGAGATCGACGGCTACCTGGGCCTGACCAACATCAACGACCTCTCGCGCTTGCACCGCTGGAAGGCCGACCAGGTCCAGGGCCTGCGGCTGAAGTTCGATGACCTGTTCCAGGCCCCGCGGGTGGCCTGGAACATCGCCCAGAACCTGGGCGAGCAGGAATTCTATGCCCGCGACTGGACCCGCACCCACGGCAACCTGTACCAGGCGATCCGCATGGAGAAGGCCATGATCGGCCTGCTGCTGCTGCTGATCGTGGCGGTGGCGGCGTTCAACATCATTTCCACCCTGGTGATGGTGGTCAACGACAAGCGGGGCGACATCGCCATCCTGCGTACCCTGGGCGCCACCCCGGCGCAGATCATGGCCATCTTCATGGTCCAGGGCACGGTGATCGGCGTGGTCGGTACCCTGATCGGCGCCGTGGTCGGGATCTTCGCGGCGCTCAATGTCAGTGCGGTGATCGCCGGCATCGAGAAACTGATCGGGCACAAGTTCCTGAATGCCGATGTGTATTTCATCGATTACCTGCCGTCGCAGATCCAGGCCCAGGACGTGTACATGGTCTGTGGTGCGGCGCTGGTCCTGAGTTTCTTCGCCACCCTGTACCCGGCCTGGCGTGCGGCCCGCACCCAGCCTGCAGAGGCGCTACGTTATGAGTGAGTCGCGCATGAGTGATAAAGCCGTATTGAGTTGCCGCAACCTGGGCAAGTCCTACGAGGAAGGCCCGGAGTCGGTGCAGGTGTTGTCGGGCTTGAACCTGGAGCTGCACGCCGGTGAGCGGGTGGCCATCGTCGGCAGCTCCGGCTCCGGCAAGAGCACCTTGCTCAACCTGTTGGGCGGCCTCGACACGCCGACCCAGGGCAGTGTCTGGCTGGCCGGCGAGGAGCTGTCGGCCCTCGGCGAGCGGGCCCGTGGCCTGCTGCGCAACCGCGCCTTGGGCTTCGTGTACCAGTTCCATCACCTGCTGCCGGAGTTCACTGCCCTTGAGAACGCCTGCATGCCGCTGCTGATCGGCCGTACGCCGATCCCGGAGGCCCGCGAGCGTGCCGAGGCGCTGCTCAAGCGGGTGGGCCTGGGCCATCGCCTGAACCACAAGCCGGCCGAGCTGTCCGGCGGTGAGCGCCAGCGCGTGGCGATCGCCCGTGCCCTGGTCAATCGCCCGGGTTTGGTGATGCTCGACGAGCCCACCGGCAACCTAGACCACCATACCGCCCAGGGTATCCAGGAGTTGATGCAGGAGTTGTCCAGCTCGTCCCAGACAGCCTTCCTGGTGGTGACCCACGACCTCAACCTGGCACGCCAGATGGACCGGGTCCTGCGCCTGGAAGACGGCCACCTGGTGCCGATCTGAGCCGCTCGCACGCGGCGGCAGGAGCCGCTGCGTAACTCTTTTTCATTGGGTGTTCTCGTACATGTTCAGACCCTTGCCCTTGTTCATCGGTGCCCGCTACACCCGTGCCAAGCGCCGTAACCATTTCATCTCGTTCATCTCCATGACCTCGATGATCGGCCTGTCCCTGGGCGTGCTGGCGATGATCGTGGTGCTCTCGGTGATGAACGGATTCCAGCGCGAAATGAGCTCGCGCATCCTCGGCCTGGTGCCCCATGCCAGCATCCTTGGCGTGCAGCCGCTGGATGAGTGGCGCAAGGTCGCCGATAGCGCGCTGAAGAACCCAGCCGTGATGGCCGCCGCGCCGCTGACCGAAATGGAAGGCATGCTGTCCTATAAGGGCGCCATGCAGCCGATCCAGGTCAGCGGTATCGACCCGGCCGAGGAAGGCAAGGTCTCCATCGTCGGCCAGCATATCGTCCAGGGGCGGTTGCAGGACCTGGTGCCGGGCGAGTATGGCGTGGTGATCGGCGAGCTGACGGCCCGGCGTTTCCGCCTCAATACCGGTGACAAGCTGACCCTGATCGTTCCTGAGATCAGCAAGGCGCCAGGTGGCATCACGCCGCGCATGCAGCGCCTGACCGTGGTCGGCATCTTCAAGGTGGGGGCCGAGCTGGATGGTTCGCAGGCCTATATACACGTGGCCGATGCCGGTGAGATGCAGCGCTGGGCGCCGGGCAGTGTGCAGGGCGTGCGCCTGAAGCTGCACGACCTGTATGCCGCGCCGCAGGTGTCCAAGGCGATCGCCGCAGGCCTGGGCGATGCCTACCGCGCCGATGATTGGTCCCACACCCAGGGCAGCCTGTTCAGTGCCATGAAGATGGAAAAGACCATGATCGGCCTGCTGCTGATGATGATCATCGCCGTGGCGGCCTTCAATATCATCGCCACCCTGGTGATGGTGGTGAACGACAAGGGTTCGGACATCGCCATCCTGCGTACCATCGGCGCCACGCCGGCGCAGATCATGGGGACCTTCATGGTCCAGGGTTCCTTGATCGGTATCGTCGGCACCCTGGTCGGCGGTGTGCTGGGCGTGGTCGCTGCGTTCAATGTCAGCCAGATCGTCGGCTGGCTGGAGCGGGTCAGCGGGCAGCATATCTTCACCTCCGACGTGTACTTCATCAGCAGCCTGCCGTCGGAGCTGCAGTGGGGCGACGTGGCGATCATCTGCGCGGCGGGGCTGGTGATGAGCTTCCTGGCGACGATCTACCCGGCGTATCGGGCGTCCCAGGTGGAGCCGGCGATGGCGTTGCGTTACGAGTGACGTTCCAGGGCCGCTTTGCGGCCCATCGCAGGCTCCGCCAGCTTCCCACAGGTACGATGGTGTCTTTGAAAACAGCGCAGGGCAGGTGGGAGCCGGCTTGCCGGCGATGGGGCGCGCAGAGGCCTCTATTCGGGTAGCTCGATGACAAACCGCGTCCAACCTTCCACGCACTCGGCGCGAATGGTTCCACCATGCGCCTGGATGATCGAACGGGTGATCGCCAGGCCCAGCCCCGCATGCTCGCTGCTGCCTTCCCGGCGCGCGGGGTCGGCGCGGTAGAAGCGGTCGAACAGGCGCGGCAGCATGGCCGGTGCGATCGCAGGGCCCGTATTGGCGACGGTGATCTGTGTGCCGGGCACCAGCGTCACACGAATCTCCCCGCCGTTTGGCGTGAAGCGCAGCGCGTTGTCGAGCAGGTTGGACAGCGCTCGGCGCAGCATGTGCCGGTCGCCTTCGAGCCTCGCCTGGCCTTCACGCAGCAACTGCACCTCGGCGTCCTCGGCCAAGGGCGCATAGTACTCAAGCAGTGCATCCAGCTCCTGGGCCAGGTCCAGGGCCTCGCGGTTGGGCATGAGCAGGCCATGGTCGGCCTTGGCCAGGTACAGCATGTCGTTGACCAGTTGCGCCATCCATTGCAGCTCTTCCAGGTTGCCGTGCAGCGCTTCGCGGTACTCCTCGAGGCTGCGTGGGCGGGTGAGGGTGACCTGGGTATGGGTCAGCAGGTTGGACAGGGGCGTGCGCAGTTCGTGGGCGATGTCGGCGGAAAACGCCGAGAGGCGCTGGAAGGCATTGTCCAGTCGCTGCAGCATGGCATTGACCGTGTCGGCCAGCTCCGCCAGCTCCTCGGGCATCTGCGCCACCGGCAGGCGGGTGGTGAGGGAGCGTGCGTTGACGCTGGCGGCCACTTCGCCCATCTGCCGCAAGGGGCGTAGCCCACGGCGCGCAGCCCAGGCACCGAGCAGGGCGGTGGCCAGGGCCGACAGGCCGACTGTCAGCCAGATCAGGCGCTGCATGCCCTGCAAAAAATGCTGGTGATGGGTGATGTCGAGGAACAGGGTCAGTTGCCCTGCGCTTGGGTTTTGCTCGTCCAGGCGGGTCGAAAGGCTGCGGTAGTCGATGCCGTCGGCATGCAGGGTCGCCAGGCCCGAATGGCGGGGCGCCTCGGGTAGGTCGGTGCGGCTGTCGTACCACACCACGCCATCGGCGCCACGAATGCGCAGGGCCAGGTCGGCCTGGTGGCTCAGCTCGTTGCGCAGCGCCGGCAGCCGTTGCGCCAGCGCGTCGGGACTGGCCACGCCGTCGAGCAGCGCGCGCATCAGCGACAGGCGGCTGCCGAGCAATTGCTGGTCCAGCTCGATGAAGTGCCGTTCGCTGGCCCGGCTGAACAGCAGCCCGGCGCTCAGCGAAACGGCTGCGGTGCAGGCAGCGAACAGTAGGGCCAGGCGCCCGCCAAGGGACAAGCGACGCATCAATCCTGACGCTCCTCGAGCACGTAGCCCATGCCACGCACGGTGTGGATCAGCTTGTTGGCATGGCCGTCGTCGATCTTCAGGCGCAGGCGACGGATCGCCACTTCGATGACATTGGTGTCGCTGTCGAAATTCATGTCCCATACCTGCGAGGCGATCAGCGATTTGGGCAGCACCTCGCCCTGGCGACGCAGCAGCAGTTCGAGCAGGGCGAACTCCTTGGCGGTCAGGTCGATACGCTGCCCGTCGCGGTCGGCGCGGCGGCGGATCAGGTCCAGGCGCAGGTCGGCCAGGCCCAGTGTGGTGTCCTGGTTGGGGCTGGTGCCGCGGCGCAACAGGGTGCGAACCCGCGCCAGCAGCTCGGAGAAGGCGAAAGGCTTGACCAGGTAGTCGTCGGCGCCCAGTTCCAGGCCGTGCACCCGATCTTCGACGGCATCGCGTGCGGTGAGGAACAGTACTGGCGTATCCAGGCCGGCCTGGCGGACGGCCTGGAGGATCTGCCAGCCATTGCGTCCCGGCAGCATCACATCGAGGATCAACAGGTCATGGTCGCCGCTCAGGGCCAGGTGCTGGCCGGTGTCCCCATCGCTGGCCAGCTCCGTGGCGAAGCCCGCTTCGCTCAGGCCCTGGCACAGGTACTGGCCGGTCTTGGCCTGGTCTTCGACGATCAGCAGTTTCATGGTGTCCCTTGTGCTGGAAGGTGAGGGCAGTGAGTACCGGGCAGATGATACGTGACCCAGGGCCTGCCGGGCGAAGCTGACGGCGTTGTAATGCGGCTGTCAGCCAGCGGCCAGCCGCGCTTGGTCGCCTGGTGGGGGGCACCGGGCGACGCCAGTGCCAAGGTAGGCGTTAAAAACGGTAGACTAGGGCCATTCGAAACTTCCGTATCCAGGTCAGGTCCATGCATCCCGCCGCCGAACATTCCCCGCTGGGTAAGTCCAGCGAGTACATCGCCACCTACACCCCTTCGCTGTTGTTCCCCATCCCGCGTACGGCCAAATGGGCCGAGCTGGGTGTCACGGCCCAGACCTTGCCCTGGCAGGGCGTGGACTACTGGAACTGCTTCGAGCTGTCCTGGCTGCTGCCTTCTGGCAAGCCGGTGGTGGCCATTGGCGAATTCGCCATCCCGGCCGACTCGCCGAACATCATCGAGTCCAAGTCGTTCAAGCTGTACCTCAATTCGCTGAACCAGACGACGTTTGCCTCGGTCGGCGAGCTGCAGGCCTGCCTGGAGAAGGACTTGTCCGCCGCTGCCGGCAAGCCGGTGGGCGTTCGGGTTCGCAGCCTGGGTGAAGTCGAGGCCCAGGGCGTGGTAGCCCTGCCTGGCCAGTGCATCGATGTCCTGGATGTAAGCATCAGCAATTACGAACAGCCCCAGCCGGAGCTGCTGCACTGCGACGCGCAGCGTGTGGTCGAGGAAACCGTTCACAGCCACTTGCTCAAGTCCAACTGCCCGGTGACCGGCCAGCCGGACTGGGGAAGCGTGGTGGTGCAATACAAGGGCCTGGCTCTGGATCATGCCAGCCTGCTGAGCTACCTGGTGAGCTTCCGCCAGCATGCCGACTTCCATGAGCAGTGCGTCGAGCGCATCTACCTGGACCTGCTGCGCCTGCTCAAGCCTGAGCATTTGACCGTATATGCACGCTATGTGCGCCGTGGCGGCCTGGACATCAACCCGTACCGCAGCACCGGGGCGATCAGCCCAGGCAACCAGCGGCTGGTTCGTCAGTAAGCGGGGGGCCGCTGTGCGGCCCCAGGACAGATGAAGGGTCAGATCCCCATGCTGTGCAGGCTGTTGGCGATGTTGCGCAGGATGGCGGTCAGGTCGGGGTGGTCTGCTTCGAAGCGCTCGACGGCCGAGTTGACACCATCGACCAGGTTGGTGTCCTGGGTGGCTTCCTCCAGTTTGATCTGGGCTTCGATCTGCTGCATCAGTGCATGCAGATGCTCGCGCTCTTCCAGCGAGAGCGGCGGGTTGCGTTCCAGTTGCTCGCGCAGGCTCTCGAGTTGCTCTTGCAGTTCGCGGGCAGGCATTGGGTGTTCTCCCTCTATGGCTTGGCAAGGCATGGACCTTCGCAACGGGGCAAAGGTTCTGGCCTGTCTTCAAGCGTAATCCACCGGCGGGCGCTTTGCATGATCCGCGTCAACTAGGCCGTATCAGGGTTTTTCACCCTTGCGCCGGCGCAGGGCGATATCGGCAAGGCAGGTGTCCAGGGCCTCCAGGTGGTCGATCACCGAGTGTACGCCCAGGCCGAACAATGCCAGGGTCGCCTTGCCACGCGCCAGTTCCCGTTCCTGCTCGGTCATGGCCTGCCACTGGCTGGAGCTGGGGTCGCACTCAGGGTTGCTGCCAGCCAGGCCGACCGTCCACAACCCGGCGTTGAGGCCCGCTTGCAACAGGCGTGGTTGGCCGCTGACCAGCACGCAGCCCTCCAGGCGTTCGCTTCGCAGAGCCATCAGCGCCTGCCAGCAGGCATTCGGTGCCGGCAAGGGGCAGCCGTTGACCAGATGCCCGGGCAGCCAGTCTGGCAGCACGGCGGCCAGGCGCTTGCCCTGGCTTGGGCTTACGTCGTCGAGCCAGATACAGGGCACGCGCTGGCGCTGCAGGTTGGACAGGGTGTCGAGGGCACCCGGCAAGGGCTGGGCGGCGGCGCCCACGGGTTGGACCAGGCAACCACGCAGCCCGAAGAGCACGGCGGTGAAGTCGGATGCATCGAGCATTGGCAACGTCCCTGAAATAGCCCGCAGGCTAGGTCGGCTGTGTTACCGCGGGATGACACTGCAACAGTTGTTCACATAATCTTGAATAAAAATGTGTAAGGCTGTTTATCAGCCAATCAGCATTTATACTGGCGTCTTAGTTACGCAGCGCCCAGCGGGGCGTTGCGGCCGTGAAATCCGATGGAGAAACATCTATGCGTAGGATCGGTGCCGGTGTGATCGAGCGAGTCACCCAGGCCTGTGTCTGCGCCAGCTTGTTGCTGGCGCCTGTGGCAGCCACCCAGGCGGCCACCGAGGAGGATCCCTGGGAGGCGGTCAACCGACCGATCTTCAAGTTCAACGATACCCTCGACACCTATGCCCTCAAGCCGTTGGCCAAGGGCTACCAGGCGGTCACCCCGCAGTTCCTCGAAGATGGCATCCACAACATCTTCCGCAACCTGGGCGATGTCACCAACCTGGTGAACGATGTGCTGCAGCTCAAGCCGCACGCCGCCGGCGTCGATACCGCGCGCCTGATCGTCAACACCACCTTCGGCCTGGGTGGCTTCTTCGATGTCGGCACCAAGATGGGGCTGCAGCGCAACGACGAGGACTTCGGCCAGACTCTGGGCTACTGGGGCGTGGGCAGCGGCCCGTACGTGGTCATTCCGTTCCTTGGCCCAAGTACCGTGCGCGATGGCCTGGCCAAGTACCCGGACACCTACACCCGGCCTTACCGCTACATCGACCACGTGCCGACGCGCAACTCGATCTTCGCCCTGGACGTGATCGACACCCGGGCCGACCTGTTGTCGGCAGAGAAGCTGATCAGCGGCGACAAGTACGTCTTCATTCGCAATGCCTACCTGCAGAACCGTGAGTTCCGCGTCAAGGATGGCGAAGTCGAAGACGACTTCTGATAATAGGGTTGCAGCGCAGCCTGGTGGCCTTTTATGGCCATTCAGTCAGGAAATTCGTCGTGATGGGCTGCTACGCAGCCCATTGCGAGATGAGCCCGCACCCACAGGACGGCGCCAATTCCGAGCCCTCCGAGGGCCACAGGCGGCGCTGTTCACCCCTGGCTTCCATCCATTCGGATCGCACCAGGTCGCTTTCTTATAACTTCCGGTCATTTGCCTTATAACGGTGCAGGCAACTCGACCCTTGCATGCTTGAAACGCCTGGCGGATGGGAGTACCGTCTGCGCCTTACAGGGTACCTCTGCAAGTTGCCGGGCTTGTTTTCTTGTCCTACAACTCAAGTAGAGTGATGCCACACAGTATTCCAGTAGCGCCGCGGCCACCTTGCCGACGCCGCTACACCAACCCAATCCGGCGCCGTTCGCCCACATGCAGAAAACCAGTGCAACGCTGCTGATCATCGATGACGACGACGTGGTCCGTGCCAGCCTCGCCGCCTATCTGGAAGACAGTGGCTTCAGCGTCCTCCAGGCCGGCAATGGCCAGCAGGGGCTCCAGGTCTTCGAAGAACACCAGCCCGACCTCGTGATCTGCGATTTGCGCATGCCGCAAATGGGCGGCCTCGAACTGATCCGTCGGGTGAGCGAGCGCGCGCCGCAACTGCCGGTGATCGTGGTCTCCGGCGCGGGTGTCATGAACGATGCGGTCGAGGCCTTGCGCCTGGGCGCCGCCGACTACCTGATCAAGCCCCTGGAAGACCTCGCCGTGCTCGAGCATTCGGTGCGTCGCGCCCTCGACCGCTCGCGCCTGGTGCTCGAGAACCAGCGCTACCGGGACAAGCTCGAGGCGGCCAACCGTGAGCTGGAAGCCAGCCTGCACCTGCTGCAGGAGGACCAGAACGCCGGTCGCCAAGTGCAGATGAACATGCTGCCGGAAAGCCCGTGGGTGGCCGGTGACCTGTCGTTCGAGCACCAGATCATCCCGTCGCTCTACCTGTCGGGCGATTTTGCCGACTACTTCCGCGTGGATGAGCGGCGTATCGCCTTCTACCTGGCGGACGTGTCCGGCCATGGCGCCTCGTCGGCGTTCGTCACGGTGCTGCTCAAGTTCATGACCACCCGGCTGTTGTTCGAATTCAAGCGCAGCAACAGGATGCGCGAGTTCAAGCCCTCGCAGGTGCTCAGCCACATCAACCGTGGGCTGATCAACTGCAAGCTGGGCAAGCATGTGACCATGGTCGGCGGGGTGATCGACGAGGACACCGGGTTGATGACCTACAGCGTCGGCGGCCATTTGCCGCTGCCGGTGCTCTATACCCCTGGTCAGGCTCGCTACCTGGAGGGCCGTGGCCTGCCGGTGGGGCTGTTCGAGGAGGCCAGCTACCAGGACCAGGTGCTGGAGCTGCCGCCGAGCTTCAGCCTGAGCCTGATGTCCGATGGCATTCTGGACCTTTTGCCAGGGGATACACTCAAAGATAAGGAAGCGACCTTGCCGGAAATCGTCAAGGACGCAGGGGGCAGCCTGGACGGGCTGCGCCAACGATTCGAATTGGCTACGCTTGGGGAGATGCCGGATGATATCGCCCTATTGGTGTTGAGCAGGAACCTTGAATGAGTACCGGTAGAATCCAGTTCGCCGAGCAGAGCGGGACCTTCGTCCTGAAGTTTGTCGGTGAAGTGCGCCTGACCCTGTGCTCGGCGCTGGATGCGACGATCGAAAAGATCTTCACTGCGCTGAACTTCTCGGCCATCGTCATCGACCTGACCGAGACCGAGAGCATCGACAGCACCACCCTTGGCCTGCTGGCCAAGCTATCCATCCTGTCCCGGCAGAAGGTCGGGCTGTTGCCGACCGTGGTCACCACCAACCCGGACATTTCCCGGTTGCTGCAATCGATGGGCTTCGACCAGGTGTTCAACATCGTCGACCGCCCGGTGCCGTGCCCGGAGTGCCTGACCGACCTGCCGTCCCAGGACCAGAACGAGGATGTGGTGCGCTCGAAGGTGCTTGAGGCACACAAGATCCTCATGGGCCTGAACGACTCCAACCGCGAGGCGTTCCATGACCTGGTGAATGCCCTGGAGCGGACCTGATCCGTGCCTGTCCCGACGCTTGCGCGGGTAAACCCGCTCCCACGGGAGCCATACACGCTTAAGGCGGACGGGACCAGGACCAGGCTATCCCTGTGGGGGCGGGTTTAACCGCGAAGCGGTCAGTAAAGGCCGTACAAAACCCACCAGCCGCAGTTACGTTGGCCGCGTAAACTCCGTCGCCTCATCCCCATCGGCGCTCAACTGAAACACCCGCGCTGGCCGCCCCTGCTCATCGAACCACACCTGCCCCAGCCCTGCACCATTCCACAGCCGTTCCCCCGCCTGGCTGCGGCTGGGCGTGCGCGGCACCACCTCCATTTGCCGGCGCTTGGTGAACCAGTTGAGCGGCGAGCGGGGCGCGTAGAGCCAGCGGTTCAGGCGGTCGAGTACGTCCAGCAGGCGCTTGGGGAACTGGTTCTTGATACCGCTGCTGGTGATCTGCCAGAGGTGCGGGCTGCGCTGGCGATGACGGATCAGCACTTCATAGACGAACGAGTAATGCACGTCACCCGAAAGGATCACGTAATGCCCTGGCGTGCGCGAGTGGCGGAAGATGTTGAGGATCACCTGGGCCGCCCCCCGGTGGGCCATCCAGTTCTCGGCATCCACCAGCAGCGGGTGGCCCAGCCAGCTGAACACGCGCTGTACCGTCTCGATCAGCTTCACGCCGAAGATCGGCGCCGGGGACACGATGATCGCCGATGGGTGATCGAGCAGCGCCTGCTGCAGTTCGCTCAGGGCTTCCCAATCCAGCAGGCCGGAGGGTTTCTTCAGGCTGCTCTCACTGCGCCAACGGCGGGTGCGCGTGTCGAGCACCAGCAGCGGCGGGGTGCTGGGCAGGTTGAACTGCCAGCCCTGGAAGCGCAGTAGCTGGTCGATCAGTGCATCCTGGGCTGGGTGGTCCAGGTGCCCTTGCAGGGCCTGTTCGCCCAGGGCCTTGCTGCGCTCGACCAGTGGCTGGCAGCTATCCGGGTCGTTGCCCCAGCCCTGGCAGAGCAGGTAGCCCAGCAGTGCATTGCCGATGATCCGGCGGGAGAAGGGGTGGCCGTAGGCGGTTTCCTCCCATTGCGCCGACAGGTTCCAGTCGTCGGTGATGTCGTGGTCATCGAAGATCATCAGGCACGGCAGGTGGGCCATGACCCGCGCCACCTGGCCGAGGTCCGCCGCAAACGCTTCGATCAGCGGCAGCTCCTGGCGGTAGCGGGCCTGGCGCTTGTCGGTGAGGCCCGCAGGCATGTCCAGGCGCACCAGCTGCCAGGGTGTTGGCGACCAGACCAGCAGGTACATGGCCATGACTTCGGCGAAGGTCACCAGGTGATTGTCGGCGTTGCTGCTGGAGAAGATCGGCTTGCGCTTGCCCCCGAAGAAGCGTTCGCGCAAGGTCTCGTTGCTCTCCTGGGCGGGTAGCAGGTCGGCGCGGTGGTAGTAGCAGGCCGGGTGGCGATACAGCTCGGCGCTGTCTTTGACCAGGGCGCCTTCAAGGGTTTCCTGGAACAGGCCCAGGCGCGCCACGAGCCCGTGGATGGCCCGCAACATGGGCCCCGCAACATCGTCGGCATACACCTGGTCGCCACTCATCAGCAGCAGCGCGGGGCGCTCCTGGGGCTGCTGGCACTGTTCCAGCAAGCGGTCGGCGCAGAGCAGGCCATCGGCAGCCGGGTGATGGGGCTTGCGGCAGGAGCCGTGAAGCAACTGGTCGACGCGCTCGCGCAGCACGAAATCCGGCCGTGGCTGGCCTGGGTAGAGCAGGTGCGGCGCCCAGCTGGCGATGCCTTGGGCGTCGCCCAGCAGCAGGTCGTATCCGATCGCCAGGTTACACGGCAGCGGCTGGTCGAAACGGATGTCCAGCAGGTGCACGAACGCATGCGTACCGATCGGCACCACCTTGCAATGCAGGTTGGTCGTGATGCTTGGGCAATCGAGGACGAATTCAGGGCGAAGCGGTTGCGTGGCGACCAGCCAGATGGCCAGGCGCTGGGGTTCCAGGCGGCGCAGTACGGGGCCGGCGAGCACGAGGGGGAGCGGAGCGTCGATTGCCATTGATCCTGTGGTGTCTGCTCTATCCAATCGCGGGGCAAGCCCGCTCCCACAAGGTTGGCGCCAGCCCTGTAGGAGCGGGCTTGCCCCGCGATTGCGTCGGTCGTGTCATGGAGAAAGCGCGGTAGCAGCCTCTCCCAACGAAAACGGGCGGAAAATGCTCGGCATTTCCCGCCCGCCGGGCAAGCCAGATTTGTATCAGGCCTTTTCAGCCATCAACGCTTCGAGCTTCTCCTGGTCCCGGGCGAACTGGCGAATACCTTCGGCCAGCTTCTCGGTGCCCATGGCATCCTCGTTCATCGCCCAACGGAACTGGCTTTCGCTCAAGTGCTGCTTGGCTTCACCGGCCTTGCCCGGCTGGAGTACGCGGGGCAGTTGGCCCTGGTCGTCGCTCAGCTGTTGCAGCAGTTCGGGGCTGATGGTCAGGCGGTCGCAGCCGGCCAATTGCTCGATCTGGCCGATGTTGCGGAAGCTCGCGCCCATGACCACGGTGTCGTAGCCATTGGCCTTGTAGTAGTTGTAGATGCGCGTCACCGACTGCACGCCCGGGTCTTCGGCGCCGACGTATTCCTTGCCGGTGCTCTTCTTGTACCAGTCGTAGATGCGGCCCACGAACGGCGAGATCAGGAACACCCCGGCGTCGGCGCAAGCCTGGGCCTGGGCGAAGGAGAACAGCAGAGTCAGGTTGGTCTGGATGCCTTCCTTTTCCAGCTTCTCGGCGGCGCGGATGCCTTCCCAGGTAGAGGCCAGCTTGATCAGCACGCGATCACGCGGAACGCCGGCCTTTTCGTACAGCTCGATCAACTGGCGGGCCTTGGCCAGCAGGGCAGGTTCGTCGAACGACAGGCGCGCATCCACTTCAGTGGAGATGCGCCCTGGGATGACCTTGAGAATGCCCGAGCCCACCGCCACGGCGAACTGGTCGCAGGCCAGGTCAACATTGCCCTTGGCATCGCGCTTCACCTGCTTGAGCAGGTCCGCGTAACCCGGGATCGCCGCGGCCTTGAGCAGCAGCGAGGGGTTGGTGGTGGCGTCGACCGGCTTGAGGCGGGTGATGGCGTCCAGGTCCCCGGTGTCGGCGACCACGGTGGTGAACTGCTTGAGTTGTTCCAGCTTGGAGGTCATGGGCGTGCTCTGTCCTGTGCAATGACTCGACATTACCCGAGCCCCGACGGCCACTCAAGGGCCGGCGGGGCAGGTCGGGCGAGGGAATGAAGGTTCGAGTCGAAAGCGCGTCCGGGGTTCCGTCAGCGGCCCTGCAGCAGCTCGGCGGCCTGGTCGAGCACGGCCAGTGGGTCCTGGGCCTTGTGGATGTCCGCCGACAGCAGCTGGCGGAAGCGCCGCGCCCCCGGGAAGCCCTGGCCCAGCCCGAGGATGTGGCGGGTGATGTGATGGATGGCGCCGCCGCTTTGCATGTGCGCGACGATATAGGGACGCAGCTGCGCCATCGCGTCGCTGCGGCTGACGATCGGCGCATCGCTGCCGAACAGCTGCTGGTCCACTTCGGCCAGCAGGTACGGGTTGTGGTACGCCTCGCGGCCCAGCATCACGCCATCGAAGGTCTCAAGGTGCGCGTGGCATTCTTCCAACGTCTTGATGCCGCCGTTGAGCACCAGCTCCAGGTCCGGGAAGTCGGCCTTCAACTGCGCCGCCACGTCATAGCGCAGCGGCGGGATCTCGCGGTTCTCCTTGGGCGACAGGCCTTCGAGGATGGCGATGCGCGCATGCACGGTGAAGCTGCGGCAACCGGCATCACGCACCTGGCCGACGAAGTCGCACAGCTCGGCATAGCTGTCGCGGCCATTGATGCCGATGCGGTGCTTGACCGTGACCGGAATGCCCACCGCATCACGCATGGCCTTGACGCAATCGGCCACCAGCGCCGGGTGGCCCATCAGGCAGGCACCGATCATGTTGTTCTGCACCCGGTCGCTGGGGCAGCCGACATTGAGGTTGACCTCGTCGTAGCCTGCCTCCTCCGCCAGCCGCGCACAGGCCGCCAGCTCCGCCGGCACACTGCCGCCCAATTGCAGGGCCAGCGGGTGCTCGGACATGTCATGGCGCAGGAAACGCTGGGCATCGTTGTGCAGCAGCGCGCCAGTGGTGACCATCTCGGTGTAGAGCAGGGTGTGCTTGGAGAGCAGGCGCAGGAAGAACCGGCAGTGGCGGTCGGTCCAGTCCATCATGGGGGCAACGCTGAAGCGGCGAGAGGGCTCAGTACGTGCGGTGGCGGGCTTGGTGGTTGATTCTGGGAGCATTTGGCTAGGTGTTTCCGTACCGATTCCGGTGGGGCGCATGTGTAATGGCCGCTCGCGGCACGGTAGTGTCAGGGAAAAGAGGCGGTAGTTTACCAGATTGCAGGGGCTTCGCCTGGGAGCGCTGGAGCAGGGACGACGAAGCGCGCGATATTTTCGATGACCCAGAGCCTCCTACAAAGGCGCGATCATGGCCAGAACACCCTGATGACATCAGGCCGATTACCAACCAGATGCCTACGATCACCGCCCCACCCCAGCGACCACATCGACCGGACACATCAAGTGACCTGGCAAACGCCAGTAACAGTGTTGGACGCCGCTGCTCGGACAATCAGGCCATAGTTTCCAGGGTGTGCTGACGGCATAGGCTCGCATGACCGTCGGTCGCTCCGGTTCACCAGCGGGTGGATTCGGTCATGTTTTTGTACGATGATTTTCGTATCTACAAGGAAGGCTATGAACAATGGCTTCAGGAAGGCCAAGCGCGATGTGATCGCGGCGCTTGAAACAGGTGACTACCTGCACGTGTCGCGGGGCGATATCGAGGTCAAGAACTTGCTTGCGACGGGAGAGGTGACGGCGCAGGAGGTGGCTGGCATCGTTCGCGCATGCAACGGCACCCATCATCACAGCAGCCCCCACCATGCTGTCGCGCATATCGATGTGCATGTGCTCAAGCGGCATGGTTGGTACATCAAGTTCTATTTCATCGAACCAGACACCTGGTTCATCAGCGTACATCGGTGAGTATCCAGATCATGAAGATCCTTTTCGAAGGCGACACCGGCACGGCGCTCTGCGAGCGTTGCCAGGCGGTGGTCCAGACCCGTTACCTGCGCCGCGACGTGCCGTTCAGCGATGGCCAGGGGCAGGCCAGGGATATTCTGGTGGGCGTCTGCACTGGCTGCGACACGGTGGTGGCCATTCCGCCGCAGTCCACGCCGGCGATACGCGAGGCGCGCAAGCAGCAGCTCAAGTCCATCGAAGCGCGGTTGCCCGCGGTTTACCTGGATGTCCTGGATGCGGCCATGCATGTCGTGAGCGGCGATGCCGGTGCCCATTTGCGCAAGTTGTTCCTCGGGCATTACTTCCAGATGCTGGCCCAGGGTTGCCAGGGAGAGGGCCTGCAGCCGGCCCATGAGGCGTTCGTATGTGAGTTGGCGGAGCAGTTGCAGGGGCGCGGGCTGGCGTCTTCCGGTTCGACCCGGCGGTTGTCGATGAAGGTCAACCCGCATGTGGCCGAGGATTTTCTGGCGTTGCAGCAGCAGAGCCACATGAGCCAGACGGATGTGCTCAAGGCGGTGATCGCGCGGATCCAGGCGGATGTACTGCAAGGGCAGGACCCTGGGGTGATTCGCACCCTGCGGGGACTGGTGCGGCTTGCGGGCTGATGAATTGGGCGTCGGCTATTTGGGTCAAGCCCGCTCCCAGGGGCAGCGCTAGCCACTCGTTCCCCACGGCAGTCCAGCCTGGACGGCTAGGTCATCGTCCACAGGATTCATAACAGCAGTATGCTCCTGTCATTGCTCTTGCTCTTGCTCTTGCTCTTGCTCTTGCTCTTGCTCTTGCTACGCGATAGCCCAGGCGCCGCCAATCGCGACGTCAGGAGGCCGAGTGGAAGCCTTGCGCAGGTGGGTGCCAGGCATGGATGCCTGGCAAGCGGCGCAGGGCCATGGATGGCCCTTCGCCGCGCCCCACCGGAGCAAGGCTGGAGCGAGGGAACCCCGGAGCGAAGCGCAGGGGCCGGATGCAGGAGCCAGCGTTTTTTGGTTACTTTTTGTCGCGTCTGACAAAAAGTGACCCGCCGTAAGGGCGGAAAGGTGATTGTGCGTCGCCATCGCAAATGGACTGTTCGCCTACTCCAATACCAACACCTCCCAAAAAAGCAGAAGCATCGCCGACGTTGGAATCACCCATTCGCCATGGCGGCGAAAAGTCATGCGAATGGGTCGGCTGTTCTGGCCTGATCGCGGGGCAAGCCCGCTCCTACAGCGCCAGGCAAAAACCCTTCCGGCACCCCGCGTCGGTTTCAGGATGAGCCCTGTCGCTTGGGTGCAAATCTCCAGCGCCAGTACTGCCATGCTTTAAGGATGCCTAGGGAACCAGTGCGCGCAGACGCATGGCCATGGGCACGGAGGGCGTCCGTAACCATGCAACCGTGACATGGGCGGTGCGCCGCAGCAGAAGACACCGGCGGCCTGCCCAGGGAGGCAGGTCGGTCCGTGATGCCGAGGTCCGCTGTATGCCTGATGAGACGCTTCACCTGCCATTGATCCAGACCGTGCTGGAACGCTTCAAGGACACCCCCGGTGCCTTGCTGCCGATCCTCCACGCCATCCAGGAAGGCGCGGGCTATGTGCCCGACGGCGCCGTTCCCGACATCGCCCATGCTCTGAACCTCAGCCAGGCCGAGGTACGCGGGGTGATCAGTTTCTATCACGATTTCCATACCACGCCGCCGGCACGCCACACCCTGCGCCTGTGCCGGGCCGAGTCCTGTCAGAGCCGTGGCGCCGAGGCGTTGGCCGCGCAACTGCGCGAACAGCTGGCGCTGGACGACCATGGCACCAGCGCCGACGGCGCGATCAGCTTGCGGCCGGTGTACTGCCTGGGCGCCTGCGCCTGCTCGCCAGCCCTGGAGCTCGACGGCCAGCTGCATGCCCGCATCACCCCTGAACGCTTGCGTTCCCTGGTCAATGGTTGCCTGGAGGACGAAGCATGCTGAAGCTGTTCATTTCCTGCGATTCGATCGCCCGCGCCGTCGGTGCCGACCAGGTCGCCGAGGCCTTGGCCCGCGAGGCCGAACGCCGGCAGTTGCCGCTGGACATCCAGCGCACCAGTTCCCGTGGCCTGTACTGGCTGGAGCCGTTGGTCGAGGTGGAGCAGGCCGATGGCCGCCACGGCTTCGGCCCGGTCGCCGTCGAGGACGTGCCTGGCCTGCTGGATGCGCTGGCCGGTGAGCCTGCCAAGCATGCGTTGGCCCTGGGGCCGGTTGAAGAAATCCCGTACCTGAAGACCCAGCAGCGGCTGCTGTTCGCCCGTGCCGGCATCACCCGGCCGCTGTCGCTGGACGACTACCGCGCCCACGGTGGCTTCGAGGGCCTGGCCCGGGCCGTTGCGCTCGATGGCGCCGAGGTGGTCGCCGCCGTGCTGGATTCCGGGCTGCGTGGCCGTGGCGGCGCGGCGTTCCCGGCCGGTATCAAGTGGCGCACCGTGCGTGACGCCCGTGCAGAGCAGAAGTACGTGGTGTGCAACGCCGACGAAGGCGACTCCGGTACCTTCGCCGACCGCATGCTGATGGAAGGCGACCCCTTCCTGCTGATCGAAGGCATGGCCATCGCCGGTCTCGCCGTGGGCGCGACCATGGGCTACATCTACGTGCGCTCCGAATACCCGGATGCGATCCGCGTGCTCAACCAGGCATTCGACATCGCCCGTGCGGCGGGCTTCCTGGGCAATGACGTCGCCGGCAGCGGCAAGGCCTTCGACCTGGAAGTGCGGGTCGGGGCCGGTGCCTATATCTGCGGCGAGGAAACCGCGCTGCTGGAGTCCATCGAAGGCAAGCGTGGCATCGTCCGCGCCAAGCCGCCGCTGCCCGCGCTCGAGGGCCTGTTCGGCCTGCCGACGCTGGTGCACAACGTGCTCACCCTGGCGTCGGTGCCGGTGATCATGGCCAAGGGCTCGGCGTTCTACCGCGACTTCGGCATGGGCCGCTCACTGGGCACCATGCCGTTCCAGCTGGCGGGCAACATTCGCCAGGGCGGCCTGGTGGAACGTGCCTTCGGCCTGACCCTGCGCGAGCTGGTGGAAGGCTACGGCGGTGGTACCGCCAGCGGTCGGCCGTTGAAGGCGGCGCAGGTGGGCGGCCCGTTGGGCGCCTGGGTGCCGCCCAGTGCCTTCGACACGCCGATGGACTACGAGGCCTTCGCCGCCATCGGCGCGATGCTCGGCCACGGTGGCGTGGTCGTCGCCGACGACACCCTGAACATGGCCAGCATGGCCCGCTTCGCCATGCAGTTCTGCGCCGAGGAATCCTGCGGCAAGTGCACGCCCTGCCGGATCGGCTCGACCCGTGGCATGGAAGTGGTGGACCGGCTGATCGCCGCCACCGATGTCACCGAGCGCCAGAACCAGGCCCTGCTGCTGCATGACCTGTGCGACACCATGCAGTACGGCTCGCTGTGCGCCATGGGCGGGATGACCTCCTACCCGGTGGCCAGCGCCCTCAAGTACTTCCCCGCCGACTTCGGTCTGACCACCACGGAGGTCGCCCAGTGATCAATTTCTTCGACCCCGCCAGCGACATCGACCTGGGTACACCGGCCCGCGAAAGCGACGTGCAGGTCAACCTGGTCATCGATGGCCGTGAAATCAGCGTGCCTGCCGGCACTTCGGTGATGCGTGCCGCGGCGCTGCTGGGCACCACCATTCCCAAGCTCTGCGCCACCGACAGCCTGGAGGCCTTCGGCTCCTGCCGTATGTGTGTGGTGGAAATCGAGGGCATGCGCGGTTACCCGGCATCCTGCACCACGCCGGTCACCGAGGGCATGGTGGTCCGTACCCAGACCTCACGCCTGGCCGACCTGCGCCGTAACGTGATGGAGCTGTACATTTCCGACCACCCGCTGGACTGCCTGACCTGCTCGGCCAACGGCAACTGCGAGCTGCAGACCGTCGCCGGCCAGGTGGGCCTGCGCGAAGTGCGCTACGGCTACGACGGCGACAACCACCTGGACGAGCAGAAGGACGTCTCCAACCCGTACTTCGACTACGAGCCGAGCAAGTGCATCGTCTGCAACCGCTGCGTACGCGCCTGCGAGGAAATCCAGGGCACCTTCGCGCTGACCATCACCGGCCGTGGCTTCGAGTCGCGTGTGGCGGCAGCGGGCGGTGACAACTTCCTGGAGTCCGAATGCGTCTCCTGTGGCGCCTGCGTGCAGGCCTGCCCGACCGCGACCTTGAGCGAGAAGAGCCTGATCCAGCTCGGCCAGCCCGAGCGTGCCGTGATTACTACCTGCGCCTATTGCGGCGTGGGCTGTTCGTTCCGCGCCGAGATGAAGGGCGACCAGCTGGTGCGCATGGTCCCGGACAAGAACGGCGGCGCCAACCACGGCCACGCCTGCGTCAAGGGCCGCTTCGCCTGGGGCTACGCCACTCACCCGGATCGCGTCACCAAGCCGATGATCCGCAAGCACATCAACGACCCGTGGCAGGAGGTCAGCTGGGACGAAGCGGTCAACTATGCCGCCAGCGAGTTCCGCCGCATCCAGCTCAAGTACGGGCGTGACTCCATCGGTGGCATCACCTCCAGCCGTTGCACCAACGAAGAAGCCTACCTGGTGCAGAAGCTGGTACGCGCTGCCTTTGGCAACAACAACGTCGATACCTGCGCGCGCGTCTGTCACTCGCCGACCGGCTATGGCCTGAAGCAGACCCTGGGCGAGTCCGCCGGTACCCAGAGCTTCGATTCGGTGATGCAGGCCGACGTGGTGCTGGTGATCGGTGCCAACCCCACCGACGCCCACCCGGTGTTCGGCTCCCAGCTCAAGCGCCGCCTGCGCCAGGGCGCGCGGCTGATCGTCATCGACCCGCGACGCATCGACCTGGTGGATTCGCCTCACGCTCGCGCCGAACTGCACCTGCAGCTGCGTCCGGGCACCAACGTGGCCATGCTCAACGCCCTGGCCCACGTGATCGTCACCGAAGGCCTGGTCGACCAGCCGTTCGTCGATGCCCGCTGCGAGGCGGCAGACTTCGCCCGTTGGCGCGACTTCGTCAGCCTGCCGGAAAACGCACCTGAAGTGCTGGGCCCGGTCTGCGGCGTGCCTGCCGAACAGATCCGCGAAGCGGCTCGCCTGTACGCCACCGGCGGCAACGCGGCGATCTACTACGGCCTGGGCGTCACCGAGCACAGCCAGGGCAGTACCGCGGTGATGGGCATCGCCAACCTGGCCATGGCCACCGGCAACGTCGGCCGCGAAGGCGTGGGCGTGAACCCGCTGCGTGGGCAGAACAACGTCCAGGGTTCCTGCGACATGGGCTCCTTCCCCCACGAGCTGCCGGGCTACCGCCACATCTCCAACGAGACCGTGCGCAGCGAGTTCGAACAGGCCTGGGGCGTGACCCTGCAGCCTGACCCGGGCCTGCGGATCCCCAACATGTTCGAGGCAGCCCTGGACGGCAGCTTCAAGGCCCTCTACTGCCAGGGCGAGGATATCGCCCAGAGCGACCCCAACACCCAGCACGTCACCGCCGCCCTGATGGCCATGGAATGCGTGGTGGTGCAGGACATCTTCCTCAACGAGACGGCCAAGTTCGCCCACGTGTTCCTGCCGGGCAGCTCGTTCCTAGAGAAGGACGGTACCTTCACCAACGCCGAGCGCCGCATTTCGCGGGTCCGCAAGGTCATGGAGCCGCTGGCCGGCAAGGGCGACTGGGAAGCCACCGTGGCCCTGGCCAATGCGCTGGGCTACAAGATGGACTACCGTCACCCCTCGGAAATCATGGACGAGATCGCGCGACTGACCCCGACCTTCCACCGGGTCAGCTACGCCGAGATCGACCGCCACGGCAGCCTGCAATGGCCGTGCAACGACGAGGCGCCGGACGGCACGCCGACCATGCACATCGACCAGTTCGTGCGGGGCAAGGGCCGCTTCATGCTGACCGGCTACGTGCCGACCGACGAGAAGGTCAACAACCGCTTCCCGCTGTTGCTGACCACCGGGCGTATCCTCAGCCAGTACAACGTCGGCGCTCAGACCCGTCGCACCGAGAACGTCGCCTGGCACGCCCAGGACCGCCTGGAGATCCACCCGACCGACGCCGAGAGCCGTGGCATCAGCGATGGCGACTGGGTCGGTGTGGGCAGCCGGGCAGGGCAGACGGTGCTGCGCGCGAAGGTCAGCAATCGGGTGGCGCCGGGCGTGGTTTACACCACGTTCCACTTCCCCGAGTCCGGGGCCAACGTGATCACCACCGACAACTCCGACTGGGCCACCAACTGCCCTGAGTACAAAGTCACGGCGGTGGAAGTGGTGCGGGTGTTCCAGCCGTCCGAATGGCAGAAGCGCTACCAGGCCTTCAGCGATGAACAGCAGCGGCTGCTCAAGGAACGCCGCCAAGCCGAGAAAGCCGAGGTGCGCCGATGAGCAGTGGTCATGAAAGCCTGGTCAAGATGGCCAACCAGATCGCCCAGTACTTCGTCAGCGAGCCCGACCGGGCGCTGGCGGTGGAGGGGGTGAGGCAGCATATCCAGAGCTTCTGGACGCCGGCCATGCGTCGGCAGCTGGGGGAGTGGTCGCAGGCCAACCCGCAGGCCGAGCTGCATCCGCTGGTGCGCGAGGCGCTGGCCTAGCGCGGGGCGGCCCAATCGCCGGCAAGCCGGCTCCCACCGGGGACTGTGCAAGGCGGCCATCCTGTGGGAGCCGGCTTGCCGGCGATTGGGCCTGGCCGCAAAAGATGAAAAGTCCGTCATATATGCCTGACGAATCCGGGGGCAATGCTACGCTCGCCAGACAACCCGCATTCGTATGGAAGTCACCATGGACATGAACTGGCACCAGGCCCTGCAGGAGAGCCTGAGCTGGCTCGCAATCGCCTCTCTCTTCACCCTGGCCGGCTTTGCCGCCGCTGGCGCCCTGGCGGTGCGTTTCACCCGTTGGGGGCGGCAGTTCTGGCAGCTCGCCGGCGCCTATTTCAACTTCAGACGCAGCTGGCGCCCCTTGCTGGTGTTCGCGCTGTTGCTGGTGCTGACGCTGTTTTCAGTGCGCCTGAACGTGCTGTTCTCGTTCTGGTACAACGGTTTCTACAGCGCCCTGCAAGCCCTCGATCAGACGGCGTTCTGGTACCTGCTGGGCGTATTCGCCGTATTAGCCACCATCCATGTGTTGCGCTCGCTGTTCACCTACTACGTGACCCAGGCCTTCAGCATCCGCTGGCGCGTGTGGCTGACCGAACGCCTGACCGCTGACTGGATGCAGGGCGATGCCTACTACCGCGGGCGTTTTCTCGCTGAGCCGGTGGACAACCCCGACCAGCGTATCGAACTGGACGTCAACGCCTTCGTCACCGGTTCCGTGTCCCTGGCCCTGGGGGCGGTCAGCGCGCTGGTTTCCCTGGTGGCCTTCACCGCCATTTTGTGGGGGCTCTCCGCACCGTTGACGCTGGCGGGCATGGAGATTCCCCGGGCGATGGTGTTTGCCGTATACCTCTATGTCATCGTCGCGACTTGGATCGCCTTCCGCCTCGGGCGCCCGTTGATCCGCCTGAACTTCCTCAACGAAAAACTCACCGCCAACTTCCGTTATGCCCTGATGCGCCTGCGCGAGAATGCCGAGAACATCGCCTTCTACCAAGGGGCCCAGGTGGAGCGGGGCACGCTGTTGGGGCGCTTCGGCGCGTTGATCGTCAACGTCTGGGCGCTGGTCTACCGGAGCCTGAAGTTCAACGGTTTCAACCTGGGGATCAGCCAGGTCGCGGTGGTGTTCCCGTTCATCCTGCAGGCGCCACGCTTCTTCAGCGGCGCGATCAAGCTCGGTGACGTCATGCAGACGTCCCAGGCGTTCGGCCAGGTGCAGGATTCGCTGTCGTTCTTCCGTGAGTCCTATGACACCTTCGCCCAGTACCGCGCCACCCTGGACCGTCTGACCGGCTTCATCGACGCCAACCAGCAGGCCGGCGCGTTGCCGCGGGTGATCACCGAAGACCAGGCCCAGGCGCTGGATATCCGTGGCCTGCAGGTACTGCGCCCCGATGGCCACCCGTTGATCGCCGACCTCGAACTGCGCCTGCAGGCCGGCCAGGCCCTATTGATCAAGGGGCCCTCCGGCAGTGGCAAGACCACATTGTTGCGAGCGCTGGCAGGCCTGTGGCCTTATGCCGAGGGGCAGGTCGCGCGGCCGCTGGGCAACCGTGCGCTGTTCCTCTCCCAGCGCCCGTACCTGCCCCTGGGCGACCTGCGCACCGCTATCGCCTACCCGGCGGCCGGTGCTGCCGAGGACGACCCACGCATGCGGCAGGCCTTGCGCCAGGTCAACCTGGCCCACCTGGCCGAGCGCCTGGATGTCAGTTGCGACTGGTCGCACATCCTGTCGGTCGGTGAGCAACAGCGCCTGGCCTTCGCCCGGCTGTTGTTCAACCGGCCGCAGGTGGTGTTCCTCGACGAGTCCACCTCGGCCATGGATGAAGGGCTCGAACATGCGCTCTATTCACTGCTGCGCAACGAAATGCCCGACACCTTGCTGGTGAGCGTCGGCCACCGCAGCACACTGGCCGCGTTCCACACCCACAGGCTGGAAGTCGATGGTCAGGGCGGCTGGTCGTTGTTCGAGCAGCAAGCGGCCGAGGGCACGCTGGCCTAGTTCTGTCAGCGGTCGATGGCGCCGCGCAACAGGGCCACCCCGGCGAGGGTGGCCGCGGCGAAGAGGGCGCCCAGCAGGAACGTGGCCTGGTAGCCGGCGGCATCCCAGAGCAGGCCGGCCACCACGCTGGCGACCAGCAGCGCCACCCCGGACAGCAGGTTGAACATGCCGAACGCGGTGCCGCGCAAATCTGCCGGTGCGCTGTCGGCGATCAGCGCGCTGAAGATACCCTGGGTAAAGCCCATGTGCAGGCCCCAAAACACCACGCCCAACCCCAGGCCCAGCCAACCCGGTGCCCATGCCAGGGCCAGGTCGGCGGCCATCAGCAGCCCCAGGCCGATCATCAGCATCGCCCGGCGCCCGACCCGGTCCGACAAGGCACCGGCGGGGTAGGCCGAGAGTGAATAGGCCAGCGACATCAGCACCAGCACAGCGGGCGCCCACAAGGCCGGCAGGCCCATGGCCTGGCCTCGCAGCAGCAGGAAGGCTTCACTGAAGCGTGCCAGGGTGAACACTGTCGCCAGGATGATCAGCCGCCAGTAGCGCCCGCCCAGGCGGGCCAGTTCCTTGACCGCCAGGGGGGCGCGCACCGGGGCCGGCCTGCTGGAAGCCTCGGGTTCGCCAACGAAGGCGATGAGCACGAACAAGGCCAGGAAGGCTGGCAGCACGGCTATCCAGAACACCGCCTGGAAATGGCTGGCCGTCAGCCACATCAACAGGATCGCCAGCAACGGCCCGAGAAAGGCGCCCACGGTATCCAGCGCCTGGCGCAGGCCAAAGGCCGCACCCCGCAGCCCGGGCGGGGTGATATCGGCGATCAGCGCGTCCCGCGGTGCCCCGCGGATGCCCTTGCCGATCCGGTCGACGAAGCGCGCTCCGACCAGCCACTCCAACCCCGACGCCAGGGGGAACACCGGCTTGGTCAGCGCCGCCAGGCCATAGCCCAGCACCGTGAGCAGCTTGCGCTTGCCCAGCCGGTCGCTCAGCGCGCCGGAAAACACTTTGCTGATCGATGCCGTCGCCTCGGCCACCCCCTCGATGAAACCGACCGCCACCACTGAGGTACCCAATACCGTGACCATGTAGAGCGGCAGCAGCGCGTGGATCATCTCCGAGGAAATGTCCATGAACATCGACACGAACCCGAGGGCCCAGACGCTACGGGGGATGGCCTGGAGCGTCTGGCGAGAGGGCGAGGAAGAGGCGTGGCCAGCATTTCTCATCGGGGGCCTCGCAAACTTGATGTCCGGCGACGTAATGCTCTTCACTTTAGGACATGAACATGTCGCAGTGCCGACTCGCAGGTTCACGTCGAGCTTGCCGATCTACTCAGTCGAAGGCAGCTGTTGGCGGTACACATGAACAGGACTCGCATGGTGACGCGCCAGGGTCAGAGGCTCAGGCGAAGGGCCAGGGCACAGAGGGTGACGAGCAGCACGGGCAAGGTCAGCAGGATGCCGACTTTGAAGTAGTAGCCCCAGGTGATACGCACGCCCTTGCGCGCCAGCACGTGCAGCCACAGCAAGGTGGCCAGGCTGCCGATCGGCGTGATCTTCGGGCCCAGGTCGCAGCCGATGACATTGGCGTACACCATCGCCTCGCGCACCACGCCCTGTGCTTCGCTGGCGTGGATGGACAAGGCGCCGATCAGCACGCTGGGCATGTTGTTCATCACCGAGGACAGTAACGCCGAAATCAATCCTGTGCCCAGTGTCGCGGCCCACAGGCCCTGGGCGGCCAGGCGGTCGAGCAGGGCGGTGAGCGAATCGGTCAGCCCGGCGTTGCGCAGGCCGTAGACCACCAGGTACATGCCCAGGGAAAACACCACGATCTGCCAGGGCGCTTCGCGCAAGACGCGGCGGGTGGCGATCACATGGCCACGGGCGGCAACGGCGAACAGTACCGCTGCGCAGGCGGCAGCCACGGCGCTGACGGGGATGCCCAAAGGCTCGAGGATGAACAGGCCTGCCAGCAATGCCACCAGCACCAGCCAGCCAACGCGGAAGGTGGCTCGGTCACGGATGGCCATGGCCGGGCTCTTCAGATCATGCGCTTCATAGCGCAGCGGAATGTCACGGCGAAAATACAGGTAGAGGACGATCAAGGTGGCCGCAACGGCGGCCAGGTTGACCGGCAGCATCACCGCTGCGTACTGGTTGAAGCCCAGCCCGAAATAATCGGCCGAGACGATGTTCACCAGGTTCGACACCACCAAGGGCAGGCTCGCGGTGTCGGCAATGAAACCAGCGGCCATCACGAACGCCAGGGTGGCCGCAGGAGAAAAGCGCAGTGCCAGCAGCATCGACATGACGATCGGTGTGAGGATCAAGGCCGCGCCGTCGTTGGCGAACAGTGCCGAGACCGCCGCCCCGAGCAGCACGATGAAGGCGAACAGACGTCGCCCATCACCCCGCGCCCAACGGGCCACGTGCAGGGCTGCCCATTCGAAGAAACCTGCCTCGTCCAGCAACAGGCTGACGATGATGATGGCGATGAAGGTGGCGGTGGCATTCCAGATGATCGCCCACACCGTGGGGATGTCGTGCAGTGACACTGCGCCGACGAGCAAGGCGAGCAGGGCACCCAGGCTGGCGCTCCAGCCTACGCCCAGGCCGCGGGGTTGCCAGATGACCAGGACCAGGGTGAACAGGAAGACAGCGGCGGCAGGCAGCATCGGTCGGCTCCTCAGCGGCAGGCGGCGCGCGTGGGGCGGCCATTCATGGTTTGCGGGCGGGCGACGCACAGTTCGCCGTTTTCGAGGATGAGCAACAGGGCACGCGGCCGGGTTTCATCGGTCAGGCATTTGAAAAGGTCGGTGAGGGTGAACATAGGAAGGTCCTGACAAGTGGCGATGTGAATATACGTAAATTCATATATATGGCAAATCGAATGTTTCGGTGGCAACGGCTTCGCCCTCGATCGCGGGACACGTTGCTCCGCCGCTCTCACACGTTCCCCGCCGATCTGTAAATTTCGTAAATAAGATTTAAACCCATTTGAGAATCATTATATTCACGATCCCTGTCAGCCCCCGTAATCGTGTGGGGGCCGGGTTATGCCTTTTGCCCATGAACCGCAGGAGATCTGTCGATGCAACCCAGAACCTCATCCAACAACCTGGCCCTGGCCTTCGTCGCCCTGACGTCGCCGGCCATGGTGGCGACTGCGGCCCAGCCCGAGCAGGCGCAGGCCAGCGAGGTGCTGGAGGTGCCGGTCGACGGCAACGCGCTGGTGATCCAGGACACCCTGGTTACCGCCGAGCGTGAAGCCCGCCAGGCCCTGGGTACATCGATCATCACCGAGGAGGACATCAAGCGTCACCCGCCGGCCAATGACCTGTCCGAACTCATCCGCCGCGAACCTGGGGTCAACCTGACCGGCAACAGCGCCAGCGGCGCGCGAGGCAACAACCGCCAGATCGACCTGCGCGGCATGGGCCCGGAGAACACGCTCATTCTCATCGACGGCAAGCCGTCGAGCGCGCGCAACTCGGTACGCTACGGCTGGAACGGCGACCGCGATACCCGCGGCGAGACCAACTGGGTCCCGGCCGAGGCGGTCGAGCGTATCGAGATCCTGCGCGGCCCGGCTGCGGCGCGCTACGGCTCCGGCGCCATGGGTGGGGTGGTGAACATCATCACCAAGCGGCCTACCGACGAACTCAAGGGCAGCGTCAGCCTGTTCACCCAGTTGCCCGAGGACAGCGCCGAGGGGGCCAGCCGGCGGGCCAACTTCAACCTCAGCGGTGGCCTGACCGAGAACCTGGGCTTTCGCCTCTACGGCGGCCTGGCCAAGACCGATGCCGACGACCTGGACATCAACGCCGGGCATGCCAACAGCGCCCTGGTGGCCGGTCGCGAGGGCGTGCGCAACAAGGACATCAACGGCCTGTTGAGCTGGAAGCTCAACGATGAGCATCGCCTGGAACTCAACGCCGGCTACAGCCGACAGGGCAACATCTTTGCCGGCGATACCATGAACAGCAATGGTGGCGGCGACCCGGAATTCGTCGCCGACCTGTATGGCCATGAAACCAACGTCATGCAGCGCAGCACCTACGACCTGACCCACCTGGGCGACTTCACCTGGGGCACCAGCAAGACCGTGCTGGCCTACGAATACGTGCGCAACTGGCGGTTGAACGAAGGCCTGGCCGGGCGCACCGAAGGCGCGCCGAACGACGAGGGGGCCGCCATGTCGCGCCTGCGCAACACGCGCCTGAACAGCGAAGTGAACCTGCCGTTCGCCCTGGGCAGCACCGAGCATGTGCTGACCCTGGGCGGCGAATACCTCTACGAGTCGCTCAACGACCAAGGCTCGTTCCGCCCGCAAAGCTCCGACCCCACCGGTGGCGGTGACGACACGATCATCGGCTTCGACCGCAGCGACACCAAGATGACCGCGCGCAGCTACGCGCTGTTCGTCGAGGACAACATCGTCGTGGGCGATACCACCATCACCCCGGGCCTGCGCTTCGACCACCACGAGACCTTCGGCGACAACTTCAGCCCGAGCCTGAACCTGTCGCACAAGATCACCGATGCCCTGAGCGTCAAGGGCGGCATCGCCCGTGCCTACAAGACGCCCAACCTGTACCAGTCCAACCCCAGCTACCTGCTCTACAGCCGTGGCAACGGTTGCAGTGTGCAGCAGACCAACAACGGCGGCTGCTACCTGCAGGGTAACGCCGACCTCAAGCCGGAGATCAGCGTCAACAAGGAAATCGGCCTGCTGTACGACCGTGGCACCTGGCGTACCAGCGCGACCTACTTCCGCAACGACTACAAGAACAAGATCATCGGGGGTACCGATGTGGTCTACGACATCAATGGCGGGCGCCGGGTGACCCAGTGGGAGAACGCCGGCAAGGCGCGGGTCGAAGGCATCGAAGGCAACTTCTTCATGGCGCTGACCCCGACCCTGGACTGGAACACCAACCTGACCTGGATGCTCGACAACGACAACCGCGATACCGGCGAGCCACTGTCGGTGATCCCCGAATACACCGTCAACACCACCCTCGACTGGCGTGCCACCGACAAGCTGTCGTTCCAGGTGGCCGGGACCTATTTCGGCAAGCAGAAGTCGCCGACCTACAACTACCGCACCCAGCAGGACTACGACAAAGCCGCCCAGCAGGACGTGGAGGCGTATGGCCTGGTGGATGTGAGCGCTGGCTATAAGTTCAACGCCAACTATGACGTGCGGGTAGGGGTGAACAACCTCTTCGACAAGCAGATCCTGCGTGGCGGCAACGCCAGCAGCTCGGGGGCCAACACCTACAACCAGCCGGGGCGTGCGGTGTTCGCGGCATTGAATATTTCGTTCTGATGTGCAAAGGGGCCGCGGTGCGGCCCGATCGCGGGGCAAGCCCGCTCCTACAGGGATTGTGCAATACCTGTGGGGGGCGGGCTGCGCAGCAGTCCCCGTACCCAAGGAGCCCACGATGAGCATCCTCCCCACCAGCCTGGCCATCCTATCGCGCAGCGCCGCCGCATTGTTCGGCGGCTATGCCTTCACCTACGCCTTCACCGCCTGCCTGGCCCGTCTGTTGCCACTGGCCCCGGCCGACGCAGTGACCGTCGCCACGCTGCCCGCTTTCGTCTGCTATACCGCCGCCATTCTCTGGGCGTTCGCCAGCCGTGATCCCCTGCGTGCCTGGTTGCCCCTGGCCATCGCCGTACCGCTGGCCGTGGCCGGCTTCTGGCCCCAGGCAATGAGGTGGCTGGCATGAAGAACAGCTTCACCCAATCGATGGCCTGGTTGCACACCTGGGCCGGGTTGATCTTCGGCTGGTTGCTGTTCGCCATCTTCGTCACCGGTACCCTGGCGGTGTTCGACAAGGAGCTCAGCCATTGGATGCAGCCGGAGATCCCGGCCGTGCAAGTGTCCCAGGCCGACGCCGCCCACCGTGCCATCGCCTACCTGCAGGCCCATGAGCCCACTGCCGGCAACTGGGGCATCAGCCTGCCTACCGAGCGTTCGCCGGGGCTGCGGGTTTCCACCGGCGACCGTCGCCATGGCGTCGGCGTGCAACTGGACCCGCAAACCGGCGAGCCGATCCAGGTGCGTGACAGCGTCGGTGGCAATTTCTTCTTCCGCTTCCATTTCACCCTGGACCTGCCGCGCAACTGGGGCATTTTCGTGGTCGGCGCCCTGGCCTTGGTGATGCTGGCGGCGCTGGTCACCGGTATCGTGATCCACAAGAAGATCTTCAAGGAGTTCTTCACCTTCCGCCCGGCCAAGGGGCAGCGCTCCTGGCTGGACTTTCACAACGCAAGCGCGGTGCTGTTGCTGCCGTTCCACCTGATGATTACCTATACCGGTCTGGTGATCTTCATGCTCATCTACATCCCGGCCGGGGTCGACGCACTGTTCGACGGCGACACCCGGGCGTATTTCCAGGCCCAAGGCAACGCGCGGCTGGAGCAGCCGCGCTCGTTGGCCCGGCAGCCTGGCGTACTGGTCGACGTGGCGCCTTTGCTGGCCGAAGCCCAGGCCCGCTTGGGGCCCATCGGTGGCGTGAACATCCGTAACCCCAACACGGCTGCGGCGCGCATCGAGGTCCGCCCTGAGCTTGGCAACCGCATCGCCTTGACCAAGGGGCACACCATGGTCTTCGACGGCGTCACCGGCGAGCTGCTCTTCGACGTACCCGAGCTGCGCCCGGCATCGCTGACCCAGCGAGTGATGGCGGGCCTGCATTTTGCGCAGTTTGGGGGCTACCCCATGCGTTGGTTGTATTTCCTCTGCGGGCTGGTGAGCTGCGCGATGATCGCCAGCGGCCTGGTGCTGTTCTGCGTCAAGCGCGGGCGCAAATACGCGAGTGCGACCGCCCAGGTGTGGCCGCAGCGTTGGTACCGGCTGGCTGCGGTGTGCAACGTCGGGTTCATCAGTGGCCTGGTGCTCGCCTGCGCCGGCCTGCTGTGGGCCAGCCGGTTGCTGCCGATGGAGTTGGCGCACCGCGAAGCCTGGGAGGTGCGGGTGTTCTTCGGCAGTTGGTTGCTGGCACTGTTGCACGCCGGCGTGCGACCCGTCAGGCGCGCCTGGGTCGAGCAATTGGGGCTGGCTTCGTTGCTGTGCGCCGGGCTTGGTGTACTGGGTGCGGTCTGTGGAGCAGGCGGCAACCTGCGGCTGGGCGTCGAAGCCACCGGCCTTGCGCTGGGCCTGGGGCTGGCAGTGGCGGCCTGGCGGGTGGCCTGCGCCGATGGGGCGCCAGCGAAGCGCCGTACCGCACGGCGCGTGGAGGTCGGGGGATGACGATGATGATGGTGGGTGGTTTGTTGTGGGCCTATGCAGGAATGGTTGGCCTGTGCCAAGGATTGGAGCGGCACTACAAGCAGGTCTGGGGCAGGGCTGGCCCGTCGTTGCTGCGCCGGGCTCTGCGCGGTGGCGGCTGGGCAGCGCTGGCCGTGAGCCTGCTGCTGTGTGCCGAAGCCTGGGGGTGGGCCATGGGGCCGGTGGCCTGGTTCGGGATGATCTCGCTGGCGGCGGTGGTGCTGGTGCTGCTGCTGCCGTACTGGCCGCGGCTGGCAATCGGGTTGGTGGGGTTGCTGCCGCTCTGGACGGTGTCGATACTCTGAGCACCGCTCAACGACGAGACCACCTGTGAAAGCCATTCGCCTGACCCTCATCTGCCACGCCTTGACCCAGAGCCAAAAGGTCGGACGCTTCCATGGTATCGACGAGGCCATCCTGCCCGTAGGCCAATGGCCTGCCGCAGCCGAGCCGGGTATCCGCGTCCTGAGCGCGCCTGAACCACGGGCGCGCCAGACGGCCCTTGGCCTGGGGGCAAAAGCGGATATCGAACCGGCCCTGGCGGATGGCGACCTGGGCGCCTGGCAAGGGCTGGCGCTCAAGCAGGTGCAGGCCGAGGCCCCTGAGGCGCTGGGGCAATGGCTCGAGGACCCGCACAGCGCCCCCCATGGCGGCGAGTCCATCGCCCAGCTCTGCCAGCGGGTTGTGACCTGGCTGGAAGCATTCGACAGGCCGGGGGAGACGTGGGCGGTGACCCATCCGCAGGTGATACGGGCGGCGTTGGTTCATGTGCTGGAGAGCCCGTTGGCGGGGTTTCAGCGTATCGATGTGCCGCCTTTGTCGCGGCTGCATTTGAGCCGGGCGGGGCAGTGGCGGTTGCGGTTGGCCTGAGCGACCCGGCGCGCGCAGCGCTCCCGGCTCAGAACGCCAGCTTGTAGCCGATCAGCAACAGCATCGTCGCCAGGCAAGGGCGCAGCACGCGGTCGGAGATGCGCCCGGTGAGGTGGCTGCCCAGGTAGATCCCAGGCAGCGAGCCGAGCAGCAGGTAGCCCAGCAACGACCAGTCCATGTTCCCCATGCCGGCATGGCCCAGGCCTGCCACCAGGGTCAGGGGCACGGCATGGGCGATCTCGGTGCCCACCAGGCGACGGGTGACCAGGAACGGGTAGAGCAGGAACAGCGCCACGGTGCCCAGGGCGCCGGCGCCGATGGAGGTCAGGGTGACCATGACACCGAGCATTACACCGGTGAGCACCGTGAGGATGTTCAGGGTGCGGTCGCTGAGATGATAGTGGTCGCCCGCGTGGCGGTTGGCAAACGCCTGCAGGCGGGATTTGAACAAGATCGCCAGGGCGGTGAGGATCAGCACCACGGCCAGGCCCTGTTTGATCACCGCATTGAGCGCCGAGGTATCGGTGTGCAGGGTGCTGAGGAACCACAAGGTCGATGCCGCCGCGGGCACGCTGCCCAGGCTCAGCAGGCCGGTGATCTTCCAGTCGACGTTCTTGTTGCGCCCGTGCACCCAGACGCCACTGGCCTTGGTGATGGCGGCATAGAGCAGGTCGGTGCCCACGGCGGTGGCGGGGTTGATGCCGAACCAGAGCAGGATGGGGGTCATGAGCGAGCCGCCGCCCACGCCGGTCATGCCGACGATGAACCCAACAACCAGCCCCGCGATGGTGAAACCGAAAGAACCTACATCCATACGCTACTCGACGCCCAACTTGCCCGTGATCGGATGGCTGCCAGCATAAAGGTTTTTTTATAACCGAATAGACTTGTTCGTTATTAGGTTATAACCGGATGCTTTCTGTCTTCGTCTGAATGGATAAGGTGATGAAGCGGTGGGGGGCGCAGCGGCCCTCAACGATCAGTCATCACTACCATGACGTGGGCATCCCCGCCATCTTCACTTTCGGACAGGTAGATGTGCCCCACTTGGCTGTCGAAATAGGCGGTTTCCTGCGGCCCGATGCTGACCGCCTCGCCGGTCTCGAACAGGATCCGTACGCGCCCGCTCAATACCAGGGCGAACTCCTGACCGGGATGGCGGATGAAGTCGTCGAACTGGCCGCGTTCGCGGGCGATGATGCGAGCATAGGCGGGCGTCATGCAGCGCTCGGGAAAGGCGCCGGCGAGCGGGTGGTAGTCGTAGGTGCCGGTGGAATAGCCGGCCGAATCAGGCAGTGAATCGACCACCACCGTGACCGGCACGGGCGCTGTCACCGGCCCGCTGGCGCGAAACAGCAGGGCAATGTCCACGTTCAAGGCGCGCGCGGCGGCGGCCAGTTTTTCATAGCTCACCGAAACCTGGGCCAGCTCCATCTTCGACAAGGTCGACACCGGCACGCCGCTGAGACCGGACAGCTCCTTGAGCGTCATCTGCCGGGCCTTGCGCACCTGGCGCAGGCGCGCGCCGACCTCGGCTCGGTCGAGCAGGGGCCGGGTACCGGGTTGGGCATTGGCGCGGGTGCGGTCGTCGGGCATCGGCTCTCTCTTGGGCTACGTTTGGTCGGGCATCTTACCTTGGACACTTGCGCGAGCTGAAATTCTCATATATTAGAATTCTCATAAATGATAATTGGCGCGACAGGAGCGTGCATGGCTCAGATCTACGACACCCTGATCATCGGCGCCGGCATCGCCGGTGCTTCCCTGGGCTACCGCCTGGCCGGGCAGCGCCAGGTGTTGATGCTCGAACGCGAGGCCCAGCCTGGCTACCACTCGACCGGGCGTTCGGCGGCCATGTTCATGGAGGCCTATGGCACACCGCAGATTCAGGCACTGACCCGCGCCAGCCGTGCCTTCTACGAGCAGCCGCCGGCAGACTTCTGCGAGCATCCGCTGCTGGAGCCGCGGGGCTGCCTGTATGTCGCCAACACCGAGCAGCGCGACATGCTCGAGGCCACCTATGCGCAGAACCTGGCCAATGGTACCGACGTGCGCCTGCTCGACCGTGACGCCGCCCTGGCCTTGGTGCCCAGCCTGCGCAGCGAGGCCTTGTGCGGTGCAGTGCACGAGCAGGGGGCGATGGACCTGGACGTGCATGCCCTGCACCAAGGCTTCTTGCGCGGCTACCGCGCCGCCGGCGGCGAGCTGCGCTGCAACACAGAACTCATCCAGGCTTATTACCTGGACGACCTGTGGCAGGTGTCCCTCGCCGATGGCAGCCATGTACAGGCACGGCAGCTGGTCAATGCAGCAGGCGCCTGGGCCGACCAGGTGGCCGAGCAATGCGGTGTGGCCAAGATCGGCCTGCAGCCGTGCCGACGCAGTGCGTTCACCTTCCCGGGCCCGGCGGAGGAAGATTTCAGCCGCTGGCCCGCGATCATCGGCGTGGATGAAAGCTTCTATTTCAAACCCGATGCCGGCCAGTTGCTCGGCTCTCCGGCCAATGCTGACCCGGTCGAGCCCCAGGATGCCGCACCCGAGGAGCTGGATGTGGCCCTGGGCATCTACAACATCGAAGCCATGACCACCTTGCAGATTCGTCGTCCGAGCCACAGCTGGGCCGGGCTGCGCTCGTTCGTCGCCGATGGCGACCTGGTCATTGGGTTCGACCCGGGCACGCCAACGTTCTTCTGGCTGGCGGCCCAGGGTGGCTACGGCATCCAGTCCGCCGCCGGGGCATCGCGCCTGGCCGCGGACCTGCTGCTTGGCCAGCCGCTGTGCCCGAGCCTGACGGCACAGGGCGTGTCCCCTGAACAATTGTCCCCAGCACGTTTGCTGCAACCTTGAGAGGTATCACCCATGAGCAATGACATCCAGCGTTTCCCCAGCAGCCTGCCGTTCCCGTTCTCCCGGGCGGTGAAGGCGGGCGGCTTCCTGTTCCTGTCCGGCCAAGTGCCGATGAATGCATCCGGCGAAGTGGTACGCGGTGACATCCAGGCGCAAACCCGGGCGGCCTGCGAGCGCATCGGCGAAAGCCTGGCGGCGTGCGGTGCGCGTTTCGACCAGGTGGTGAAGGTCACGGTCTGGCTGTCCGACATGGCCCATTTCGCCGGTTTCAACGAGGTCTACAAGGCATTCTTCGGTGAGGCGTTGCCGGTGCGTTCGACGGTGGCCTCGGCACTGGCTCTGGATGTGGACGTGGAAATCGAGGTGCAGGCGTTCGTTGGGCACGACTGACGCGAAATCGCCGCCCCCACACGGTGAGGGCGGTGGGGTGGCTTAAAACAACAATAATCCAGAGGTGCACATGAAAGAGCAGCTGAAGATCGCCGGGGCTTTCGTCGGCGTGATCGTGGGGGCGGGCTTCGCGTCCGGGCGGGAGTTGTTGCTGTTCTTCGTCGATTTCGGTGTCTGGGGCCTGGTCGGTGCCCTGGTCAGCGCCGCGCTGTTCACCTTCCTGGGCATGGCCCTGGCGGGCTTGGGCAATCGCCAGCACGCCACGTCGCACAAGGACGTGATCCAGGCCATCTGCGGCCGTCACCTGGGGCTGTTCTTCGACTGGTTGATCACCTTCTTCATGTTCGCTGTCACCGTGGTCATGCTCGCTGGCGGCGGTGCGTTGCTGGAGCAGCAGTTCGGTGTGCCGGCGCTGGCCGGTAGTGTGCTGGTGACCATGATGGTGGTGGCTATCGTATGCCTGGATGTGCAGAAGGTGATCGTCGCCATCGGTGCCGTCACGCCGATATTGATCCTGGTGGCCTCGGCCATCGCGCTGTATGCCGTGGCGAGCCGCGGGCAGAGCTTCGCCGAACTGGACCAGCTGGCCAGCCAGCAGGAGGCCGGTACTCGCCACTGGCTGCTCGGCGCGTTCCTGTATGTGTCGTACAACATCGTGGCCGGTGCGCCGATCCTGGCCATTCTTGGCGGTTCGGCCAAGGGCGAGAGAACGGCGGTGTGGGGCGGCCTGATCGGTGGCGCGGCGCTGGGTGGGCTGATGCTGGTGATGAGCGCGGGGCTGTTGTCGCGGTTGGACAGCGTGGCCGAGCTGCCCATGCCGATGCTGTCGATCGCCAATGAAGTGTCGCCGCTGCTGGGCGTGGTGATGTGCCTGATCATCTTCGGGATGATCATCAATACGGCGGTGGGGACGCTGTTTTCCTTCCTGTCGCGCTTGCTGCCGGCGGGGACCCGGCAGTTCCGCTGGGGGTCGGTGGTGACCGGTGTGGTGGCGTTCGTCTGCAGTCTGGTTGGGTTCATCAGCCTGGTGGGGGAGGTGTACCCGTTCTTCGGTTACCTGGGCTTCGTGCTGATGGCGGCGGTATTGCTGGGGTGGCTGCGGCGGGGCAAGGTACGGAACGTGGCAGTGGCCTGAGCGAGGGGGCTGCCTTGCAGCCCAATCGCTTGTAGGAGCGGGCTTGCCCCGCGATCGGGTCACCTCAGATCCTGAAGCTGCCCACCAGCTGCTTCAAGCGCCCCGCCTGCTGGCTCAAGGCATCGCAATGACGCAGGGTTTCGTTGAGGTTCTCCACCCCTTGCTGGTTGAGGCTGTTGATCTGGGTGATGTCCAGGTTCAGGCTCTCGACCACCGCGCTCTGCTCCTCGGTGGCGGTGGCCACCGACTGGTTCATGCCGTCGATCTCGCCGATGCGCTGGGTCACGCTGGCCAGCCGCTCGCCGGCCTGGTTGGCCACTTGCACGGTCTGCTCGCTGGACACCTGGCTTTCGTTCATGGTGTACACCGCCTCGCGCGAGCCCACCTGCAGGCCGGTGATCATGCGGTGGATCTCCTCGGCCGACTCCTGGGTGCGATGGGCCAGGTTGCGCACCTCGTCGGCCACCACCGCGAACCCACGCCCGGCCTCGCCGGCACGGGCCGCCTCGATGGCGGCGTTGAGCGCCAGCAGGTTGGTCTGCTGGGAGATGCCCTTGATCACGTCGAGGATCTTGCCGATCTCGTCGGTGCTGGCGTTGAGCGCCTCGATCTGCTCGCACGACTCGCTGATCTTCTGCGACAGCGCGGTCATGGCGTTGATCGCATCGTCCACCACCTGGCGGCCGTCGTTGGCCTGCTCGCTGGCGCCGCTGGCGTGCTGCGAGGCGTCGGCGGCGTTGCGGGCGATCTCCTGGGTGGCGGCGCCCAGCTGGTTGATCGCCGCGGCGACGCTGTTGGTGCGCATGCTCTGCTCCTCGGAGCCGATGATCGAGGCGTTGGAGGCGTGGACCACCTTCTCCGACAGGTCATGCACCAGGCGGGTGGCCGAGGACACCTCGCTGATCGAGGCGTGAATACGCTCGACGAAGCGGTTGAACGAGGTGGCCAGTTCGCCGAACTCGTCCTTGTGCTGCACCGCCAGGCGGCGGGTCAGGTCGCCTTCGCCTTCGGCGATGTCCTGCATGGCGCGGCCCATGGTGGTCAGCGGGCGCATCAGCACCGGGATCAGCAGGCCCAGCAGGCCGGCGATGGCGGCCACGGCGATGAGCATGGCGATGATCGCCGAGGTGCGGAACTGGCTCAGGCCCGCGTAGGCCTTGTCCTTGTCGATGGACAGGCCGATGTACCACTGGGCCGAGGGCAGGCCCTGCACGGGGGCGAAGGAAATGATGCGGTCCTGGCCGTTCAAGGTGACGTCCTGCATGCCTGGCTCGACCTTCAAGGCGGCATCGGGGTAGATGTCCTTGAGGTTCTTCATCACCTGGTCCTGGTCAGGGCTGACGATCACCTGGCCGTTGCGGTCGGCGAGGAAGGCATGGCCGATGCCGCCGAAGTCTACGGCATTGATGATGTCCACCAGGGTATTGAGGCTCAGGTCGCCGCCGACCACGCCGAGCAGTTCGCCGTTGGCCTTGGCCTTGACCGGGATGGCGATGGTCACCACCAGGCCGCCCACCGACGCCTGGTAGGGTGGGGTCAGCAAGGTCTTGTCGGCCGTTACGGCGGCGGTGTACCAGGGCCGCTGGCGTGGGTCGTAGCCGTCGGGCATCTTGGCGTCCGGTCGCTGGGTGAACACGCCGTTGTTCTGGCCGAAATAGGTGAACTGGAAGTTGTTGGTGTACGACGGCTGGTCGACCAGCCCAGGCAGGGTCTCACCGGCACCTTGCTGGGCGATGTCCTGGGCCAGGTTCTCGAGCACCAGGATGCGCCCGCTCATCCAGTTCTGCACGCTGCCGGCGGTCTGCGCCCCTGCCTGGCGTACGGAGGATTCGATGTTCTGGCGCGTGGTGGTGCGCTGCAGGTAGTCGTTGTAGAGGGTGAACAAGGCGAATGCCAGGACAACGACGCCGCAGGCACTGAGCAGGATCTTGTGGCGGAATTTCAGGTTCATGTTTCGAGACCTTGGGCCGGTGAGGGGAGGACGCCGCGCGCTCGTGACACGCAGGGCGAGACCTGTCACCACATTATCGGCCGGGCCTTTGAAATATTAAGAACTAGGCGTGGTGGGCTGCCAGCAGATCCACCAAGGTCCGGGCCGCCAGGTGCAGGGGCTGCTGCTTGAGCCAGAAGGCATGCACGGGCAGCTCCAGGGCGTTCTGGGTGTTGCGAAAGTCCAGGCGCACTAGGCGACCGGCGGCGATCAGCGGCGCCACTCGGGACAAGGGAAAGTTGCCCCAGCCCAGGCCGGCTTCAACCATCTGCAAGGCCAGGTCCAGGCTGTTGCTGCACCAATGGGTCGCAGCCACCAGTGGACGCGGGTCGGACAGCGGCAGGTCGATGCTGCGGACCAGAACCTGGCGCACATTGAACAGGTCCTCCAGGTAGTGAATGCGCCCGCTCCCCAATGCCGGATGGTGCGGTGAAAGAGTGGCTACCAGCGACTCTATGGCGATGTGCTGGAAGCTGCGCCGAGGGTCCACATGCAAACCCGCGAAGGCCAGGCACAGGCTGGCCCGACCGCTGTCGAGCAATTGCAGGGCTTCTTCCTGGGGGGCGCTGAGCAGTTCGATATCCAGCAGTGGGTGGCGTTCGCCAAGCACGGCAATGGCGGCGAGCAGTGGGGTCTGGTCGATATCCGGCACCACGGCGATGGCCAGGCGGCTTTCCAGGCCTTGGGACAGTTCCAGCGCATGCACCTGCAGCAGGCCCAGCTGCTCGGCGATCAACCGGGCATGGGGCTCCAGGGCGCGGGCCTGGGCGGTCGGGCGCGCCTCGCGTGGGCCGCGCTCGAACAGCGGGTAGCCCAGCTCTGCCTCGAGGTTGGCGATGGCCATGCTCACTGCCGAAGGGACACGCCGCAACGCCCGGGCAGCCGCGGAAAACGAGCCGCGGTCAAGCACGGCGAGAAACAGCTGGATATTGTCGCTGGAAAAATTCATGAGCGGCCTCCTTTCAGTAAATCTGAAAGCTGCCGACTTTTTCTGTCAAGAAGATTGATTCATTCTGGCCACCTTCGTGAAACATCCAGAGATAAAGCTGTGCAAGGATTCAAACGTAAACTGGTCTACGTGACCTTCTATGAACTGATCGGCCTGTGCATGTCGACCCTGGGCTTGGCCTACCTGTCCGATACCCAAGCCTCCCATACCGGGCCGCTGGCGGTGATGATCACCACCATCGCCATGCTCTGGAACCTGATCTACAACAGCCTGTTCGAATGGTGGGAAAGCCGCCAGGCCAAGCGTGGCCGCAGTGTGGCTCGGCGCATCGGGCATGCCATCGGCTTCCAGCTGACATTGGTGGTGTACCTGATCCCACTGATCGCCTGGTGGCTGGACATGACTCTGGTGGAAGCGTTCCTGGTGGACCTGGCGTTCATCATCCTGGTGCCGTGCTACACCTTCGTCTACAACTGGGCGTTCGACCGGATCTTTGGGTTGCCGACATCGGCGCTGGCAACTGCCTGAAGGGCTGGCGCAGTACCTGTGGGAGCGGGCTTGGCCCCGCGATGGCGTCAAGGCGGCAAGCGAATCAACAGCGGCTCCTGCAGCTGCTCCCCGGGCTTTGGCTGGCTGCCCAGCAGGCTGTCCTCGACCTGCCCTGACAGGTAGTAGACACCGGACATTGCGCCGCTCTGGCGGTTCTCCATCAGGTCCCGCCATTCTTCGTTCAGCGCCACGTTGAGGATCACCCGCAGTTGCTCGACCATCTGTGGGTGTTCCTGATCATGGGTGACCATGCCATACCCTGCCACCGCGACTGAAATCAGCGTACCGGCCGCCTTGCCCACCGCTGCGGCGACAGCACTGGCGATGCCGCGTGGCGCCAGGGTGGCACCGAGTTTTTCACTGGCCCGGTTGGCCACCGACGATAGCCCGGCCTGGGTCTGCCCAGGGGCTTTGGCGGCCTGCTGGTGCAGGTGCTGGCGCAAGGCCTGCCAGGCCGGTTGCTGGTCGAGGGACTTGGCCCTGAGCAGTTGATAGAGCGTGGCGTCCCGTGCCGCTGGCGGGCCAAGGGCGATGATCCTGATGCGGTTGAGGCGCTGGCTGACCTGGTCGGGTGGGGCGTTGTAGCGCTGGATGATAGCAGGCAGCTGCTGGCCGAACAGTTGCAGGTACAGCTCGCTGGCGCGGTCACGGATGCCCTCGGGGTTGATCTGCTCGGCCACAGGTTCGATCACCCGCTGGTGATACTGTTCTTGCAGGTACAGCGCCAGGCGCCGTTCGGGCGGCTCGGCGCCATCGCCGCTGTTCATCTTGTACCAGGCCACCTTGAGCGTCAGCCATTGCTGGGTCCAGTAGCCGGTGAACCATGGGATGAAGTCGCTTTCAGTGCGCTGTTGCACCTGGTCCTTCCATACCCGCATAGAACGTCGGGCGTAGTCGTTGGCCGAGCCGGTGGCGGCTACCGATGCCTCGATCAGGTCCTGGTCGATGCGCTGCCAGATGGCTGGGGTGAGTACCGCCGGTGGCGGCGGGGCAGGCGGGCGCTTGCCGGCGCACCCGGCCAGGGCCAGCAAGAGGCAGAGCAGCAGAAGCAGGATGCGCCGGTTCACGCGGCTGGCCTTCCTGGGTAGGGAGGAGATGGTTATCCGAGTATAGGCATGATGTTCGCGATGCTGTGCGAGCGGGTTTACCCGCGAATCACGTCACGCGGTGCTCTCGGGTAAACCCGTTCCACAGTGCCTTATGCGCCTGTGCCTTGATCCAGGTCCAGCTTGGCTTCCAGATGATCCAGATGGTCATGCATCAGTGCCAGCGCCGCGTTCACGTCACCCTTTTCCACGGCATCGATGATCGCCGCGTGCTCCTGCCAGGCGCAGTGGTCGCAGCAGGGCGATTCGTAGCGGGCGATGATGAGCGAGGTCATCGGCACCAGGCCGTTGAGGAAGCGGGCCAGGGGCGCGTTGGCGGCCATCTGCGCGAGCTTGAGGTGGAACTCGCCACCCAGGCGGATCGCCGTGCAGCGCTCGCCACGCTCATGGTGAAGGCGCTCGCGCTCGACCAATTGGCGCAATTGGCGGATTTGCGCCGGGCGCGCGCGTTGGGTGGCCAGGCTGATCAGCGTGGTCTCGGCCAGGCGGCGGGCACTGAGCACCTGGCGCGCCTGTTGTGGGTCCGGGGTGGCCAGGTGTGCAGTGTGGCTGGGCCTTTGCACCACCACCTGCTGGTCGGACAGGCGCCCAAGGACCCGGCGGATCACCGTGCGGCTGACGCCGAAGGCATTGCCCAGGGCCTGCTCGGGCAGGGCGCTGCCCGGGGGCAGTCGTTGTTCGAGAATGGCATCGAACAGGCGTGGGTAGATCTGCTCGGCCGAAAGGCGGGTCTCGCCGTTGGCGAGCAGGGCTGGCAGGCGAGGGGAGGCGTGGGCACAGGCGGTCATGGTCGCGCTCCTTGGGTCATTGACCCGAATGCTCATCGGGAATGTTCAGTTCGATGCCCATGCGCTGGCCTTCCTCGAGGATATGCCGGCGCATCTGGGCACTGGCCTGGGCGCTGTTCTTGTCGCGGATGGCGCGAACCACCGCTTCGTTTTCCTTAAGCCGAGCGGCCAGGTGTTCGGGCGAATTGCGCAGCATCTCGGTGCTCTGCTTGAGCGCATTGCCGGTCTGTTGCACCACACTCTGGAAGATCGGGTTGGTGGTCAGGCCGAACAGCGCTTCATGGAAGGCGATATAGGCATTGACCCCGGCCTCGCTGTCGCCGGCCTCCAGGGCTTCGCGCATGTCCATCAGGGTCAGGCGCAGTTGGCCGATGTCCTGGCTGTTGGCCGATTGGGCGACCAGCCCGACGATGAAAGGCTCCAGGGTATAACGCAGCTCCAGCACGTCAGCCAGGCTGGCCGCGGCGACGGTTTCGACGACAGGCTCCTGGGCTGCGGCCTCGATGTCGAGCACCAGCACACCCTTGCCCGGCATCGAGCGCACCAGGCCCAGGGTTTCCAGCACGGTCACCGCTTCGCGCAGGCTGGGGCGGCTGATTCCAAGTTGTTCCGCCAGCTCGCGCTGGCCGGGCAGCATTTCGCCGCTGCGCCACTGGCCGCTGGCCAGGGCCTGGCGGAGTTTCTCCACCACTGAGTTGACGACGGTTGATGAGCTGATCACGGTTCGCTCCATGGTTACAAATTACTGCAGTGCGGCCGACGCATTGCGCCGACCGCGGGGTGTTCAGAATTCCTGCTGGTGGGCCTGTGGGGGTTGCTTGCGCGGCGTGCTGGTGAAGCCAGGCTTGCCGGACAGCACGTTATTCGCCCGCTCCATGTCGATATCCCGCTCCCAGCGGGCAATGGCCACGGTGGCGACGCAGTTGCCGATCAAGTTGGTCAATGCCCGGCCGATGCCCATGAACCAGTCCACTGCCAGCACCAGCACAAGGCCTACCACCGGGATGGCCGGTACCGCTGTCAGGGTGGCGGCGAGGATCACCAGGGCAGAGCCTGGGATGCCGTGGGCACCCTTGGAGGTCACCAGCGACACCAGCAGGATGGTCAGCAGGTCGGTCATGGCCAGCGGCGTGCCGGTGGCATTGGCGATGAACACGATGGCCAGGGTCAGGTAGATCGAGAAGCCATCGAGGTTGAAGGAATAACCGGTGGGGATCACCAGGCCCACGGTGGAGCTGCCGATGCCCAGGTGCTCGAGCTTGCGCATGATCTGCGGCAGCACGGCGTCGGAGGAGGCGGTGCCCAGGACGATAGTCAGTTCTTCACGCAGGTACTTGATGAACGGCAGCAGTTTCAGGCCCGACAGGCGCATGACGGTGCCAAGGATGATCAGCACGAAGCCTGCACAGGTCAGGTAGAAGAGCGCCACCAGGCCGCCCAGGTGCTGCAGCGACTCCAGGCCATATTTGCTGGTGGTGAAGGCGATGGCGCCGAACACGCCCAGCGGTGCCAGGCGCACGATCATGCCCATGATGCGGAACACCACGTGGCTGAGCTCGTTGATCAGCCGCGAGATGCCGGATGCCGACTCGCCCACCAGGTTCAGGGCGCTGCCGAACAGCACCGAGAACAGCAGGACTTGGAGGATATTGTTGTCAGCAAAGGCCCCGATCACCGAGGTGGGGATCAGGTCCATGAAGAATGCCGTGGCACCGTGGATATGTTGGCCGCGCTCGGCCAGGCTGCTGGCATCGGCGCTGGAAAGCTGGTCCAGGTGGATGTTGGCGCCGCTGCCGATACCGCTGGTGAAGGCGAACACCAGGCCGATCACCAGTGCGATGGTGGTCAGGATTTCGAAGTAGATCACCGACTTCAGGCCGATGCGCCCGACTTTCTTCAGGTCGCCGGCACCGGAAATGCCACTGACCACTACACAGAACACGATCAGGCCGATGAGCATCTTGATCAGCTTGATGAACCCGTCACCCAGGGGTTTGAGCTGCAGAGACACTTCGGGAAAACTGAGGCCGCAGGCGATGCCGAGGGCAAGGCCCAGCACCACTTGGAGGAAGATCGAACGCGAGCACCATTTGAGCATGGGAGGGATCTCTGGTCGGTGTCCTTGCTTCGGTGCCGGCGACGGCGAAAGAGCGCAGGACTTAATTATTGTGGTCTTACCGGTTTGTTCAGCGCCCGATCATAGAACCGCGATTTTTTACCTTTTGCAAGCAATTTTGGCCTTACCGGTCTGACCAGTTGAGGCGACAACCTCCACCTCGCCGCAGCTCGCGCCTGAGGAGCAATTTAACCAACTGACTTCAAACGACTTTGTGGGCGTGGGTTAACCCGCGAACACCGGCAGCGCCGGTGCATGCAGCGTGTCGCTTCGCGGGTAAACCCAGGCGGGTATCTCACTGGCGCGACAGATAGGTCTCGGTCATGCTCTCGGTGAGCTGTTTAACCAGGTTTGCGTCGGCTTCGTTGCGCGTCTGCAACAGCAGTTCACCGGCACTGCGATAAAGCGCGTTTTCATCGCGATAGCGGTCGGAAACCAGGTCGATTCGTTGAAGCACGCCATCGCGTCGCCAGGCGATATCGGGCCGTTCCTCCTCCAGGGCATCGATGTACGCCTGCGGCACCGCAGGGCCGTCATAGGCGCTCAAGTCTCCCGCTTCGCTGAGCGTGTCGAAATAGACGCTGGCGCCATTCCAAGTGTTGCCGAGCTCGGTAAATGCCTCAGGGCGCAGGCGGCGCACCCAGGTTTCCCAGAATGGTTGCTCGAGGGCCCATTCCGCGACGGCCGGCTGGCTGGCAAGGCCTTCGACGCCCAGGGCCAGTCGTTCCAGGGTGGCTGGGCTCAAGCGGGCGAGATAGTCGAAACTGATCTCGCTGGGTTGCGGTGGCAACCCCAGGCGCTGTATCAGCCGCATGCGCGCGTGCAGGGCCATCTCCATCTCATCGAGCAAGAATGGTGGCTCGCTGAGCAGCTCGTCGCTGATATCGTCATCGGGGTGCAGCGCAGGCGCCTCATCGGCGGGTGTTTTGTTTATCAGTGCCCGGCGCCTGGCGACACGTGCGTCATAGAGGGCGGCGATACGCTCATCGAGCAGGTGCTGGCGAAACAGCGAGCTGACGACCGCCACGGCCACCGATTCGCTGTTCTGATCCGCAGCGGCCAGAAGGACCTGCTGCCACACCAGCACTTCGACCTCGACCTGCTGAAACAGCAGGGTGGTTTGGTCGACGCAACCCTCGGCCGCCTCGTTGAGCACGTCGAGGATGCGTTGTTGCACCTGGGCTTGCCCCCAACGCTCGTCGGCGCCGGCCTGGCCGGGCGTGGTCAGTTGCTCGAGCACGGCTTGCATGCGCCGGCGCATGGCGCCCGGGCTGCTGTTGTATTGCTGGGTATCCTCCATACGGTTGAACAGCTCGTATAGCGGTTGCCATTCAGGTGTACCGAAGGTTTCAGAAATGTGATCGCGCAACGGTTGTGGAAAATCGGCGAGCCAGCCCACTGCATACGCTCGCGCTTGGGTGGGGAGCCCGGCGTCATTCAGGCTCTGCAACGCTTGTGCGTCGAGTGGGTTGTTCTGGAAGGAATAGTAGAAGTCGCCATCGCCCGCCCTGACGCTTGCAGCGAACGCGGTATCGCGCAGGTCAGGCACATGGCGCAGCTGGTTGCTGCTCAGGTCCACCGCACGCAATGCCAGGGGCTGTTGGTTCATGAGGTCGGTCAGGCCGGTCGGCCAGTGGGCGATGCCGGTCTGCTCCAGGTCGAGCCGTTCCAGTCGCGTCCAGCCGGTGAGATCGGGCTCCAGGTCCAATGGGTTTTCATGCAGGAACAAGATACGTAGATGGTCGAGGCCTGCCAGTGCGGCGCGGGAGGCCGGAGTCAGGGTGATGTCGTTCTGGCCCAGGCTCAGCTCGGCCAAGGCAGGCCAGCGCTGCAGCGCCTGGAAGTGTTGCTCCTCGAGAAAAAGTTCGTTCGTTTCAGCTTGCAGCCCGCTCAGCTCCGGGAGTTGCGCCATCCGCTCCAGGGCTGCGACCGGCAGGTCCGCAACCGCAGCGGTGAGATTGAGGGTGCGCAATCGCGTCAGGCTGCACAAGGTCGCCAGGTTGGATTCGCTGTTCATGTCCAGGTTGTTTTCCGACAGGTCCAGCGAGGTCAGTTCGGTCAACTCGCCCAATTGGGCAGGGAGTACGGTCAGGCCATTCTCGGTAAGCTCCAGTTCCCGCACGCCTGGAAAGGCTGCCAGGAAGGCGCCGAGGCCTTCGTTGCTTGCCTGCCACAGGCCTGTGACGGTGAGCTGGCGGACGTACGGCAACTGCACATCGAGTGTTGGCAGGGCACCGATATGGTCGCCATAGATGCTGAGGACCACCCGGTCCAGGCTGCCATTGGCATCGTTGTTCTCCCGGCGCCATGCCTGTCGGACGCGTTCGGCCAGGGCTTGGCGTGCGGCGCGACGTTGCTCCAGGTCGTCGGCCGCCAGCCCTCGTGTGTCCTGGACCCAGGCTTGCAATGTGCTGTCGAGCTGGCGGTACTGTTGTTGCAGTTCGTGCATGAGGCGGCTGAAGGCGCCGGGCGCATCGCCGGCCTGCTGGCGCAGGCGGGCTCTCAGGGCGTTCCGGTCGTTGTCAATGTTGGCGGGAAACAGCTGGTCGAACATTTCGTCAGGTGTCTGCAAGCCTTGGCCTCGGCCACTCAATGGGTAGCCGATACGTCGGTCGCCGGGCAATCGTGTCGGGAGGCGGTACATTGGACGTACCGGGGTCAGGCCCAGGTCATGGGCGGCCTGTTCACGATCTTCGAGCACGCATTCGAGCAGTCGCTCGCGCAGCTTGTCGGGTTCATGGATATTCAGGCCGAGCGCGTCGCGTTCACTGTCGGGCAGGGCCTGGAGGATGCTTTGGAAGAGGCTTGCCGGACTGGACAGGGTCTGACCAGACGAGTCCAAGGGCTGATAGCCGTTGTCCAGGCGCAGTATCGTCTTGGTCGAGGTACCTGCTTGGCCCGTCTCGCCCAGCAGTTGGCCCGTCAACCGTCCTGCCCGCAATTGCAGGCGGATTTCTCCGGTCCAGCCGGCCAGGCGCTGCAGCGCGGCCAGGGCCAGGGTGTCTCGGTCGGCCATCGCGCCGTTGGCGCGATAGAAGCCGGCCAAGGCCCGGTTGATACGGGTGTTGCGCAGGTATAATCGCGCGGTTTCGCCCATCGAAAGCGGCAGGCGGCCGGTGCGTTGCAGTGCTCGCAGGTCGCGCGAGTGCGCCTGGTCGAGAATTTCACGCCGCGCGTGTCGGCTCAGCGTCGGGAAGTCCCGCGCCAGCAGCGCATCCGCCGGGCGACTGGCCGGCGGCGGGATGTCGGCGCCGAAAGCCTCGAGGCTGTCGAGCAACAGGGCGGGTAACGGTAGACGGTCGACGAAGACCTGGCGCAGGGCTGCGTCGTCGTAGCCACTGCTGCGCAGGGCCTGGGCCAGGATGCTCTCGTCCAGGCCCGCTCCGACCGGGCCTAGGCACCTGAGCAATTGGTCGCTTGGCCAGGCCAGGGGGCGTTCATGATCCAGCGCCCAGGGGCCTTCACTGGCACCTCGCAACCGGGGTTGGTGGCGGTGCCTGGGTGCTCGGGACAAGCGCCACTGGCCATCGGGTGCTGACTCGATCGGAAAGCTTTGCGCTTCTCGCGTCAGCCATTGACGGTCTTGCCATGTATATAGCCCATTGCGTGGCGTGGCCTGTTCTGGGCGGGCCTTGGCGAAGGGGGCGAGGTCGCCGTGCCAGAGGCGTTGCTCGTCGCCGTGCCCGATTCTGTACCAATCGTGCAGGGCGCCTTGCGGCAGGCTGAAGTGGACTGCGGCTCCCAGTGCAGCCACTTGGGCCAGGTTCTCGAAGACCTCGAACAGGTGCCCGATGGCGGCATCTGCGTCACCCTCATTGGCGGTATGCACCCCTTCGAGGAACTCGTCGACCAATTGTGCGCCGCCGACCACCAGCATGAGCTCGCCAAGCCCCGGCACGAAGAACCCGGCCACATTCAATACCGACAAACCCACGCTTAGCCACTGTTCGAGGTGTTCGAGCTGGGTGGCGGCATCTCGTTGCGCAACCGGCACTGCGATGGCGGCTGCATCGGCCAGCATGCGTTGAACATGAAGGCGAGCGCGCGCCGCGAAACAGTCATCCGGCCAGCGTGTAAGCGCCAAGGCAAGTCGTGCATTCTTGTCCAATGTCGCCTGCCATAGATCGTGCGGGCTTGGGAACATGCGCTTGATCCAGCTGAACGAGTCGCCTTCCTCGATCACCGGTGTGGTGGTCTGCAAAGTGGCGTAGGGATAGTAGGGGTACAGCGTCTTGCGCAACCGAGACACGAGTTCGGGGCGTTGGGTATGGCTTGCGTAACGGTTGAAGAACGCCCGTTCGCTGTCTTTCCAGAGCAGTCGGGTCAGGGCTTTACCAGCGACCTTCAGCGATGCGTATTGACGCAGCGGTTGGCGTGGATGCCCTGGCAGGTAGAGCAGGCAGGGCTCGATGTCGTCCAGTGGTTCGCGGCGGATAAGCAGCGGCCCATTGAGCGGTATGTCGAACAGGTTCAGGTAGCTGCACTCGAGCGGGGCGGGTTTGCCATCCTCATCGAGCAGGAAGGGGGCGCCTGCCAGGGCGGCGTCCGCCAGCGCGCGGCCCTGGGCATCGATGTGGCCCTGCAGTTCGGCGTGGGCCACATCGGCGGCGAACGCCGCACGGTCTTGCTCGCGCAGCAGCTGGCGGAAGTCTGCCGTGGCGACATGGTCCAAGAGGTGATTGCGGTATCGCTGTCCCAAGTCGAGATTACGGACGCCTTTCACGAAGCGGGCGCTGTCAAGCTGCATGGGGGTCTGGTCGGTGCTGGAAAAGTACAGCTCGACCTGCGCATCGCTGTCGAAGTTCTGTAGAGCGGCCTCCAGCCAGGAGCGACCGCCTTTTTCGCTGCCGGTGCGTAGCCACCCCTGGTCGACGGTGGGCAGCTCCCGGTCGTCGAACCAGTGGTTCATCGCGTCGTCCAGCAGCGGGCGGCAGAACGCCTCGATCGGCTGCACCTGGGCCAGTACCTGTTGGACTTGTCGGGTGGCGCGATGACTGTCGCGGATCAGTTGTTCCAGTTGTTGGCGTTGTGCCGGTGTGGCTGCTTTCAGCCAGCTGGGCATTCGGGTGTGGATGAACGCGAGATGGGAAGTGCTCATGGCTGGACCTCGGGAGGAAGGAACAGCGAGCCTAGTGAGATGGGGGAGTGCGGTTGGGTTAGATAGATACCACAGGGGCTGTTGGAATTGCTTTGCAGCCCTTTTGCGGCACAAGGCCGCTCCTGCAACAGGGCACGTAGGCCCATGCAGGAGCGGCCTTGTCGGCCGGCAAGCGGCCCGGTCGCTTTACTTGTGCAGCGTTTCGGCCGCGTAGAGCGTGTTTTCCAGCAGGCAGGCCCGGGTCATCGGGCCGACGCCGCCTGGCACCGGCGTGATCCAGCCGGCACGGGGCAGGGCGGTTTCGAAGACCACATCGCCTACCAGCTTGCCATCTTCCTGGCGGTTGATGCCGACGTCGATGACGATGGCGCCTTCCTTGACCCATTCACCCTTGACCAGGCCGGGTTTGCCGGCCGCGACCACCACCAGGTCGGCACGGCCCACATGGCCGGCCAGGTCCTGGGTGAAGCGGTGGCAGACGGTGACCGTGCAACCGGCCAACAGCAATTCCATGGCCATCGGGCGGCCAACGATATTGGAGGCGCCGACGATCACTGCGTTCATGCCGTATAGGTCTTGGCCGGTGCTTTCGAGCAGGGTCATGATGCCCTTCGGGGTGCACGGGCGCAGCAACGGGATGCGCTGGGCCAGGCGGCCGATGTTGTAGGGGTGGAAGCCGTCGACGTCTTTGTCCGGGCGAATGCGCTCGAGCAGCAGCGACGCATCCAAGTGCTCCGGTAGGGGCAGCTGCAGGAGAATGCCGTCGACGGCCGGGTCGTCGTTGAGGCGGTCGATCAGGTCGGTCAGGGCTTGCTGCGTGGTCTCGCTGGGCAGGTCATAGGCCTGGGAAAGGAAGCCGACCTCTTCGCAGTCCTTGCGCTTGTGCGAGACATAGACTTGGGAGGCGGGGTCGGTACCGACCAGGATCACCGCCAGGCCCGGCGTACGCAGGCCTTGCTGGCGACGCTCCACGACACGTTGAGCGATCTGCTGGCGCAGGTTGGCGGCGATCGCCTTGCCATCGATTAGGTGTGCAGTCATAGACGCGTGATTAACCATCGAGAAGGGAACATAAATGAGGGCGCATTCTCGCACGACACGGCCCAAGGGCAAAGGCGGGTGGTCGGCCAAATCCCCTAACCCCTTAAATAAACTAAATTTTTTTGAAAAAAGTGTTGACGACCTGCCGGCCCGTCTATAACATTCGTCGCACTTGTCGGGCAGAGCCTAGCACTGGTTAGCAAGGTCAGGCAGAATAAGCGGATTTGCTAGCTTGTTCGGTACGGCTGAAAAGTTGATTTGCAATCGTAACAGAAAGCAGATTGAATATGCGCCCGTAGCTCAGCTGGATAGAGCATCCGCCTTCTAAGCGGATGGTCGCAGGTTCGAGTCCTGCCGGGTGCGCCATTAGGCAGCTTTGGCACAGCAAGTAACGTTGTATTGCAATATGGTGGGCGTAGCTCAGTTGGTAGAGCGCTGGATTGTGATTCCAGTTGTCGTGGGTTCGATTCCCATCGTCCACCCCATATTCTCGAAGGCGCCTTGATTGTATAATCTGGCGCCTTTGCTTTAACTGCTCCACGCGGACGTGGTGAAATTGGTAGACACACTGGATTTAGGTTCCAGCGGCGCAAGCTGTAAGAGTTCGAGTCTCTTCGTCCGCACCATCTAAACGCCTGATTTCAAAGGTTTTCCCCCAGGCCAGTCACGAAACTGGGAGCGCGTTGGGAACATTTTGGGAATCACGGCATGAAAAAAGGCAGCCATTTGGCTGCCTTTTTCGCGTCTGGAAGGTCGGTTTCACAGCTTGAGCGCGTGTTCGAGCATGCCGATCATGTCCGGTCCATCCTGGTGAATCCACTTCCCATAATGCTTCCAGATCATCGCCGTGGACGTGTGCCCCATTTGATCGGCGATCCAGTCGAGCGGCACCACGCCTGCGCTGAGCGTCTGGCTGGCGAACGTGTGGCGGCAGTTGTTCGGGCCGCGGTATCGAACTCCCACCTTCTGTAAGTGCCCTCGCCACCAGGTCTTCACCAGGACGTCGGAGCTGGTCCAGGCCGCCTCGGTTGTCGTCTTGTGAAAGACGAAACGTAGCTTCTGCCGTTTGACCGTTCGGTTGTCTCGGTCTGTGACCTCAACCTCTACTGGCGATCGCCCTTTCGTGAAGCGGACCTGTGCCCGCAGAGCTTCTAGCGCGGGCTTGAGCAGCCGCACCTCTCGCGTCGATCGACGCGTCTTGGTCACTCGATAGTTGCTGCGGACCTGCGATCGGCGAAATTTCACTGTCCCGGCATCGAGGTCGACATCCTCCCAGGCCAGAGACATCGCTTCGGACACCCGTGGCCCGGTCCAGATCATGAACTTGATGAGGTTGATCTCCTGTTGAAAGTCCTGGTCCTCCGCCAGGATTAGATCGATCTCGCTTCGCTCGAACGGATCAGGGTCGTCGGCGTCAGGGAGACGCACGGTAATGCCTTCGGTGGGATCGTGAGCCGTTCGGTTTCGTGTGCGGTAGAGGGTGAATATCTGGCGCACGATGCTGAGGATCTCCCGTACCGTCTTGTTGTGTAGCTTGGGCATCAGTGTCTTCTGTACCCATGTTTGCAAGTCCAGATGGTCGATCTGGTCGGCCTGGCGATTACCCCACATCGGCCGGATGTGATTTTCAACCTTGCTGACATACGCCAGGAAACCGGAGGTGGCCATTTCATTTCGCTTGATATCGATCCACAGATCGATGAAGTGTCCGAAGGTATTGCTCTTGACTCGGGGCGAGTCGGGGAAGTGCCGGGCATAGTTGAATGTCCCGGCCTGGATCTCGTAGTTGATGATCCCAACCAGGCGCTCGGCATTGGCCACGCTGGCGGGGGAGGCGTCGCCTGGGATGGACTCCCGGCATAGTTCGCCCTGGTAACGGAAATACACGCGGACACGATTGCCGCGTACTTCGACTCCATCTGCCATTGCATTTCACTCAGAAACGAAGAAACGGCCCAGTGTATGGGCCGTTGTAAGAGGTTGGCTCGTTGCCGGGTCTAGAAGATCGCGTTGTTAGTTCTTGAGGCGCGCCTCAACGACCACACCACCGATACATTCCCACTCGGCCTGCATGTTGCCAACGATGGGCTTGGCGCGGTTGAAGCCTTTCGCGCCACCGCCCAGACCACAGCAAAAGTGGAAGTGAGTAAGTTTGCGCTTAACGAGCATTGCGGCGGCCTCCTTGTGTCCGTTTCGCTTCCACGTTGGCCATGTAGGCGTCCCAGTAGGCGGACTGGCGCACCTGGCGCTCCTTGCTACAACGCTGATGGTTGCCGTGGGAGCGAGGCCTGTTGCACACGTCACAGTGGTTCGGCAGGTCCAAGGAATGGCTGGCCAGGCGAGGGCGGGTTGGCTGGATCATTCCGAGGTCTCCCCCAGCAGGGCACGGGTCAACGCGTTACGCTCGCCGGCGGGGGTTAGATCGGATACGGGAATCGCTACGTTGTGGCCGTTGCGGTATTTGACGACGGCGGTACTACCAAGAACGCGAACGACGGTGGCTTCTTTGGAGGTGAAGCGTATGGACTTTGCACCATGTCGGACTTCCGTGAAGGTCACCTTGTCGCCAGGCTTGTAAGTTGGTGTGGTAGCCTTCTCGGCGCCGACTTCGGGGGTTTCTACTTGCATGTCGTTTCTCCTTGGGGTTGGTCGGCGCCGGGGAGTTGCAGCTCCTCGGCGCCTCCTATCGGGTTACTTGAGGCGGTACTGCTTGCCGTTCTCGATGACGTAGAAATCCACGTCGCGCAGGCGGTACACGCCGCCAGGGCCACCGCACACGACGTAGTCGCCGTGGGTTGGCTCACCCACCTGCACCGGGAATAGCTTGTCGGTCTGGTGCGCGTACTCGCTGGTTTTCTTGATCCGCGCATAGAGTTGTTGCCCCGATGGCCTGCAACCGGCGGGACCATGCGCCGCCTCGTACCCGAGCCAGGCGTTACGTGTCTCTAGGTTGGTCGGGTTTCCATCCGCATCGGCGCTCAGGTCATAGCCGCGCTCTTCGGCCCATTGCTGGAACCCCAGCATCAAATTCAAATTGTCGATCGCACTCATGCTGCACCTGCTCTGGTTACTCGCTGGCCACGCTGGCCAGCATGTCGTTGTTGATGATCTTCACCACTTCTTCGCGGCTATCCGCATAGGCGAATGGGATCGTTGAACCTGGACGGGTCACCGGGTAGCGGGAGTGAGGCAGCCTGCACTCGGCAACGGTGTAACCGCTGTCATTGACCCAGCACCGCGGGATGACCTGACCCTCCTGGTTGCGCTTGGCCTGCCACTTCATCCCCAGTACTCGCGCAGCTGGTTGAAGATCAGCCGGCCCCGCGGCAAGTAATCGTGAAGCTCTTTTTCGTGGGGGAAATCCAGGAAGAGCACGGACAGGCAGTCCTCAAACGTGCCGATATCAAGGCTTCGAAGATCGGTGAGGGCGAAGGGGTATGCCTTGGCGTCGTACAGGCCGAGCAGGAACCGGGCGACGACGCGGCTATGGCCTGTGTCGCGCAGTGCCACAGGGATGAGGCGAGCGAGCGCTTGGATACCAGCCTCTCGCAGAGCCGGGCGCTCTTGCTCGTATTGGTACTTCGTCAGGGCCTCGGCCAACGTTTCTTCACCTGCTGGTTGAGCTTGATGCATGTCGTTTCTCCTTGGGGTTGTGCCTGGCGTTGCAGCGCCATGGCTGTTCAGCTGGCCTTGAAGGTCCAGCACTTGACGGTGGTTGGTCGTGTATTTGCGCTGGTGGTACGGCTGTTGAAGGCCGCACGCACGGCGCTGTCGACTGCGCGGTTGGCGTCGACAAATGGGCGCGATTTGCTGTTGCGCAGCAGGTTGCGCAGCGTGGTCACGTCGGCGAGCTTCTGTTTGTGCTCGGCGGCCCTTTCGCAGAACTCGTTGAGGTGGATAGCGATCAGCTCGGCATTCTTGCTGTGGTCGACAACGGGGTCGTCGCTGAGCGATTCCAGGTAGTCGAACACTTCCCAGAATTCGGCGACTTCCTTCGGGTCAGCGTTCACTGCCAATTGGCGACCGACGGCCATGGCGCTGAGCTCACGCAGAGTGCCCTCGTGTTGACGGTCGGTCATTGGCACGACCACCCGCAGCGCGTCGACCAAGGCCATCATCTGGGCGTGGTTTTTGATGATCCGCTCGATGCGGATCTCGCGCTTCTCACGTAGTGCTTGCTCATGCACCTTCACCTGGGCACGGAAAATTTCCATGACCTTTTGCTCTGCCTTCGCTGCCATCAGCAGGAAATGGCTCACCTCACTGGCTTGCAGGTGGTTCAGGTTGTCAGCGGCTGCACGGCTTTCGCTGGTGACCTCCGGGCGTACGAAGTGCAGCTTGACGATACGGGTGAGGATGGCCTCAGACGCAACGACCGAGGCGTTCTGGCTGAACACCAGCGTGGCGCGGAAGGGTGGGGCGTTGGTGTCATTACCGCCGTTCTTCACACCGGTCAGGCCCAGGCCACGACCGTTGAACAATGGTTTGAACTGGTCAAAGTCGAAGGACTTGGCGGCGCCTGTCTCGGCGTCGCTGCGGTCGGCCTCAAGCATGACCACCGGCATACCCGAGGTTTGGCTCAGCCAGCGGCGCAGGCCCGCCTTGGTCATCTTGATCGGGTCGTCCCCTTCCTCATCCTGGCGGCCCATGAGCTTCCACAGGAACATCAGGAGGGTGGACTTGCCGGCACCGGCCTCGCCGGTCACCTCCAGGAACGGGAACGACTGAAACTCAGCGCGGATTTGCTCAGCGAACAGTGAACCGAACCAGAAGGCGAGGGCGACCACGCCCTGGGTGTTGAAACAGGTCCACAACCACTTGAACCACTCGGGGCGGTAGGCAGTGACGTCCCGGTTGATCTCCAGCTTGATCGACTTCTGCAGCGACTTGAGTCGCAGACCTTTGAACTCGAAATAGTCCTCGGCGTTAGCCTGTTCGAGGACACCACCGCGCACAGCCAGGTCGCCAAACACATAGCAGCCATACTCTTTGCTGTAGCCGATGTAGTCGATCGTCTTGACGGTTTTCAAAGCAAACAGCTGCTGCTGCATGATCCGATCGAGCTGAGAACTGCTACCGGTGAAGTACGCGCCGGCTGCCATGCCGACCAGGCGCTTCTTGAATTCGCTTGGGGTGGTGACCTGCCCACCGGTGAAGGTGTTCAGTACGCTTGGCTCGTCGTGTGGGAAGTCGACGCGGAAGTAGTACCACGACTCGTCCGTTACCTCGTTGCGCTGGAAATACAGCGCTTGCGGGTAGCAGTTGGCAATCTCGGTCACCGCACCGCACTGCCGTAGCGCTTTATCGCGCCGCTGACGATCAGTCAGGGCCAGGTCTTCCTGGCGCTCGGACTCGTCCAGCTGCTGGAGCGCCTTGTTGAACTTTTCCACGTCCATCTTGAACCAGTAGAGGCGGTTCTCGTAGGCGAAGTGAAATTCCTGGCGCTCGCGCCAGTCGTACATCAACACACCTTTCTCGGCCGCGCTGTCTGCCAGCAGCAGGCTGCCGTGATAACGAGCCTCGCGCAGGTCTTGCTCGATCCGTTCTTGGCGCTTGTCGGCGTCGATGAAGTTCCAGCGCTGATGCAGGTCGTTCCAGTCGACCTTACGGCCGTTCTGCGGGATCTGTGCCGCTTCGCAAGTGAATCCCAGCTCGCGGGCCAGGGCTGCATGCTTGCGAGTGAAGCGGTGCGCACCTGGCTCATTGTCCAGCGCCCATACCAGGCGGGGGAGTTTCATGCCATGGCTGCGGCGCAGCTCGGCCAGCGCCTTCAGCGACTCGAACGGGAACGCTCCCGAGCTCATGGCCGACACGGTGTCCATGTCGTGGTGCAGTAGAGCGATAGCATCGAAAATGCCTTCGACGATCCACAGCTCATCCACCTCCAATAGGTCAACCGAAGGCGGGCACCACCAGTAGCCTTTGGGCGATTGGCCAGGCGCGAAACGCGCTTTCTTCTTGCCGAACCGGTGCGGCTGGTCGATCAGACGCTCCCAGTAGCCACCATGCTCCAGATTGAAACGCACTGTGGCGCTGCCGATCCCAAGGTTTCGATCCCAGTAGGCGTCTTGGGTATACCAGCCTTTAACGAGGTCCAGGTCGAAGCCGCGGGCGTTCTGCAAATAGGCGTCTGCAGAAGCTCGCGGAGCTTCCTGAGTGGCCGGGTAGCGCTTGCTGTAGTCGTCGAACAGGTCGTCGAACAACTCTTTGACGTGCCACTGTTCGCCGCATTTGCTCTCACGACCGCATTTAATGAACCAGGGCTCGTCCTGGCGCGAGTACAGTTCTTTTTTGCCGCAGTTGGGGCAGGTGCCCTTACGCAGGTATTGGGTACCCGCCATGGGTTTGAGGCCGTACTGGTCTTGCAACCGCCGAAGTACTTCGGCGCGCAGGCTAGATTCCATGGGCTTGCGGTTCACTGCGCACGCTCCATCGTTACGGCGGCAAGCTGCTGCTCAAGCGCTTTGCGCGTACGACAGATGCCCGACAGGTGAGGCACGTCGGCGAGAACCTTCGGGCCGCGCTTTCCAGCTGGTACGTCGCGGTACCGGTCGGAGTACCAGACATCGGCCATGGTGAGGTTGAACTGACTGTTGAGCCATTGCAGGTAGTGCTTTGCCTGCTGCTCGTTCAGCTCAATGTGAAGGGTGATCTTGCTCATATCGCCACCAATGGAATGCAGTTTCCCCTTACCCACGCGGAACGGGGCATCGGGAAGGGGTTGTTCGGGGTTACTTCGAGGTGTTGCAGGGCTGCCGCATGTGTCGGGGCAGGTGGCGTGCCGGTACCGGGTGTCGCTGTTGGGTTACGGTGTCCAGCAGGATCAGCCGTGCTCGGTAGATCCCGCTGGTTGGGCACACCCCCAGGAGTTTCAAGCGCCCGGTTGTCTTGCTCTCGAACTCGGCGACGGCCAATTCAGCGATGCGTTGCACCAGGTGCTTGGGGACTTCCAGCGACTGCTCCAGGAAGCGGCGGCAGTTCTCCAGCACCTGGTGGTCACCGGCCAGGTGTAGGCCTTCGCGGCGGAACAGGAAGGCGACAGCCGCCTCCTGCATAGCCGTGCGGTAGTCGTTTTCGGGGTTGGTGGTCAGGGCGATGGCGTTCATGCGGTGGCTTTCTCCATGTCCAGCTGGTCCAGCAGGTCGGGTTGATCGTCAGCGGCTGCGGTTTTCATCGCTTGGCGGCGCATAGCCACCGGGGCGACCGGCAAGCGAACCGCGGGGTTCGGCATGCCGCTCGGGCTCATTTCGTGGGTCAGTTCGAACTGGCCCCGGACGGACCAACCGCAACCCTCGTTCACGCACTGGAGGTACGCGATCCGCAGGAAGATGTGCTTGCCTTCGCTGGTGCGGATTCGCATGCGGCTGGAGCAGTGGGGGCAGACGAGCTTGTAGGTGCTCAATTCGGCTCCCCTTTCGTGTGCAGCTGGATAGTCGCCTTGACCTCGGCCGTGCGGGCGGCCAGGTACTGGTGGTGCGCTTCCATGATGACCTTGGCTTCGTCTTCCTCGATGACGCCGTCTTCGAGTGATTTCGCGATGATCTGGTCGACCACGCCACGCTTCGCGGCAGCCCGCACCGAACGCTGGTAGAGCTCGACGTTGTCCAGGTCCTCGGACTTGATGAGTGGCACGAACATGCCGCCGTACATCTTGGCGATGAACTCAGGCAGGTGAGTGGTGCCGGCGTCGGTTTCCAGGAGGTGGATCTGGTCGTAGGTCAGCGGTCGGCTGCCAGCATTCTCATAGACGCGGTTGTCGAATTGCTTCAACTCGTAGCCGAGGCGGGCTGCAGCGCACTCGCGGCCGCCTGGATAGGCACAAACCACGGCACTGACCACCTGGCGAAGGGTTTCTAGAACTGGGCGTTTCATGTTCTGGTTTCCTCCTTGAGCCAGGGGGTTTAGTTTTCAGGTCCGGGCTTGATGCCAAGCAGCACAGCGGCCCGGTGCGCCTCACCACGGAGGCACTTTTTCTGGCCGTTGAGGACGGCGTACACGGTGGATGGGTTGAGGTCATGCTGCTCAGCCCACTCTTTCGCTGAAATTCCTTGTTGCGCGAGGCGAGCGCGCGCTTCCCGGCATGCTTGCTCGGTGGGGTAGGTGTTCGGCATAGTCTCGTTTCGTGTGATTTCGTGTGATTGCAGACTCAGATTATTCAACATTTGTTGAATGGTCAAGGATTGGAGTTCCGTTTTGTTGAATATCGGCGAAAGGCTGAGAGAGGAGCGTGTCCGCCTTGGCTACAACCAGGCTGACTTCGCTGCCATTGCCGGCGTGGCAAAAACGTCGCAGTTCAATTACGAGAAGGGCGAGCGAAGCCCTGACGCTGCTTACCTTGCTGCGGTAGCAGAAAAAGGGGTGGATGTTCTGTATGTAGTCACTGGCATTCGCCAACCTGCGAGTGCTGATGAGCTCAGTCCAGAGGGCGCTGAGCTTTTGCATTTGGTTCAGAAAATTAACGGCTCAGACCTCGCTATTTTGGTGCGGATGGCTGCCGCATTTGCGGTGGCTAACGGACAGTCGTGAGGTCGGACCTGCAGGTTATTGCAACGGGTACGGATGCGTTGGCCACAGTAGCCAGGTTTGTCGAGGACGATGCGGAATGGATGGAATAGTTGGATCGGTAGCGCTGTTTGTCTTCGTCGCTGTTTGGTGGGGGTTGGCAAAGCTTCTGCGTAAAAGCGGCAGAAGGTTCCTGGTGCGCCATCTGCTTGGGTGTGCCGGGGGCTGGATGGCGGGGCTGCTGGTGGCCGGAAGCGCGGTCTCGATGGGGCTGATTGAACCCAAGACAGCAGAAGTGGCCCAGATCGCTCAGCCGGACAAACCAGGTTTCGAATACGAAATCATCAAGGATGAGTTCAGCGGGGGGCGTCCTCGCAAAGTTGAAGTGCTGCTATCGCGGCGACTGACCGAGGCTGAATTGGCGGATGTCTCCGAAAAGATTCGTGACGATTCAGATACAGACGCTGAAAAAACATTCATAGGCTTCCGGGTTCGTGGGCAGACGTTTAGCAGTTTCTGGGCGAATGCTAGCTTTGAGCCTGAATACCGGGGGAATGTCATTGCCTTGAACGCGGCTGACTACGACAAGCTCAGCAAGCTGGATCTCTCGTCCTATGTTGAGCCGATGGGTGCTTGGCTACGTGACGGGGCGTTGGGGCATCTGATGGTGCTTTACACCAAAGATGGCAAGTATTTCATCGACTCGATTTTCGCCAGTGGGGGGCGTAATGCCGAGGAATACTTAGCCAAGCGTTTGCCGGATGGAACGCTACGACTTGAGACACCCGACAATGGTTTCAATGAGTACTACATCGTGCGTACCGACGGCGTTTTGCAGGGCTGGGGCGAGAGCGGTATGTACATGTCACTACCCTCTCAAATCCCTGCAAATAGCACTAATCGTATGCAGGAGCGGGAATAAAAAGCCATGAGGGGCTGATGGCACGCTTAGGTGTGCTGACAATGCGGAACTCCCGGTCGTCTTGTTTGGTACCGTCGGTGCCAGGCGACCGAATATGGAAACGGAGTACGCAACATGGAACACCTTACTCAACTGGAGCGCGCATTCATTGATCTTCTGCGCCAATTGAACCCACAGCAACAGCAGGATGTATTACGGGTTCTAGAGGTGCTAAGCAATCGCCAGCGTAAGGGATAAATAAAAAGGCCCCGGCAAAAAAATGTCGGGGTTTTATATAATCTGCAAACACTTATCTGATGAGGGAGTTATGGCCGAAGCAGCCAAGGAAAAATTTTCGATATCTTATGATGCCGAGACTGGCGATTATCACAATCACGAAATAGATGCGCAAACCCTTAGTCGCTCTATTCAGGGTGTGTGCGACATGGTTGCAGAGGCTAACGCGCTAATAAATAAAGGGGCTGAAGTGAATCTAAAGGTCACGGCTCCTGCTAAAGAAGGCTCGGTGATAATTGAATACCTTCTGCTCGCTAGCACTCCACAAGCCCTAGCGGTTTTGAAATATCTTGGTCTAACTGCGGGGAGCGCAGCTATAGCTGGTGGATCGCTTCTTGAAGTGGTGAAGAAGCTCAAGAATCGCCGTGTCGCAAATGTAGTGATTGACGGTGATTCTGATATAGCGAAGATTGAAGTGGATGGAGAGATTGTTGAGTGCGATAAATTTGTGGCACGCCTTGCCGTCGACAAGAAAGTTCGAGATGCAGTTCATAGCGTCGTGCAAGCACCAATCTCAGGTCGTGAAGGGGCGAAGTTTAAGGTTTTGGATGAACAGGATGAAGCAGTTGTAGTAATCAAGGAAGAGGAAGCGAGTGATTATTCTCCTCTGCCGCGCAAGTCGTTAGAGCAGGAGGAGGTCATTACCGAGAAGAAGACCGCATATTTCGTTCAAGTTAATTTTGAGTCGAATAATGGCTGGCGAGTAAAACTGGCTGATGGCACGGAGCACGCTGTAACGCTTGCTGATGAAGCATTTATGGATAAGGTCAACCAAAATCAACAAAGCTTCTCCAAGGAAGATTTGTTCGAGGTTGTTATTGAAACCAAGGCGATATATAGGCAAACTAGGTCTACGTTTAATTATACGGTGCTCGAAGTAACCAGGCACTTTGCCGATAAAGGTCGGAGACTTGTTTGAGGTGTAGTTATGGGCGTGGATTTTGCGTTTGTGGAAGCGCTTTTCTATGTGTCTCTGATAATACTGGCGCCTGTGCTTTTTAAGTTGGCTCGCGTTGTGACAAGATACCTCCTTAATCGCTATATCTCGGATGCGGAGATAGTGATTACGAGAAAGCGGGATGGGGTTGTTGTAAGTGTGCAGCGGATCAAAACCACTGGGTATGTGGTGGATCAGTTGAATAGTCTGCGAGGTAACGCTAATGGCTGACACTAAAAAAAGTGCGCCTCAGAGTCTGCAGGCTACCATTACAGCGGGTCTTGGTGCGGCTGCTACAGCAAGTTGCATTCAATGGATTGATCCTAAGTATGCGCAGTATTGGGCTGGGCTTGCTAGTTTAATCGTTCCAGTTATTGGGTATTTTGTTGCTAGGCTTGTAGCGTCAATGGATGAGCCTGAGGAACTGACCCGCTACAAGGCACGATTAACCAGGGATTTGAAACATCAGAAGAAAATCCTGAATGACAAGAATGTTCCTGCTGAAGTGAAAAATGGCGTCAAGGAAAAGTACGGCCAAACAATGCTGAAGCTTGCCACAGCAAACCAAGACTACAATGGTAAAGGATTAGTTATAGAAGAGTAACAGTAGTGAGAAGAAAGAAGGCCCCGCAGTGCGGGGCCTTTTGTTATCCGGCAGCGACGGCCGCGAATCGCTCGATAGGTGGTTGCTTGCGGTGCTTTGCCTGCCACAGGTCGTAATCAGCCTGTACGCCCAGCCAGGTGCGAGCGGTACCAATACCGGCCAGCTCCAGCCGGACGGCCAAGTCCGGGCTGATTGGGGCGTGACCGTGCATGATTCGAGACAGTGTTTCACGGGCAAAACCCAGTCGACGTGCCAGTTCGGCAATGCTGATGTCTAACTCGGGAAGTACGTCCTCAAGCAAGGTTTCGCCAGGATGTGGCGGGTTGAACATGGCCATGTGTACGCCCTCCTGTTCAGTGGTAGTCGAGGTAGTCGACGAGTTCTATATCGCTACCGACGAAGCGAAAGATTACTCGCCAGTTGCCGTTAACGGTGAGGGACCAGAACCCGTCAAATTGTCCCCTCAGGGGATGAAGCCGCCAGCCTGGGATATCGAGATCGGCAGGTTCAGCGGCGCGATCCATCACAGCCAGCATGCGCTTGAGGCGCTTTGCATGATCGGCCCTGATACCCCTGGTCGATTCCGTTTTGTAGAAGAGGCTTAGGCCTTTGTGCTGGAAGCTGATGATCATGGGCATAGTGTGATGCAAGACGTCACGTTAATCAAATCTGATCAACGACCGTCTGGCAGATCCTGCAGGCGCCTCCATTCTCGGTCAGCGGCACGGCGAGCGTTCTTCTCGCTCACGTATACATGCCGCAGCCGGCGTGGCCTGGTCTGGTCACCAGCCGTAACGTACTTCTCCTGGCCAGTGGTCGGGTCGCGGTAGAACGCAATGATCCCGGTGTACTGGGTCTTACCCCGGACGCCGTCCTCGAGGAGGCCATCAATGGAATCCTCCGGCAGCTTGCTCTCCAACTCCAGGCTGACTGTATAGCCGGAATCCGCCGTCAAGCTGTGCTGCACATTCCCGCCATACCAGATGATCTCGTCGATTTCGGCCTTCACTCCCTGGAGCGTATACGTCAGCTCGGGAATCAGGTCTGGCCGCCCCCTGGCCAGGGTATAGCTGAGCGTTGCGGCGCCTCGCTGCAGGCGGTTCAGCTCTGCTCTGGCTGCACGCAACGCCGACTGGCGGTCGCTGTAGGTGTGTCGCAGATCCTTCAGGTTTTCACCGCCGCCGGCGATCGCTTCCTGTTTCTTGGTGCTGTTGACGTCGTAGAAGTAGGCTCGTACCCCGTCATAGCTGTCGCGATCGGCCTGGAGGAACCGGTGTTGGTCGCCGTCCCGGCGTGTAAGGGTGATATGGGGGAGTTTCAGGCCGCCAACGGACTTGCCGCCGCCTGCCGGCATGCACACCAGGCACCCAGCTTTGACGGTGGCCACCGCGTCGAAATCCTCGCCGAGACGGGTCAGCAGGTTGGCGTCGGACTCGTTCGCCTGGTCCAGCTGGTTGATCGCCTGGCCGGCCAAGGTATCGGCAATCTTCGCGGTGAGCCCGTTTCCCAGGGCAACATCGCGTAGAACCTTGCCGAGCGTTGTGGTGCTCCAGCTACGCTCGCGCTTGGTCTTGAGGCCCTTGCGCAGATCCGCCGAGCGGGCGCGGATGCTCAGGACGTCCGGCGCACCGCTGTGCTCTGTCTCGTCGACGATGTAGCTGCCCTTGTCTACAAGGCCCGTGTCGCTCCAGCCGAGCCACAAGCGGACCACAGCCCCGCGAGGCGGGATCGCCAGCAGGCCGTCGTGGTCGCTGAGTGTGATGCTCAGTTGATCCGCCTCCAGGCCGCGGTTGTCCGTCAGTTGCAGGCTCATTAGGCGAGGGGCGATCAACATGGCGATATCGTTGCCGTTCACGGTGAGCCGAAACGCCGGCACCGGGTAGGCGGCATCGCGCTGCAAGCCGTCAACGGCATCGCTTAGGTAGCCGGCGACTTTCGAAATAGTCTCGTCGATCACAGCAGCCCCCGCAGGATGTTCAGGCCGCCACTGACACTGGAGCCGAGCAGATCGATGCGTCCGTCATCGATGCGCTTGAGGCTGACGGTGAAATCGATGCGCCGGGCAGCGCCGTCCCGGAAGAAAATCGTTCGGTTGTCGTTGATGCTTCCTATCACCCAGAGCCCGAGCAATCGCCCAGTACCTTCAACCAGGGGCCAAGCCTTGCCTGTATCGGCCATCTGCCGCAGTGCGTCGAGGCTGACAGTCGTGCCGGCCAGTTCGGGCAGCAGCAGCCCTGGAAGCGTAATGGCGTCTTCGCCGCGGCCGAGAAACTGCATTGCGGGCTGAGCGCCTACACGATTGTTGGCCGCGTGGCGCCATTCGGTCTGTCGCTGCATTTCCTGGTAAGCCAGGGTGTGCAGGCTGAAAACGAACATGCCCAGGGCGAGCATCATGGCGGGTTACTCCTGGTCAGAAAGGCGGCTGCGCAACCGGGCGGACTTCTCGCGTTCGCGGCGGTCCAGCTCAGCGCTGACAGCTCGGGCAATGGCTTGTGGGTCCGTGCCTGGGGTTGGATGGATGTTGATTTCGTACTTGTCGTGGCTGTCGATGATGTTGGGTGCTGTACCGGTGATAGGTGGCCGGCTGTCCAGGGTGATGCCTGGCGCCGCAGTTGCCGCGATGACCTGTCCTGCGCTCGCCTGGGGCGCAATAACGTTCAGGTTCGGGGGAGCCACGCTAGCCAGCTGCTTGCTCAGATTGATGACTTCGGCCGCCGGCCGTGCGGCCTGTGCCTGTGGCGCAAGTACTTGGGGCTCGGGTGGGGTGGCCTTGGCCAGGTGCTTGCTCAGGTTGATGACTTCGGCTGCCGGCCGTGCCGCTTGGGTCTGTGGCGCAAGTACCTGGATCCCAGGTGGGGTGGCCTTGGCCAAGTGCTGGCTCAGGCTGATGACCTCGGCCGCTGGCCGTGCCGCTTCGGCCTGTGGCGCAAGTACCTGGTGCTCCGACGGCGTGATCTTGGCCAGCTGTTTGCTCGCTGCGATTTCCGGCGCGTTGGCATAGAGGTTGAACTGCCCGGCTTTGGTCAGATCCTGCCCCATGCGTGCGACAGCATCGAGAGGTGCTTTCGCGCCTGCATTGATGCCGAGCGCCAGACCTTCGGTCGTGAACCCGCCCAGTTCAGCGAAGACACGCGACGGGCTGTGGATGCCGAGTTTCTCCTTGAACCAGCCGATGGTCGATTCGCCCAGGCTGCCGATCGCGCTCTTGATCTGGCCCAGGCCAGCCAGCAGGCCGTTGACCAGACCGTTGACGATCATGTTGCCAAACTCGGTGAAGCGGGTCGGCAGCTCGATGCCCAGGTAGTTCAGCACCGCCGAGAAGGCCTGGTAGATGAGCCCGATCGGGCTGAAGTTGGCCAGCACGGTGAGAATCCCGCCAATCCCTGCACTGAAACCGGCGCGAATTTCGGCCCAGGAGTTGGTGAAGTACTCCTTGACCTGGTCCCAGTTTCGGTAGATGAGGTACGCACCGCCGGCGAGAACCGCTACGACAGCAGCTATCGCTAGAGCGGCTGGGTTCATGGCCAGGCCCCAAAGGGCAATGCTGACAGAGCGAATCGCGGTCACTAGCTTCCCAGCCATAGGCGACATGCCGGCGCTTTTCACGCCAAACAAGGTCATGCCATAGCGCACCATAGCGAAGGGCCCGATAAGGCCTGCCATGGTGATTGCCAGGGCTCCGAACCCGGCTGCGAGGACGGCCACTGCCCCAACGACTTTTACCAGGCCACCGGCCAGCTTGGGGTTTTCCCGAGCCCAGGCCCCAATGCCGTTAGCTACTTCACCGAGATAACGGAGCAGGCCTTTCAGCTCCGGTGCCACAGCGTCACCGAACTCATTGAGAGCGTTCGTAAAGCTACCTTCGGCCGCCTCGATGACGTTGGCCAACGTGTCCAGTTGTACGTTGACGCGTTGTCGTAGGTCGGCCTGGTCCTTGAGCTTTTGCTGTACCTCCCGGTATCCGGCCAGCCCCTTGTCCATCATGGTGTTGACCACCTGCAGGGTTTCGGCATCATCGCCGAAAAGCTCCTGCAGCACGCTTCCGCGCTGAGTGCTGTTGAGGGTTTTCAGCTTTTCAAGCTGTGCGTAGAGCTGCTCTATACCGCCGAATTCGCCCTTGCCGTCGCTGAAATCCAGACTCAGGCCTAGGTCCTTAAGCACATCGTTGGCTTTCCCGAGCTTTTTGGTGTTCAGGCTGGACTGGAACACCTTGCGCAGCGCGTTGCCTGCCGACTCACCAGCCATGCTGGCCTGATCCATCATCACCAAGAGCGGAGCGAACGTGTTGACGGCATCCAAGCCTTCCTTGCGCAGGATGGCCATTGCCGGGCTGACTTTGCTGAAGCCCTGCAGCATGTCGCTATCGTCCATGCCGAGATAGGAGACCCGCTGGATTGTGTCCATCAGGCCCATCATGTCCTTCTCGCCGGTACGGGTAGCGTCCTGCATTTTTGCCGCGAATTCGGCAGATGCCTCAACCGGCATTTTCAGCAGCACACCGAGGTATGCGGCAGCTTTGCCAGTCCCTCCCAGGATCGATTGGGCGCTGATGCCTTGCTTGCGCAGCACGGTCATCATGTTCTGGAAGTCGGCGGTGGTACCGGGCAGGCGATCGCCCAGGCGCGTGGCCAGGTCGGTGATCTTCTGGAAGTCTTCGGCCACCTGGCCATTGCTGCCCATCATCGAGACTTTCAGCTGTGTGGCTGAGTCCTCGTTGGGCGCAAAGGCTTGAATCACAGCCTTCACCGGCTGAGCGGCGGCGTAGCCGGTGGCCAGGCCGGCGGCACCGGTACCGGCCATGCTGGCTCCAAGACGCTGCGCCTTCTCCAGATCGCGACGGGCCTTGGCCAGCCTGGCCTGCTTGGCGGCCAGCTGATCCATGCGCCTGGCCTGGGTGCTGATGGCCTCGTTTGCTGCGCTGATCTGATCGCGCAGCTTTCGCTCATGGTTCGCCAGGTCGCGGGTGCTGATCCCCGCGGCTGAGAGCTTGGCGCGCAGGGCCTGGAGTCCCTGTTCTTGCGAGGCATGCTGGGATTTCAGGGCTCGCGCCTCGCGCAGGGCGGTTTTGAAGTCCTGGTTGAGCCCTTGCAACGGTGCGCGGGCCTCCTGCAGCTGGTTGCCTAGCTCCGATAGGCGGCCGCGGTGCTCACGCGCCTCTGCTGCGCTGGCTCGGTGCTGTTGCTGCAGCTCCTTCTGGCTGGCACTGAGCTTGCGCACAAGCTCCAGCTGGGCCTGCTGTTGGGTGACCATTGCCGCGTACTCATTGCGCAGCTTTGCGCTGGGCTGCGCCGTATTGCCGATCTGCTGGCCGAGGTCACGGATCCGCTTACGGTTTTCTTGCCAGACCTGGTTTGCGGCCCGAGCCTGCTCGCGGGTTTGCCTGAGCTGCGCGGTAAGGGACTTGTGGCGCTCGTCCAGGGCAGACGTCTCGCCTTGCAATTTGTCATAGCTGGCCTGGAGCGGCTGGACCGAACGCTCCTGCTCGCGCAGCGCGCCGGCGAGCGCCTGGACGCGGTTCTTGGTCGCATCCAGGGCCTCGGCGGTATTGCGGGCTTCGGTGAACTGGGTACGCCAGGCGCTCACGTCCTTCTGCTGGGCGTTCAGTTCCTTGAGGGTGTCGCGGGCAGCCTTGAGCGCTTGCGCGGTCTCCTGACTTCCCTGGGTGATCTGACGGAGCGGCGCGGTGGCCTTGTTGATCGCGCTCAGCACCACCTGTAGGCGCAGGTCATTGGCCATTGTTGCTACTCCTTACCCGCGCTCGCTCGCGCCAGTCCATCAGGTCTTTCACGCTGAGCGCGTCCATGTCGCTCGGCGTCCAGTGAAATACCACGGCCACATCGGCCATGGCGTCTTCTACGCAACGAGGGACGCGTCCGTCTTCATCCGCTTCTGCAGCAAAAAACTGGAGACTTTCACGCCCACGGCGACCAGGTCGGCTGGGTCCAAGCGACTGGCCTCGTACTCGTTGAGCTCGCTGATGCGCGGAATCAGCTTGATCAGGCTGGCCACGTCCATCTGCAGCAGCTCCGACAGGTGAATGCCGCGCAGCTCGCCGGCGGATGGCTTGCGCAAGGTGATGACGTCGATCTCGGTCTTGCCGCGCATAATCGGGGTATCCAGCTCGACCTGGTTGTCGTTCAGCTTCTTGGCTTCGACGGTCGCGTCGGCGGTGGTGACTTCGGTGTTGGCTTCGGTAGTGCTCATGGTGGCTCCAGGTGTTCAGTGAGTGGGCGCGCTCAAATGCCCAGGTTCTTGCGTTGTTCGGCGAGCATGTCGACGCCGTCGATAATCTCGATGAAGTTGAGCATGTCGACCTCCACCAGGACTTCGCCGTCGACCGTCAGCTTGTAGTAGCTGCAGGTGGTGGTGACGCTCTTCTCGGTGTCTTCGCCGGCCTGGGCGTCGCCTGGCTCGATGGTTTCGTGACGGCCGCGGACGACGATTTCCACGGCGGTGTGAACGCCGGTGTCGTCCTGTTGGTAGGTGCCGGTGTAGCGCAGCAGTACGGCGTCTGCCTTGATGGCACCGAACTGGCGAATCACCTGGTCGTCGAAGCCGCCGAGCTTCCAGGCCAGCTGGATGCCGTCATCGCTCCAGCCCAGGTCTGCCTTGACCGGGCCGTTCATGCCGCCGCCGCGATAGCCTTCCATCTTGCGGCTGAGCGGGGGCAGGGTGACGACCTTGCAGACGCCGAGATAGCTGCCGCCATCGTTGAACAGGTTGAGGTTCTTGAGCTTGCGTGGCATGGCCATTGGTATGGTCTCCGTCAGCTGTTGATGCGGCTGGCGAAGTCAGCCAGGTAGCGGTCGGTGATGCGCTGGCGCAGCGAGAGGTCCTCGAGCGGCGGCACAGGCGTGTAGTCGTAGTCGATGAAGAGCTTGCCGGCCTTGAGCGTTGTCTCGGTGTTGGCCTGCTCGTCGTACCAGGCGCTACCGCCGATCAAATAACCACCGGCGATCAGCTCGCGGAACTTGGCGTTGATGCCTTCCAACATGTCACGGATGAGGGAAGGGTGCATCGGCTTGTCGATCGCCCACATGTGCGCCTCGGCCATGGTGTCGGCCAGGACCTGGGCGGTACGGGTGTAGTTCTCGAACGCGAACAGCGGGTCCTCAGTGCAGGTGCGCGAGCCCCAGAAGCGGAAGCCGTCGGCGTTGATGAGGGTGGTTACCTCATTGCTGTTGAGGTAGTTCGCATCGGTGGCCGGGTTCTGCAGGTCCCAGAACACGTCGGCGGTGATGCCGGTGACGCCGTTGACCGGGACGTTCGACAGGGTTTTGTGCCAGCCGATCTCCTGGTCGATCTTGGCGCGCAGGCCCAGGGCGCGGGCCACGGCCGGCGTAGGTACGGTGCTGTTGCTGACGGTGCTCCAGTGCTCGAAGTCCGGCCAGATGGCCATGACCTCGCGTGCGCCGAAGTTCTCGCGGTAGGCGACGGCCTCTTCCTTGGTCTTGCACCCGGCTGCAGCGACGTAGGTGAAGGCGCGCAGCTGCTGAGCGATCGAGACCAGGGCGGTGGCCACTGGCAGGGTATCGAGGCCTGGCACACCCAGAATGCGCGGGGTGACCTTGAGCCGGGTCTTGGCGGCGAGCAGCGCCTTCATGCCGGTGTACTTGCCGGTTTCTGTGGTGGTGCCGATCAGGTTGCTGGTGGTTTCTTCGTCGGTCGCACCGGTGGCCACGCGCACGACGACGGTCGCGGGCTGGGTCTGGTCGGCGATCGCCTGCAGGCTCGCGGCCAGGGTACCGGTGGTGCCGGCCTTGCCGATGGCGGCCTGTACGTTGGTCAGCAGGACAGGAGTATCGAGGGGGAAAGCAGTGGCGTCGGCGTCGTCTGCTGTGCAGACCAGGCCGACGACGGCGGTAGAAACGGTTCGGATTGGGCGGGTGCCCTCGCTGATTTCGAGGACCCGGACGCCGTGATGGTATTCGTCGGCCATGGTGTGTGCCTGTGCAGGTGGATGACACTGCACAGGCTGCCGCGCGCGCGGGCCTCGGGCGAGCGGTTGGGCTTGTAGCTCCCGACTTTACATGACTTGTTCAGCAATCCAGGCGGGAGCCACGGGGCGGTGGGAGGCGTCCGGGAAGGTGCTGGTCTGAGGCCAATCGCGCAACGCTTGGCGATATTCCAGGAGCTCAGCGAATCGTTCCGCGATCAACGTGGTTTCCAGCTGCATATCCAACTCGTCCCGATGCCGAGTAACCAGCCACTCAGTACCGCTCACCTCGGCGTCGCGCCATGCACGCTCACGAGCGGCGAGCTCCTCTGATGAGAGCACAACATCCGCCATGTCGATTAGGATCGGTAGACCTTCGGCGTCATGGCTGCGAGCCTTGCCTCGTTGTGGATTGGCGATAACCGCCTGGTAACGCTCTTCGCTGATTTCCTTGGCATCCTCGGGGATCACCTTATGGATTTCAGGAAGGTAACAACAGCCGGTAGTTTGGCTATATAACCGCATATCAACCTCCAATTACTTTCCGATAGCGAACCAGTACAGAGAACCCGCCACAACGGGCCCCGATGTTTCGCGGTGGGCAATGGTTACGCCAACATTCACGGCTGTTATTCCGTTCAGGTCGCACGTCGTGGTGCCTGCATCGGAGATGCATTGAACGTTGTAGCAGGTGGTTGGAAACCCGATATTGAAGGGGACGCTAACCGCGACAAAGTTCGTGGCCTCCCCGTGGCTGAATGCCCCCCATTGGAATACAAAGCTGCCCATCCACTGGGGAAGCACGATGTAACCGTTCGGGGCACTGGAATACGCAAGGCCTGTAAACACTCGTTTCGCGATGGCCTGGAACACCCGCAATGGACTCATCCATTTAGTGTTATCAGCACCGGTTTCAGCCTCGACTTGACTGGCCTGGGCGTCGCGCAGCTTCTTCGGTGTGATGATCGTGGCGTCATCGGTACCGGTAGTGACTTGGACCTGAGTGGCGATCTTTGCCCACCCGAAGGCGGCTTCCGTCGCTTGGCCCACCACCTTGGCGATGGCCTGGAACACCCGCAACGGCGTCATCGTCTTGGTGTTGTCCGTTCCCGCTTCGGCTTCGAGCTGAGTGGCCTGGGCGTCGCGCAGCTTCTTCGGTGTGATAATCGTGGCGTCATCGGTACCGGTAGTGACCTGGGCCTGAGTAGCGATCTTTGCCCACCCGAAGGCGGCTTCCGTCGCTTGGCCCACCACCTTGGCGATGGCCTGGGATACCCGCAATGGCGTCATCGTCTTGGTGTTGTCCGTTCCAGCCTCGGCTTCGAGCTGGGTGGCCTGAGCAGCACGCAACTTCTTCGGCGTGATAATCGTCGCGTCATCGGTACCAGCGGTTACCTGGGCTTGAGTGGCGATCCTCGCCCATCCGAAAGCGGCCTCAGTGGCCTGCGTAACTGCAGCTGCAATGGCCTGGAACACCCTTAATGGCGTCATCGTTTTGGTGTTGTCTACCCCGCCTTCGGCTTCGGCCTGCGTAGCCTGGGCTGCGCGGAGCTTTTTCGGTGTGATGATCGTCGAGTCATCGGCACCGGCGGTGATCTGGGCTTGCGTAGCGATTTTTGCAGGACCGGCCAGCAGCTCCGAAGCTGGGAATCCATCACTGGAGACCCGCCGCCAATTAATACTGGCCGCGCCTTCGGTGTAGATGCCCTCGTACTCGATACCTGTGGCCTCCCAGAGTCGGTAGAAGGTGATGTCGGCCCGAGGACGGAACGCCTCGATGTTGAGCAGAGAATTGCGCGTTGGATCCGCAAACAATTCAGGAACACCGGCTGTAGCCTTCGGGTTGCCCCCGCCAAAACCGATGTAATTACCAGCCTTGGAATGTTTCAGGACGGTGTTGAGATACGGTGCATCGTCGACCAGGTAGCCCAGACTGGCGAATGTGGCTCGTAATTTCTTGGGCGATACGATGGTTGTGTCATCCGATCCGGCATCGACCTGGGCTTGAGTGGCGATCTTCGCCCAGCCAAACGCCGACTCCGTCGCTTGCTTGACTACTTTGGCGATGGCTTGAAATACCCGCAAGGGGGTCATGATCTTGCTGTTTTCCTGCCCGGCCTCTGCCTCTGCCTGAGACGCCCGAACGGTCAGCTGATCGACGTATTGTCGCGTTGCCAGCACAACGCCTGGGTCGATCTTGAGTTGTACGTTGCTGGAGCTGCTGACAACCAGGTTCATGCGCACCACCTGGGTACGGCCGGATCCTTGGTTGAGCAGCGGTTTGTAGGTCGGCGGGCAGTTGGCCACGGCCACCAGGTCGCCGTCAGCGTCATACAGGCCGATCTCACGGATCCAGCGGCCGCCCACCTCGGCCGGGATGACCTGCTCGGCGACGATAATGGAGTTGTCCTTGTCATCGATCTTGAGCTGGTTGAGCGGGGCCCGGCGCCATTCGTTGATCAGGCTGATCTGGCTGGCGTTGGGCGTGGGCTCGGTGTCGTTGGCGTCACCAACGCCCATCTGGGTGATTTTCCACGCGATGCCCAGGGCATCCGCGTTGGCCTGTTTCGCGGCCCCCACGTTCGTGAGGATGGCGTAGAACTGCGAGTTCTGGTCAACCATGTGCAATTTCCAATGTGTCGATTGTGTGTTCACGACCGCCGCGACCGATTGAGCCGGTCACCTCGAGGTCGCGCAGGGCAGGGGAGTAAACGTCTAGCTCGTCGCCGTCGTACAGGCCGCCGGCGATGTAGAAGGCCCCGGTGGTTTCCAGGCTGATGGCCAGGCCTGTCAGGTGTCGGCTCACCGGGCGGGCGTCATCGATGAGCCAGGTCAGTTCCTGGTACGTCTCTTCGCTGATCCCTTCGTCGGACACGCCCACCTTGATCGCGAATGTTCCAGGCACGCCCTTGGGATCTGTCTGCCACCACTCGATGACCTCGATCAGGTAGCCCAGCGGCTCAACGACCCGCCGCAGCGCGCCGATGGTTCCTTTCCGGGAGTGGATGAAGAACGACGACCGAATCGCGCCGCGCTTAGCCGCCTCGGGCCAGCGGCTGTCCCAGCGGTCCACAGAGAAGGCCCAGGCCAGGAAGGGGAGCAGAGCGACCGGGCAGCGGTCCGGGTTGATGAGGTCGCGGATCGGCACGGGCACCCGCTCAATCTGCGCGAGCGCCTCGGCGGCCTGGCGCTCCAGGTCTGTGGCATTACTTGGAAGCAGGTTCATGGCTCGGTGCCCTGGGCCAGGGTGATGCTGGTGCAGTAGGGCGCCTGGCTGAGCGTGGCGTTGATATCGACCCAGCCCTGGAGCTCTACCTTTCGCACGCCTTCAACGTGCAAGGCGGCGTGAATGGCGGACTCAGATACCTGCATGCCCAGCCGGCGGCGCTGGGTCACGAAGGCCTGCAGCTGCTGCTCGGCGGCCGCCAGGATGGGCTCAGCCTCCGGGCCCAGCGTCTTGAGGTACAGGCGGGCATTAACCTGGTACGGCAGGACTTGGGCGCCCTGGACCGTCAGGCGGTCGGCCACTGGCCGGCGATCTTCATCACTGAGGTAGGCGCGGACGATATCGAGCAGTTCCGCGCTGGCCGTGCCGTCGCCCAGGGCAGACTGGATCGTGACCACCACCTCGGCCGGGAACGGGCTTTCCACGGTGGCGTCAGCGACCTGGCCGTTGGCTGCTCGGGCGTGGAAGACATACGAGTTGCGCGGGCCGGCGGTGCTCAGCCCTTCGAATGCCATCTGGGCGCGTTCGCGCAGGGCGTCGTCACTTTCAAGGACCTCGGGAACCGGCGGGATTGCCTGAGGCTGCGCCACCTGGATGACCAGGCGCTTGACGTTGAAGTTGGCTGCGAGCTGGTCCAGGTCGTTGCCGCCGGCGGAGCTGAGCATCACTGCGAGCGAGGCCTCATTGACCCGCTGCCGCCAGATCATTTCGCGGTAGGCGTTCTCCTGCACCAGCTTGGTGATGGGCTCGGATTCGAGCTCCAGCCGGCCAGCGATTTCAGCCTGCTGGTCCGCGGGCCACAGGGACACGGCGTAGGCTTTGCGTTCGGCAAGGATCTGCTCGTAGTCGATCTGTTCAACGACTTGCGGCGCTGGGAGCTGACTCAGGTCGATCGGCAGGAACGTGTTCATGCGGCGCCCCCGAATTGCAGAGGCATGCGCATGCTGAACGGCTCGTTGTTGTCGACCAGGGCCCCGGTGAGCTCAAGCTCAGCCCGACCACTCAGGCCGACGGTAGCTATTTGCACTTGGGATAGCCGGACGCGAGGCTCCCAGCGCATCAGTGCCATGGCGGTCGCCGCGTAAAGGCGCAGACGCGTAGCGTCGTTCTGGGGGTGGTCGATCAGCTCAGGCAGGAGGCTGCCGTACTCGCGGCGCGCAATGCGCGTGCCCAGGCGGGTGGTGAGGATGTCTTCGATCGACTGCTTGATGTGTTCCATCGCAGTGATGGTTGACCCGTTCAGGCGGTTCATTTCACGGGTACTCCGGTATTGCCTGGCCCCGACATGACGCCGCCATGTTTGTGGGTCACCAGGCTGATGCCGGCGGCGACAACGTCGATAGAGACGGTCATCTTGCCGGTCTGGTTGTAGTCGCCGATGTGGGTGATGGGCCCCTCGATGCGGATCCCGCCCTTGCTGATCAGGTTGGTGGTGCCACCGGCAGGAAGCGTGGCGTTCAGGTGGTGAGCCTCGCTGTCGTACTCGATGACGGCGCCGTCGGCATAGGTGCGACGGTGCAGGCCGGGGCGGTCGCCATTGGCCGGAATGAGGTCGCTGAAAAGCCCGGTGATGGCCACGCCGTTGGCAAGCTGGCCACTCGGTGAAAGGAGGATGACCTGCTCGTCGACGGTGGGTGGGTCCCATTCTCGATCGGTACCTGCCCTGGGCGCGAGCCACGGCAACCAGGTGGTCAGCAACTCGCCAGTGCGCACACGCACGCGGGGCGGCTTGTGCTGCACCTCGGCAATGGTGCCGAAGCGAACGGTGTTTTCGATGAGGCGGGCAAGTTCTGCGAGGCTGTTCATGCCGGCGATGGTCGCGCCGCCTACGCGTGCGCGCATCACCGGGGCCTTGTATGGCGGTGTGTTACAGGGTCAGGTGGGCAAGCAAGGTGTCACGGACCTGGTCAAGCTCGGCATCGGTGAGGCCGAGGAGCTCGCGCTGGTCGTACTGTACGGTCGGTGCGTTGCGGGCTGCCCGGTCGCGCAGGCCTTCCTGGTGTACCCGTGCGATTTTGGCGATACGACCAGTGAAACCCACGGTGGCCGCCGAGGCGTCGCCACGGGCTTTCATGAAGGTCGCGGTGCGCAGCTTCTGGAACATCTTCACCTTGGCCCGGATCCGCCCTTGCTTCCCGCGCAGCTGTCGCGGCTTGCGGGGCGCATACGCCGAGCCGTCCGGGTTCTGTTGCGCTGCAATGCGCTGGTTCTGGCTGCGCCTGAGTTGTTGGGCGATCGAGCGGGCCAGCTTGGTACGTTCGGCCGGCTCGATGCGCTGTAGGAGCGGACTTACCCAGTCCTCCAGGGCTTCGAGATCAGCCATGGTCTGGTCGCCTTGGGTGCGGTACCGACAGGGCCATGCCTTCCGGCGCCGGCGGCGGCTGCCAGGACGCAAGCGGCTGGCCATCCGCGAAGATGGTCACCTCGCCATAGTCCTGGTATGGCTCGTACTGCGGTTCGCCGGGGTGGCTGACGTCATAGGTTCCGTCAGCCTGGCGTTTCACCACGACACGTTCGGTCAGCGGCAGGGTAATGCTCAGGTCGACCTTGCTACGGTCGATGAGGTCAGCTTCGAACTTGAGGCTGTTACGGGCTTTGTCCAGGTTCACTAGTAGCTCCGACTGGTTGATCCTGAGCCAGCCAAGTATCGGCAGCATCACACTGTCAGGGTGGCCCGCGAAGTCGGTCAGGATGATTTGCAGCGTGTAGCTGTACTCGAACGACAGGGTCGGGGCCGCGGTGCAGCGCACATTGCCGGCGTCGATAAACATCAGCAGCGCGTCGGGGTTCGGCTTGAGGCCTGGGACAGCCGCGAGCAGGTGGTCGCGAAGGCTATTGGGCTTGTTCATGGTTTACCTGGTGCTGATAGACACGGTCGACTTGGGCGGCACACTCGGCCCAGGCCTGCTCGATACGGTCCTGATCATTGAGCAGATCCCCGTTGGCGCTCGGCGCCGTCGCCGGCAGGACGCACGGCACCACTACCGGACAGCCACTGACGGTAAGCGTCGGCGCCGGTGAGAGCGGGACGCTCCCGCAGCCGGCTAGCAGCGTCAGGCAAAGGCTGGCGAGCCCAGTCCAGAAGTTGGTCATTTTCATGTTTGAGTGCCTCGATTGTGCGCTGACGAGTGGCCAAGCTCTGGCGCAGCTCGCTCTGGATCTTCAAGAGCTGGGCTTGGCCGTCGCGCTCGCGCTCCAGGGTGGATTTCAGTTCGGTGGCGGTGGCCAGGTTGCGGCGGGCATCGGCCTGGGCGGTTGTGAGCTGGCCCTTTAAACCTGTGGTCTTGGCCTTTTCAGTCCCGAGCAGGAGCTGTTGACCCCAACCCCACAGCCCTGCCGAAACCGCAGCGAAAAGTGCGCCAGCCAGCAACCCGTCGCGCAGGTCCATCAGGCCGCCTCCTGTCCACAGCCGCAGCCCTGATACCGCTCAAAGGCGCGCTGCAGCTTCACGTCATACAGGTTCCGCTTGTAGTCCGGGCCGTTGTAAAGCTCGGCCACCTTGGCCCATTTGAGCGATTTGAGAGCCTTGAGCAGGGTAGGGTCGGCCTCGATGTAACGGACAAAAGCCTCGAGCTGGTCCGACTCGCTACGGCTCATGCCCTCAACGAAGGCCTGGACGCTGGGATAGCCCAGGCGCTCCCAGTGGAACCCCATCACCTGGAATGCGCCCCAGCTGCAGGACTCCAAGGCGGCCTGGTCGTCGATCATTCGGGCCTGGGCCAGGCGCTGGTGTTCCGCGGTACCGCCGATATACCCGCCGAACTTGGGGTTCACCAAGGCGGGGAACTGCTTGGCGAGCTCGTCGGCGCGCTGCTTGAGTTGGTCGGCCAACTGTTCCAGGTCGTCCTGGTCATCACCGGGCCGGCGAACCTTCTGCAGACGGGCGTACATGATGTGTCGCTCGTACAGGATCACCGGCTTGCCGTTATCAAGGAAGCCGCGGCCCTTGGACTCGACCTCGTTGAGCGCATACACGGCCGCCAGGGGCACGCCCAGGCGGTCGGCAGCTCGCACCATGTCGGCATTCTTCAGCAGGTGAGCGCAGTCGGCGCCCTGCAGGCTGGCCAGGGTCTTAGGGCCGGCGATACCGTCAGCGACCAGGCCGGCCCGGTGCTGGTAGGCGCGGACAGCGGCCTCGGTGGCATCACCATACACGCCGTCGGCACTGATCTTGGCGCCGTGGTCAATGAGTTTGCGCTGCAAGTCGCGCACCGCCTGGGAGCGGTCGCCATGGCGGAGAGTGGTCACAGCTTTTCCTCCAATGCTTTTTTCGCCTTGGCGCGGACAAATTCGACGCCGAGCAGGCCGATAACCCCGCCGAAGAACGGAGCCGCGCTAAGCGGAATGCCGACCAACGACAGCCCGTGGCTGGCCGAGAGCGCGATTGCACCGCATAACGGTGCTTCGCTCAGCAGCCGCCGAAGCGAGCCGCCGTCATAAATCACGCGTAGGGCAGCCATCAGGATGGCTATAAGCCCGGCGTACAGTCCGGGCCAATTGTTCTCGAGCCAGGTGGCCAGGAAGGCCCAGGTATCAGGACGGTCAGGCATTGGAGTCCTTCCATGGTTTCGGGTGGGTTTGGGCATGGGCGGTCACTCCCACAGGTTCACCATCTGGCGCTCAGGCGCAGAGGTTTGGATTTCGGGCAGGTTGACCAGCACGCCGGCCTGGAGCACGGCGCCACGGTCGGCCAGGCCAGGGTTGGCATCGAGGACGGCCTCGACGACCCCCGCAGTACGGCCGTAGTGCCGCCAGCACAGGGCGTCGACGGTGTCGTTTTGCTGGGTGCGGAGCTGAGTGGCCATCACTCGTCCCCCTTCGGTTCATGACCTGGGCCTACGTCGTCGGGATAAACAAAGGGCCCCGTATCGGACACGACTGCTCCAGGCGACAGGCCTGTTTCTGGATCACGGCATACCGCCAGGCCCAGCGGATGTAGGATTTCTCGGTTGATTCGAACCAGGAGCCCACGGCGGGACAGCTCGTTCCAGTCGATGATCAGGCTGGCCATCACAGCAGTTCCACGGTGGTGCGGGACGTACCCAGGATGTCCCGGACTGCCCAGCGCTGGTCGCGCCGGTAGTCGTCGACAGTGGGCTCAGTCTCGTCAGCCTTCTTGTTGCCGCTGGCTGTGGTGTCGTAGCCGCGGTACCGCTCACAGACCTCTGCACCAGCCGCGCACTCGATGGCGCGCTTGTAGAGGTACACAAGCTGGGATTGGCCCTGGACCTTCTCGCTTGGAACAGTCTCCAGCGAGTCATGGCCCGCTGCCTGTTGAGCTACACGCCATACGGCGAGATCACGGTTGACGCTGATTAAAGCCGCGACGACGGCGGTTTCGAGCCTGGCGGGCGTGACGCTGGAGTCGATGCGCAAGGTCTCGCGCAACTTGTCCAGGTCGATCGAGGGCCAGAAGGGCTCGCTATTGATATGCACGCCGGGTACCGGGGTACTGGGCGGCAGGCCGCCAGGAATGAATCCACTCATGATCGCGGTGCTCTGAATAGATCGGCGGTGGTCGGGGCTTCACAGCCAGGCCAAGGAGAAAGCCTGCTGATCCGCCCCGAGCCGCCGGGTTGCGTGGGACGCTCGGTTAGCCGGCGGGGCCAGCGATTTTCTTGAGGAGGCGCTCGGCGCGCTCCAGTTCTTTCTTGCCGCCGCAGTTGTCATGCAGCTTGATTGCCCGCCGCAGGTGGTCGACACCTTCCTGTACAGCGCCTGGCTGGCCGGGGTTCGCCTCATCGAGGCCAAGGAGGGTGACCCGACCGAGAGCAAGCATCAGCTTGGCGCGGGCCTGGTCCGGCATGTCCTCCTCCTCGGTCAGCTCGGCAGCACGGGCCAGGATCTCGATCGGGAACTCTTCGCTCGACTTGAGGGCCTTGAGTGCTGCCTCGGCAACTTCCTCGGCAACAGTACAACCTGCGGTTCGGTTGAAGCGGTCGGGCAGCTTGAGACCGTGCTGCAACACGTACTCGGCAATATCCAAGCCGCCAACCCAGTCGCCGGCGTCGAAGCGCCAGACCATAACGGTGGTCAACACCTCGTCTTGAGCCCCACGGCCAGCGGTCAGCACGCCAGCGACATACGGCTCGTAGGTTGGGAGCAGGGCAGCCTTGAGTTTTGCTTTGCCGTCCATGGACTGGACATTCGACAAGCGCAGCTTGTCCTGGTGAAGCTGGGCGAGCTGCATTTCGTAGCCGTTCAGGCCATCCATCAGGGCGGCCGGGGCAGTGGCTGCAGCCTCCAAAGCTGCAGTCGCCTTGATGAAATGGCGCTTGGCTGGACTGATGGCCATGGCGTTATGCCCCCAGCTCGATGTTTTCGACCAGGCAGCCGAGACCGTAGTCCTCGACGACATAGGCGTCGTTGCTGGATTCGAAGTTCTCGATGCGGTTCTTGCTCGGGTTTTCCTGGGTGTAGCGTCGGCGGCCGCTGATCTGCCAGTAGATGGCCAGGTTTTCCAGGCTGGTGATCAGGGCCGCGCCGTCCGGCACATAGGGCACTTCCACCGGCTGTTTCCCGCCCATGCGCTTCTGCGACAGGATCATGTCGGTGGCCAGCTTCTCGGACGCCGGCTGTTCCTTGTTCACCAACGGGAAATACTTGTCGTGCACCAGGTTGCTGCCCAGGATGACCACAATGCCAGGGTCTTTACGGTGCCACGGGTCGATCAGGTTCGCGATGGCGTCGAAAACCAGTGCATCGAGGTTGTTGTAGTCGGCATCGGCACCGGTACCGATGACGATCTTGCCGGCGACCTTGCCATCCTTGAGCACGCGGGCAGGGGCATTGTTGCGGTATTGCTGGAGCCAGCCGATGTTGACGTCCTGGAGCAACTGGTTGACGGCTCGGTCAGTGGTCGGCGCGGCGGAAGTACCGTTGAAGCCGATCATGATTCGGTCCAGCGCCTGGCGACGCAGGATGGCGTCGCGCAGCAAGGTCTGGAATTCCTTGTGGCGCGCCCAGGCATCCAGCTGTGCGTAACGGATCGCGGTATCGAAGTCGGTCTTCTCGCACTCGTACCCTTGCTTGTCCAGGCCGGACACGTCGCGAGGAACGCGGACACCATCTCCACTGGTATCGGTACGGCCGGCAATGGTGCTACTCACACCTACGCCGATTTTTTCCCCCTTGAGCTCATCGACACCGTGCATGCCGATTCGGGACAGGAAGTCACTGGATTCTTGCATCCGCGACTCCAGCTTTTGCTGGACCGAGGGCGTGACAGTGAAGGTTTTGGTTGGATCGCTAACGCCGTTGAGCTTGGCGATCTGTTCGAGGTAGGCACCGTATTGGGTGCGGGTATCGTTACGCATGGTGTTCTCCGGTTGTCCTTGGCTGTTTCATGTCCGTTTGGGATCAGCAGTCGGTGACGGCATTGCCGGCACCACCGGAAACCGGCGGGCGATCCTTCTGGGTGTGGTCTTTGGTTTCGGCCAGGCGCTTGACCAGGTCTTCGTGATCCGCGCTGAGCTTGGTGAGCCTGTCCTCCAACTCGGTGAAGGCCTTCTGCCCTTTTTCCAGCTCTTCGGCTTGCTTGGCGCCATGTGTAGCCAACTGCTCGATCAGCTCGCCCAGGGCGGCGAAATTGGCGGCGTCCTTGCCTTCCTTGTCCTTGCTCGCTTTGAGGAGACCACCAACCTTTTCGCGCAACGCCGCGAACATGCTGGGGCTATCGCTGGTTTCCTCGAACTCGAGGACGCCCTCTTCGGCAGCAGTGAAGAGGTTGTCCTTGTTTTGTTTGCGGCTGTTCAGGGTTCCATGCTGAGCACTGAACTGCAGTGCCTCGGTGCCCAGGCTGGCCGGGGTGTCGGTGATGGCCAGGCCAACCAGGTAGGCCTTGCCGGTTTTGGCGAAGTTGGGATCGATCTCCACCGAGGTGTAGATCTTCTGGTTTTGCTTGTTCAGGGCGAGCAGCGCGTCGTTGGGCTGCAACTGAGCAAACAGGGCCAGTTTCTTCTCGCCTTTGATCTCGACCTGTTCCGCCTTACAGGCCAGCACATCGCCATAAGCACCAAATTCGCCGCCCGGCCAGGCCCACTTGATGTGCTCGCAGTTGATGCGAGCGCCATAGGTATTGGGGCTGTAGGTGCTGGCCATGTCCTCGATCCAGCTGCGTTCGATGGTGCGACCATCAGTGGTGGCGCCCTCTACGGCAACGCGGAACCACTTGGAGCGGAATTTTTTGGCGGGGGAGTCGGTGTTGTCGGCCATGCTTGAAATCCTCGATGCGGTGGCGTTGTGCCTTGCGATGGGGGCATGGTCCGCAGCACGCTGCTTGGCGGCAACGCACTGCAGTTGTAGGCCCGGGCCCTACAGGGGACGGAGATAGGGGAACGCGCGCGCGAGCGGCAGCATCGGCGCCATGAACGCCATAGTCGACCTACCCACAGATCATCGCCGCCACGCCAAGCACCTGTATTGGCAGGGCTATCGCGTGTGCGAGATCGCCGAGTTGATCGGCGAGAAAGAGAAAACCCTGCACAGCTGGAAAGCCCGCGACGAGTGGGACCGGGCCACCCCGCTGGAGAGGATCCAGGCGGCGACGGAGGCCCGCTTGGTGCAATTGATCCTCAAGGACCCGAAATCAGGCGCGGACTACAAAGAAATCGACCTGCTGCACCGGCAGCTGGAGCGCCAAGCGCGCATTGAGCGTTACAAGGGGGGCGGTACCGAAACGGACCTAAACCCTGAGCTGGCCAAGCGCAACGAGGGGCCGAAGCGAAAGGCGAAGCGAAACGAGATCGACGAGGACCAGGTCGAGAAACTGCTCGACGCGTTCCTCGAAGGATGCTTCGACTACCAGAAAGACTGGTACCGCGCCGGCACCCAGCGGACACGGGCAATCCTCAAGTCACGTCAGATCGGTGCAACGTTCTACTTCGCCCGTGAGGCGTTGATCGACGCACTGACCACTGGGCGCAACCAGATTTTCCTGTCCGCCAGCAAGGCCCAGGCCCACATCTTCAAGGCCTACATCCAGGCCTTTGCCCGCGACACAATCGGCGTAGAGCTTTCGGGGGACCCGATCATCCTGGCCAACGGCGCCGAGCTGCATTTCCTCGGCACAAACGCCCGGACTGCCCAGGGCTACCACGGCAACTTCTACTTCGACGAGTTCTTCTGGACGTTCAAGTTCAAGGAGTTGAACAAGGTCGCGTCAGGCATGGCGATGCAGAAACAGTACCGCCGGACCTACTTTTCGACGCCCAGCTCCATGGCTCATGAGGCCTACACCTTCTGGACCGGTGAGCGCTTCAACAAGGGCAAGCCGACGGCGCAGCACATCAAACTGGACGTCACCCACAGCGCCCTGCAGATGGGCCGCCTGTGCGAGGACCGGATCTGGCGGCAGATCGTCACGATCATGGACGCCGAGGAGCGGGGCTGCGACCTGTTCGACCTGGACGAACTGCGCTTGGAGTATGACGCCGCGGCGTTCCAGAACCTGCTCATGTGCGAGTTCGTCGACGACGGCGCGAGCATCTTCCCGTTGGCGCTGCTGCAGCCGTGCATGGTCGATAGCTGGACGGAGTGGGACGACTACAAGCCGTTCGCTGCCAGGCCTTTCGCCGATCGGCAGGTCTGGGTGGGTTATGACCCGGCCGAGACTGGGGATACGGCGGGCCTCATCGTTGTCGCGCCGCCGCTGGTACCGGGCGGCAAGTTCCGGGTGCTCGAGCGACACCAGTTCCGCGGGATGGACTTCAACAGCCAGGCCGAGACGATCCGCAAGGTCACACAACGGTACTGGGTGACCTACATCGGCATCGACACCACCGGTATGGGTAGCGCCGTTGCCCAGCTGGTGCGCCAGTTCTTCCCTGGGCTGCGCACCTTCTCCTACAACCCAGAGGTCAAGACTCGCCTGGTGATGAAGGCCTGGGACGTGATCAGCAAGGGCCGGCTGGAGTTCGATGCCGGCTGGACAGACCTCGCCCAGTCGCTGATGGCGATCCGCAAGACCATCACCCCCGGCGGTCGGCAGTTCACCTACACCGCCGGCCGCAACGATACAACCGGCCACGCCGACCTGGCGTGGGCGCTCTTTCATGCATTGCACAACGAGCCGCTGGAAGGCCAGACCGTGGCCAACACCGGCATCATGGAGATCTATCAATGAGCAAATCGCGCAATCGCCGGCAGAAAGGCGGCAACCTGGAGCAGCCGCCCGCAGGCGACGAGCTGCTGGTCAAAGGGGAGGGAGGCCAGAGTGTGGCGTTCACCTTCGGCGACCCGGTACCAGTGCTGGACGGGCGCGAGATCCTGGACTACTTGGAATGCTGGTCAAATGGCCGCTGGTACGAGCCGCCAGTCAACCTCGACGGCCTAGCCCGCTCAACCAACGCAAGCGTTTACCTTCAGTCTGGACTGACCTTCAGGCGCAACATGCTGGTGCGCAGCTTCATCCCACACAAGCTGCTGAGCCGTCAGGCTTTCGAGCAGATCGTCATGGATTGGGGGTGGTGCGGGAACCTGTACCTGGAGAAGCGCGACAACATGCTCGGCCAGGCCCTGGGCCTGCAGCCCTGTTTGGCCAAGTACATGCGCCGCGGAACAGACCTGGCCACCTACTACCAGGTGCGTGGATGGAAGGACGAGCACGAATTCAAGACCGGTACCATCTGCCACCTGCGCGAGGCCAATATTAACCAGGAGGTGTACGGCCTACCCGAGTGGATGGCCGCGCTGCAAAGTGCCTTGCTCAATGAGAGCGCCACGCTGTTCCGTCGCAAGTACTACCAGAACGGCAGCCATGCTGGCTTCATCCTGTACATGACCGACGCTGCCCACAACGAGAAATTCGTCGATGACCTGCGCGATGCGATGAAGAACAGCAAGGGACCAGGCAACTTCCGCAACCTGTTCATGTACGCACCAGGTGGCAAGAAGGACGGCATCCAACTGCTGCCGATCAGCGAGGTGGCGGCCAAGGACGACTTCGGCGCCATCAAGAACATCAGCCGGGACGATCTGCTCGCCGCCCTGCGCATCCCACCGCAGCTGATGGGGATTGTGCCGCAGAACGCTGGCGGGTTCGGCTCGATCAAGGAGGCCACGGAGATCTGGACCCAGAATGAACTGGAGCCAGTTCAGGCCAGGCTCTCCCAGATCAATGAGTGGCTCGGGGAGGAAGTCGTACGCTTCCCACAGCCGTAATGGAATGAGCCGGCACTTGGGCCGGCTTGCAAATCATTGAAGGTCACGTCGTACCATATAAGCGTATTTATACGGAGATCGTGGCCTTGTTATTTTTTGGAGTGCTGGTGCCGGTTCAAGCTTTATTTGGCTCGCAATCGCCGCCCCCGCAGCCGCAATAATTGAACTTGTTTGAGATAGTCCGAAAGATTTCAAACTTGCGGCGTAAGCGCTCCCGGCTGCTTTAAAAGCATTTCCTATGTCGAAGTTCAAAAAGGCTTTCGTGTCTGTTAGTTTTACCGGGAATTGCCATTCACGTGTTACTTTCAAGAGATTGGCGCAGCTATCGTCAATTTCTTTCAGTGTCTTCGCTAACTCAGCTTCCATCGTGTCGGAGGAGCTGATGCTAGAAGATAAAGCGTCGAAATGCTGCCGGAAGTGTAGTAACTCATCCCTTCGTTTAGCCTTAAATTCTAATATTTCAGCCAGTGGGACTTCTGGTCCAGGTACAGGTACAGCATTAAGTAGCTGAATCAGCGTTCCGTCCTGTTTAGCTTCGACCCCAACTCGCTTGACAGAATTAATCCCTTCATGAATTGACCAAGCGCCCTCGTCCTCCTGCTCATAGAGCATCAGCGCAAGCTCCTGGGTCTGGTATACAGCGTAAGCTCCACTTGTCAGGCCACTAAAGCTGACGCGAGGTCTACGAAGCACCCCACAGTCTTCAAGATATTGAGCTTCAGGGGGGGCGCCAAAGCTGATTACATTGTTGTCTGGCAGAGCAAGCCTATCCCAGTAGGTTAGTGCAAAACGAAGGTCTTGAGCGTCTAATCCTCCATGGGTACTGATGGTCTCTCCATTTATTGTTACTGGTGGTGAGAGTATAAGCCCTCGCCCGGTAGCAGCTTTTTTGGGCTTTCCGTAATCGGGATCGTGAGCCTTTCTATATTTTGCTTCGCCCATAATTTTGCTCTTGTGTTTTGGTGTTGGTGGTTAAATCCAATAGGTTTGTGCTTTAGGTTTTGGGTTTTGCTGGTGAGCATATGTACGGAGCAGGGTCAGAAGGCAGGTAGAATTAGCTCCGGCCCTTGGTTTCGGACGTTGCCCACAGCGGTACTGACTCGATACCACTCAAAAAGCTCGGCGGGCTCCCCCAAGTTTAAAGCCATTTGTTCGGCCTGTTCGCTGGCCATATTCAACTGGACCCATTCGCATGCGAGAGTAGGGGATAGCACTACAGGACGACGATCATGCATGTCAATCATGCCTCCGAGGGCGTCAGCCGTGATGATCACGACACCGTCGCTTTCATTATTACGGAACTGTCCAATCGATGCGCAAAGAGCTGGGTGACCGTCGCGTCGTCGTATATGGTAAGGCTGCTTTTTGGGACCGCCTTCGTCGACCCACTCGAACCATCCATCGACAGGAACAATCACCCTGTTTGGCCAGATTGAGCGGAAAAAGGGGCTATGGGCAACCTTTTCTATTCGGGCATTAATCGGGGCGGCACGGTCGGTAGCCCAATGCGGTCGCCACCCCCATTTCACCAGGTCGGCCCGAGGACCAGCCTCGTCACAGCGCAGCACAGCGACTGATGTGGTTGGCGCAACGTTGTAGCGCTGAAGGGGTTGCGTGCCTATGTTGTTGCGCCATACGCCTTCCATATTGAGTGCATCGGCAAACTCATGCAGCCCGCGATACTGGGACAACCGTCCACACATGGTCGAATCCTCTGGCGCAATTCAGCAAGAATAGCTATCGCGTACCGGGTGTGTGCCATCAAAGCATCGGGTAGACGGGCGCAATCTCTCGCCAGATCCGAACGTCAGGCTTACCACCCCAAGTCGAGAACATTCCCGGGTGCGTGTTTATCTCAAAGGTCAGTTGAGCCTTGAGCTCCCTCACTTCCCGCTGCAGACCCATGACCTGCTTGTTCAGCCCTTCGTTGATCATCGTCAGCTTCCGAATATTCCGATTGGCCCTAGCGAGATGCTGCCACACCTGCTCGGTCTCATGGGTCATCACCACTACCTGGTGCTTGAGCAATTCCTCGTGAGTGGGCATGCCCAGGTCGAACTCATCGTCATCAATTAGCATCGCGGGCCCTTCAGGTAATACTGTATGCGCATACAGTATCATTTGGCAGCTGGCCTGGCGAGAGGGTAGTCGGTCGGTGCGACCAGCACCCGGCGCGCGCCCTCGTCCCCACGCCACGCCTGCGGTCTAAACGTGTCGGTTTTTCTGCACCCCTGCACGACCGTTCGTCCGGCGCTTTCCCTGGGCGGTCTGGCAACTGTAGGGGAGGGCGTTTTTCTGCGATTCCCTGCAGTAAGGGCCATTTCTGAGCTATAGCCCCTTCGCTTCCTTCGATTTTTAAGAGAGGGCATCAAAAAAGGGTAATTTCGGTTAGGAGGGGGCTGGAACACCCCTGAAAGCCTTGTGGCGCAAGGGTTTGGGCGATTACCAAAAAAGGTAATTAAAGGTAAGGGGAAAGGTAATTTTTTCGTAAGTGATTGATTTTAAAGGGGTGCGGTTTTCCCTTGTCCAACCCTTCACAGAGGTAATCCGATTACCTTCCAATTACCAAAAAATTACCTTTTCAAAAATCGCTACAGCCCTTGATCTCCGTGGCTTCCAGAGGATTTTCAAAATTCAATTACCAAAATTACCTTTTTTTGATGGGTCAACCTTAAACGGCAATCCTCTATAGGGGGGCACCTCGGCAGGGTGACGTACATACCCGCGCTGGGAACACTCTGGGAACAAAAAGACGCTCACGCGCACGCTCTAACGCCCGGAAATCAAGGCCTCCAGCCAGATCAATAGCTGGTTGATGAGTTCGAGTCTCTTCGTCCGCACCATACATAGTTTCGCCCATTGCGCGAAACGCCCGGAAAAAGCCGCCTAGAGCGGCTTTTTTTGTGCGCGCGTATCGGCCTTCCTCCTCGCGCTGCCAGCTTCCGTGCAATCCACTGGTGGCGCCCTGGCGAAAGCTGATAGATTTCAGTCGGTTGAAACACCGGCCAAGGGGTCGGCAGAGGAATCGTCATGATTGCAAAAGAAGCCCGCCAGGCCCTGGCGTTGCAACGCTTCGCGCAAGCCAACCCGCAGTTGCTCGAGGACATTCGCGAGCTGGATGAACATGAGCAGGCTCAGCAGATCCAGTGGGCGTTCGAAGATGCGGCCGATGAGCAGGGTATCGAACCCTGGGAGCTGGCCTTGCAACTGATCGCGGAAAACCCCGAAGAGCTGCAGGCCATGCGCCTTGAGGTGCACCGTGAGGTTGCCGAGGCGCTGGGCATGAGCTGGGAGGAGTACTGCCAGTTCAACGAGGTCGCTGGCCGATAAGTGCCTGCTTCTATATAGCTGCATTTGTTTAACAAGTTTTTACAGCCAGCGCGAGGTGCATCCACTGTCGCGCGGTACCGAACCGTAAAGCGCCCCACGGCACGCCGCCTGGGCCTTTCAAGGAAATCGACCGGCGTGGTTTCCCGTCGTCCCGGGTGGGGTGACTTCTGGTGCGTGAGTCACTAGAATGCTTGCCCTTGATTCTGGAGTCGGGCAATCGCCGGCTAACGTCTGTGCAACGAGGAATATCCATGCAAGTTTCTGTTGAAAACACTTCCGCTCTCGAGCGTCGCATGACCATCGCCGTTCCGGCCGAGCGCGTCGAGAACGAAGTCAACAAGCGTCTGCAACAGACTGCCCGTCGCGCCAAGGTTCCAGGCTTCCGTCCTGGCAAAGTGCCGATGAGCGTGATCCGTCAGCGTTACGAAGACGCAGCCCGCCAGGAAGCCTTCGGTGACCTGGTCCAGGCTTCCTTCTACGAAGCCGTGGTCGAGCAGAAGCTGAACCCGGCCGGCGCCCCGGCCGTCGAGCCGAAGTCCTTCGAAAAGGGCAAGGACCTGGAGTTCGTCGCGATCTTCGAAGTCTTCCCGGAATTCACCGTTGGCGGCCTGGAGTCGATCAACGTCGAGCGCCTGAGCGCCGAAGTGGCTGACGCCGACCTGGACAACATGCTGGAAGTGCTGCGCAAGCAGAACGTCCGCTTCGAGGCTGTCGAGCGCGCCGCGCAGAACGACGACCAGGTCAACATCGATTTCGTCGGCAAGATCGACGGTGAAGCCTTCGCCGGCGGTTCGGCCAAGGGTACCCAGCTGGTGCTGGGCTCCGGTCGCATGATCCCGGGCTTCGAAGACGGCCTGGTAGGCGCCAAGGCGGGCGAAGAGCGCGTTGTCAACGTGACCTTCCCCGAGGACTACCAGAACCTCGACCTGGCCGGCAAGGCCGCTGAGTTCACCATCACCGTCAACAGCGTCTCGGCCCCGCAGCTGCCTGAGCTGAACGAAGACTTCTTCGCCCAGTTCGGCATCAAGGAGTCGACCCTGGAAGGCTTCCGCGCCGAAGTTCGCAAGAACATGGAGCGCGAGCTGCGCCAGGCCATCAAGGCCAAGGTCAAGAACCAGGTCATGGACGGTCTGCTGGCCGCCAACCCGGTCGACGTGCCGAAAGCCCTGCTGGAAAACGAAGTCAACCGTCTGCGCGTGCAGGCTGTCCAGCAGTTCGGTGGCAACATCAAGCCTGAGCAGCTGCCGGCCGAACTGTTCGAAGAGCAGGCCAAGCGCCGTGTGGTCCTGGGCCTGATCGTCGCCGAAGTGGTCAAGCAGTTCGAGCTCAAGCCGGACGAAGCCAAGGTCCGCGAAATGATCGAGGAAATGGCTTCGGCCTACCAGGAGCCAGAGCAGGTCATCGCCTGGTACTACAAGAACGACCAGCAGCTGAACGAAGTCCGTTCGGTTGTGCTGGAAGAACAAGTTGTAGATACTGTCCTGCAGAAAGCGACTGTGACCGACAAATCGGTCTCGTACGAAGAAGCTGTCAAGCCAGCACAGGCACCTGCCGCCGCTGAGTGATAGGTCTTCTCTCGTAGGAAACCCCCACAAGCCAGCCTTCGAGCTGGCTTGTGCGTATTCAAGCCATGACTATTTGGGAGTGAGTGCAGGACATGTCCCGCAATTCTTATATTCAGCAGAGCTCCGACATCCAGGCCGCGGGCGGTCTGGTCCCGATGGTTATCGAGCAGTCCGCCCGTGGCGAGCGCGCCTACGACATCTACTCCCGCCTGTTGAAGGAGCGAGTGATTTTCCTGGTTGGTCCCGTCGAGGACTACATGGCCAACCTGGTGGTGGCACAACTGCTGTTCCTTGAAGCGGAAAACCCGGACAAGGATATCCATCTGTACATCAACTCGCCGGGTGGTTCGGTGACTGCGGGCATGTCGATCTACGACACCATGCAGTTCATCAAGCCGGACGTCTCGACCATCTGCATCGGCCAGGCCTGCAGCATGGGCGCCTTCCTGCTCGCGGCCGGCGCCGCTGGCAAGCGCCACTGTCTGCCGAACTCGCGCGTGATGATCCACCAGCCATTGGGTGGCTTCCAGGGCCAGGCGACCGATATCGAGATCCATGCCCAGGAAATCCTCAACATCAAGGCGCGCCTGAACGAGCTCTTGGCCTACCACACCGGCCAGGACCTGGAAACCATCAAGCGCGACACCGAACGCGACAACTTCATGAGCGCTGCACGCGCGGCCGAGTACGGCCTGATCGACTCGGTCTACGACAAGCGGCAACTGGCGTCCTGAACCAAGGTGCCAGAGCGGGTGGGCGCCGAAAGCGCCTACCTGCGGACTTGAAAAAGCCCGCAATTGCCTTCATCTTGTGTTTCATGCCTACCGGATTGGATCGATCGAATGACTGACACCCGTAACGGCGAGGACAGCGGCAAATTGCTCTATTGCTCCTTCTGCGGCAAAAGCCAGCACGAAGTGCGCAAATTGATTGCCGGGCCCTCGGTATTTATCTGCGACGAGTGCGTCGACCTGTGCAACGACATCATCCGTGAGGAGGTGCAGGAAGCCCAGGCCGAAAGCAACGCGCACAAATTGCCATCGCCGAAAGAAATCAGCGGCATCCTGGACCAGTACGTCATTGGCCAGGAGCGCGCGAAGAAGGTGCTGTCCGTAGCGGTGTACAACCACTACAAGCGCCTGAACCAGCGTGACAAGAAGGGCGACGAAGTCGAACTCGGCAAGAGCAACATCCTGCTGATCGGGCCTACCGGCTCGGGCAAGACCCTGCTCGCCGAAACCCTCGCACGCCTGTTGAACGTACCGTTCACCATTGCCGACGCCACCACCCTGACCGAAGCCGGTTACGTGGGTGAGGATGTCGAGAACATCATCCAGAAACTGCTGCAAAAGTGCGACTACGACGTGGAAAAGGCCCAGATGGGCATCGTCTACATCGACGAGATCGACAAGATCTCGCGCAAGTCGGACAACCCCTCCATCACCCGTGACGTTTCGGGCGAAGGCGTGCAGCAGGCGCTGTTGAAGCTGATCGAAGGCACCGTGGCCTCCGTGCCGCCGCAGGGCGGGCGCAAGCATCCGCAACAGGAATTCCTGCAGGTCGATACCCGCAATATCCTGTTCATTTGCGGTGGTGCATTCTCGGGCCTGGAAAAGGTCATCCAGAACCGCTCCACCAAGGGTGGCATCGGTTTTGGCGCCGAAGTGCGCAGCAAGCAGGAAGGCAAGAAAGTCGGCGAGTCCCTGCGTGAGGTCGAACCGGACGATTTGGTCAAGTTCGGCCTGATTCCGGAGTTCGTCGGCCGCCTGCCGGTGTTGGCGACCCTCGACGAGCTGGACGAAGCGGCGCTGATGCAGATCCTCACCGAACCGAAGAACGCCTTGACCAAGCAGTATGCCAAGCTGTTCGAGATGGAAGACGTGGATCTGGAGTTCCGCAGCGACGCGCTCAAGGCCGTTGCACGCAAGGCCCTGGAGCGCAAAACCGGCGCCCGTGGCCTGCGCTCGATCCTCGAGGGCGTGCTGCTCGACACCATGTACGAGATCCCTTCGCAGAAGGATGTCAGCAAGGTGGTGATCGACGAGAGCGTCATCGATGGCACGTCGCAGCCGCTGCTGATCTACGAAAACAGCGAGCCGCAAGCCAAGGCTGCACCTGACGCCTGAGTCGGGCAAGCCAAGCGCGCAAGAAAGGGGCCTACGGGCCCCTTTCTGCTTTTCCGATCTGAACGCTTGTATTTTTACAGACCTGCCCCCACATTAGGTCCAAGCATCATTTCCACCGGTTTCCGGCCATTAAGGGCCGCTGTAGAGGCGAAATCATGAAGACCACCCTCGACTTGCCTCTCTTGCCATTGCGCGATGTCGTTGTCTATCCGCACATGGTCATCCCACTGTTCGTGGGGCGCGAGAAGTCCATCGAAGCCCTCGAGGCCGCGATGACGGGCGAAAAGCAGATCCTGCTGCTGGCCCAGAAGAATCCTGCCGATGACGATCCGGGCGAAGATGCCCTGTATCGCGTCGGTACCATTGCCACCGTCCTGCAATTGCTCAAGCTGCCCGATGGCACCGTCAAGGTGCTGGTCGAGGGCGAGCAGCGCGGTGCGGTAGAGCGTTTTACCGAGACCCAAGGGCACGTCCGTGCCGAAGTGTCCCTGATCGATGAAGCTGAAGCGGCCGAGCGCGAGTCGGAAGTCTTCGTGCGCACGCTGCTGTCGCAGTTCGAACAGTACGTCCAGCTGGGCAAGAAGGTTCCGGCCGAAGTCTTGTCCTCGCTCAACAGCATCGAGGAGCCAGGGCGCCTGGTCGATACCATGGCGGCCCACATGGCGCTCAAGATCGAGCAGAAGCAGGAGATCCTCGAGATCGTCGACCTGCCGGCCCGGGTCGAGCATGTCCTGGCGCTGCTGGATGCCGAGATCGACCTGCTGCAGGTCGAGAAGCGTATCCGTGGCCGGGTCAAGAAGCAGATGGAGCGCAGCCAGCGCGAGTACTACCTGAATGAGCAGATGAAGGCCATTCAGAAGGAGCTCGGCGACGGCGACGAAGGCCATAACGAAGTCGAAGAGCTGAAAAAGCGCATCGAAGCCGCAGGCCTGCCCAAGGATGCCCTGGCCAAGGCCCAGGCCGAGCTGAACAAGCTCAAGCAGATGTCGCCGATGTCTGCCGAGGCAACGGTGGTGCGTTCCTACCTGGACTGGCTCGTGCAGGTGCCGTGGAAGGCCCAGAGCAAGGTACGCCTGGACCTGGCCAAGGCCGAGGAAATCCTCGATGCCGACCACTACGGCCTGGAAGAGGTCAAGGAACGTATCCTGGAATACCTCGCCGTACAGAAGCGCGTGAAGAAGATCCGCGGCCCGGTGCTCTGCCTGGTCGGCCCACCCGGTGTGGGCAAGACATCCCTGGCCGAATCCATCGCTGCCGCGACCAACCGCAAGTTCGTGCGCATGGCCCTTGGCGGTGTGCGTGACGAGGCCGAGATCCGTGGTCACCGCCGCACCTACATCGGCTCGATGCCGGGCCGGCTGATCCAGAAGATGACCAAGGTGGGCGTACGCAACCCGCTGTTCCTGCTCGACGAGATCGACAAGATGGGCAGCGACATGCGTGGCGACCCGGCCTCGGCATTGCTTGAGGTACTCGACCCCGAGCAGAACCACAACTTCAACGACCACTACCTGGAGGTCGACTACGACCTTTCGGACGTGATGTTCCTGTGCACCTCGAACTCGATGAACATCCCACCGGCGCTGCTTGACCGTATGGAGGTCATCCGCCTGCCGGGCTACACCGAGGACGAGAAGATCAACATCGCGGTCAAGTACCTCACGCCCAAGCAAGTGAAGGCCAACGGCCTGAAGAAGGGCGAGCTGGAGATCGACGTCACCGCGATCCGCGACATCATTCGCTACTACACCCGCGAGGCGGGGGTACGTGGCCTGGAGCGCCAGATCGCCAAGGTCTGCCGCAAGGTGGTCAAGGAGCACACCGGCGAGAAGCAGCTCAAGGTCAAGGTGACCGGCGAGCAGCTCGAGCACCTGCTCGGCGTGCGCAAGTTCCGCTATGGCCTGGCCGAGCAGCAGGACCAGATCGGCCAGGTCACCGGCCTCGCCTGGACCCAGGTGGGCGGCGAACTGCTGACCATCGAGGCGGTGGTCATCCCCGGCAAGGGCCAACTGATCAAGACCGGCTCCCTGGGCGACGTCATGGTCGAATCGATCACCGCCGCGCAGACCGTGGTTCGCAGCCGTGCCCGCAGCCTGGGTATCGCTGCCGACTTCCACGAGAAGCATGACGTGCACATCCACATGCCCGAGGGCGCCACGCCCAAGGACGGCCCGAGCGCGGGCATCGGCATGTGCACCGCGCTGGTCTCGGCCCTGACCCAGATCCCGGTGCGCGCCGATGTGGCCATGACCGGCGAGATCACCCTGCGTGGCCAGGTGCTGGCCATCGGTGGCCTCAAGGAAAAACTCCTGGCGGCGCATCGGGGCGGGATCAAGACGGTGATCATTCCCGAGGAGAATGTCCGCGACCTGAAGGAGATTCCGGAAAATATCAAACAGGATCTTCAGATCAAACCGGTCAAATGGATTGACGAAGTCCTGCAAATTGCGCTGCAATACGCCCCGGAGCCCTTGCCAGATGTGGCTCCGGAGATTGTCGCGAAAGATGAAAAGCGCGACGGCGATGCTAAGGAAAGAATCAGCACGCACTAGTACGTATTTCGCTGGGGGGCTTTCCTTGACAGTTTTTTCGGGGCCTTGCTATAAAACGGCACGCCAGTGTCAATAGGCCGCCCAGTGCTCGTTTCATAAGCTTTTCATTACATACTTAGAAACAAACTCAATAGAGATATAAGGGGACTTAGAGTGAACAAGTCGGAACTGATTGACGCTATCGCCGCATCCGCTGACATTCCGAAAGCTGTAGCCGGCCGTGCGCTGGACGCAGTCATCGAATCCGTCACCGGCGCCCTGAAGCAAGGTGACGATGTTGTACTGGTTGGCTTCGGTACCTTCTCGGTCAAGGAGCGCGCCGAGCGCACCGGCCGCAACCCACAAACCGGCAAGGCGATCAAGATCGCTGCCGCCAAGGTCCCAGGTTTCAAGGCTGGCAAGGGCCTGAAAGACGCCGTCAACTAAGTCGTCTCTTTCAGCCGGGCTTGGCCATGCCAGGCCCGACCGCGTGACGGCGGGGCCGCAAACGTTCCCGCTGGCACGCTCGCTTTGAAAAGGCGCATCCCACAGGATGCGCCTTTCTTCTATCAGGACTCTACCCACGCTCCACGGTTGTCGACGCAGTGGTACAACCGTTTCTGGGGGACGCATGCTGCAGAATATCAGGGACAATTCACAAGGTTGGATTGCCAAGACCATCATCGGCCTTATCGTTGTGCTGATGGCGCTGACCGGCTTCGAGGCCATTTTCCAGGCCACCAGCCATAGCCAGGATGCTGCCAAGGTGAACGACGAAACCATCAGCCAGAACGAGCTGAGCCAGGCCGTCGACTTGCAGCGCCGTCAGCTGATGCAACAGCTGGGCAAGGATGTCGACCCAGCGCTGCTGGACGATAAAGTGCTGCGCGAAGCCGCGCTCAAGGGGTTGATCGAGCGCAAGCTGCTGTTGCAGGGCGCCAAGGATGCCAAATTCTCCTTCTCCGAGGCCGCATTGGATCAAATGATCCTGCAGATGCCGGAGTTCCAGGTCGACGGCAAGTTCAACGCCGAACGCTTCGACTCGGTCATTCGCCAGCTGGGCTATGGCCGGATGCAGTTCCGCGAAATGCTGACCGAGGAAATGCTCATCAGCCAGCTGCGCGCGGGCCTGGTCGGTAGCAGCTTCGTCACCGACAAGCAGGTCGAGGCCTTCGCCCGCCTGGAGAAGCAGACCCGAGACTTCGCCTCGCTGACCTTCAAGGCCGACCCGGCTGCGGTCAAGGTGAGCGACGAGGAGGTCAAGGCGCACTACGACCAGCACGCCAAGGAGTTCATGACGCCGGACCAGGTGGTCATCGACTATATCGAGCTGAAGAAGTCGGCGTTCTTCGACCAGGTCGAGGTCAACGAAGACGAACTCAAGGACCTCTACGAGAAGGAAGTCGCCAACCTGGCCGAGCAGCGTCATGCCGCGCACATTCTGATCGAGGTCAACGACAAGGTCTCCGACGACCAGGCCAAGGCCCGCATCGAAGAGATCCAGCAGCGCCTGGCCAAGGGCGAAGACTTCGCCGCCCTGGCCAAGGAATTCTCCCAGGACCCGGGGTCGGCCAATAACGGCGGTGACCTTGGTTTCGCAGGCCCCGGTGTCTATGACCCGGCCTTCGAGGAGGCCCTGTACAAGCTGAACCAGGACCAGGTATCGGCACCGGTGCGCACTGAGTTCGGCTACCACCTGATCAAGTTGCTGGGCGTCCAGGCGCCGGAAGTGCCGACTTTCGCCAGCCTAAAGGACAAGCTGACCCGCGAGCTGAAGACCCAGCAGGTCGAACAGCGTTTCGTGGAAGTGACCAAGCAGCTCGAGGATGCCGCCTTCGAAGCCTCCGACCTGGCCCAGCCGGCCCAGGACCTGGGCCTGAAGGTACAGACCTCGGCAGCGTTCGGTCGCGAGGGCGGCGAAGGTATCACCGCCAACCGTTCGGTGGTCCAGGCCGCGTTCAGCGAAGAAGTGCTGGAAGAGGGCGCCAACAGCAACGCCATCGAGCTGGATCCGGAAACAGTGGTCGTGCTGCGGGTCAAGGAGCACCGTAAGCCATCGCAGTTGCCGCTGGAGGCTGTGGCCAGCAACATCCACGACCACCTGGCCAAGGAGAAGGCGATCGCCGAGCTCAAGGCCAAGGCCGACAAGCTGATCGCTGGCCTGCGTGATGGCTCGATCGCCGCTGATGCGGCCCACGAGGGCCAGGCGTGGAAAGTCCAGGAAGCGGTTACCCGCGGCCAGGACGGTATCGACCCGGCCGAGCTGCAGGCGGTGTTCCGCCTGGGCAAGCCTGAGTCCAAGGACAAGCCGGTGTACGGCAGCGTGGTCCTGGGCGATGGCAGCCTGGTGGTGCTGCAGCTCAAGGGTGTCAACGAAGGCGCTGCGGCCACTGACGAGGAGAAGGCGTACATCCGTCGCTATCTCGCCTCCCGTGCCGGCGAGCAGGACTTCGCCGCCTACCGCAAGCAGCTGGAAGCCAACGCGGACGTCACTCGCTACTGAGTGCCCACCCCGCAACGAAACAGGCCGCTCATGCGGCCTGTTTCGTTTTTGAGCTTCGCTCGAACCGGTAGGCGCGGGCAATTCGTGCATCGCAGCACAGGCGGGACACCCAGGTGCCTAACGCCGCTCGCCTTCATAGTTATCCAGCGTATCCCGCGCAATCTCCCGGCCCAGTGCAATCAGCTCCGGCGCCTTGTAGAACTCGAAGAACCGGCATACCCGCTTGGGCACGTTGATCAACACATCCGGCGGATAGCCGGCGATCTTGTATTGGGCCAGGGACGTCTGCATCACCTCGAAGCTCTGGTTGATCAGGTCGAGCAACGAGGCAGGCCCGACGTTGTCGATGATGAACGAGCCCGTGGCCGACTTGGGCGCGCCCCCGCGCTCCGGCGCAGCGGCAGGTTGCTGGCTTTCCGGGTCGGCCGATTCACCCAGCCAGGGGTCGTGGGATGCCAGGCCTTCGGAGGCGATCTCCTGTTCGATGCGTATCAGTTGTTCGGCCGGCTTGCGGCGGAAGGGCATGCGCGATCCCAGCGAGCTGATCAGGGCATCGAAGCGCATCTTGAACGCTGCCGGGCGCTCGATGACCGGCAACTGGTACTGCTTCTGGTTGGTGGCGTTGAGGTTCACTGCGATGATCAGGTCGCAGTGGCTGGAGACCACCGGGACGATCGGCAATGGGTTGAGAATGCCGCCATCGACCAGCATCCGGTTGCCCTGCATCACCGGCGTGAACAGGCTGGGAATCGCCGCCGAGGCGCGCATGGCCTGGTGCAGGCAGCCTTCCTGGAACCAGATTTCCTGCTGGTTGGTAAGGTCCGCCGCCACGGCCGTGTAGGGAATGGATAATTGCTCGATGTTCACCTCGCCGACGATTTTGCGAATCTGGCCGAACACCTTGTCGCCGCGGATTGCGCCGAGACGAAAGCTCACATCCACCAGGCGCAGCACGTCCAGGTAGTCCAGGCTTTCGATCCAGCCGCGGTATTCGTCCAGCTTGCCGGCTGCGTAGATGCCACCGATCACCGCGCCCATCGAGCAACCGGCGATGCAGGCGATGTCGTAGCCTCGTCGCTCGATCTCCTCGATCACGCCGATGTGCGCGTACCCCCGGGCACCGCCCGATCCCAGTACCAATGCCACGCGTTTGCTCATGATCGTCCCCCTCACTGCTGTGCAACCATGGTCCAACAATGCACCCATTGCTGCATATGCTTCAATGTAGACCGCGCTGGGCTACGCTGAGCAGGGCACTTTTCGCTTGCCTGAGCGTCGAACGGCCACTCCATTCGTTAGTTCAATTTCGAGGTATTACCGATGAAAGCATGGATCTGCCTTCCCCTCCTGGCCCTGGCCCTGGCTGGCTGCGCAGGCAAGACGGCTTATCGTGACAGCTGTGCGAACCAGCTCGATGCCGCCTGGAAGGAACTGGACCTTGCCAAGGCCGAAGGCTTCGCCGGCACCGTCAGCTATTCCAAGGCCTTGTCGCTGCTGACCGGCGCCAAGACCCAGCAACAGTTCGAAGCTTTCGAAGGCTGCTCGCGCAAGGCCGAGAAGGCGCGCTTCTACATTCGTGAGTCCCGCGCTGGGCGTTGATTCTGGAGTGACGTATGGCTGCCATGCTCGACCATGTAGTTGCCCAGGTGCTGGCGTGCCAGGTGCGCCTGCTGGCGTGCCGTGAGCGGTTGGCTGCGAATGTCGACAGCGAAGCGCTGCACGATCTGCGTATCAGCCTGAGGCGCCTGCGCAGCCTGCTGCGGCCCTTGCGCGGCCTGCCGGGTGTGGAGCAGCTGGAGGATGCGGCAAAAGCCTTGGGCACCTTGACCACGCCGCTGCGCGATCGCGAGGTGCTGGCGGCGCACCTGATCGGGCAGGGCCATGAACAGGCCGGGCGCCAACGCCTGCAGGGCAGGGCCGAGATTTTCGCCAGCGTGGCCGCCAGCCGCCAGCTCACCCGGGTGCTGGCCATCGTCGACAACTTCCCGTTGTTCCTGCGGGTCAGTGACCGCGAGGGCCTGGTGGACGAATTGGGCAAACGCATCGACAAACGCCTGCGCAAGCAGTGGCACAAGCTGGAAAAGGCCCTGGCCGACCCTGCCCACGACCGACATCGCCTGCGCCTGCTGATCAAGCGGGCGCGCTACGGCGACGACGCCTATCCGCAGCTGAGGCATGCCGGCAAGAAGCTGCAGCGGCTGCTCAAGCAGGCCCAGGGCGACCTGGGCGACTGGCACGACCGCGTCCAGTGGTTGTTGCTGGCGCGCGAGCATGCCGACCTTGCGCCCTTCAAGGCGACTTGGACGCGCGAACTGCACGAGGCCGAGGGCAAGGCCGATATCACGCTGCAGGCCCTGCAGGCGGCCCTGGCGCGTCGCTAGCGCGCATCACCGGTGATGCTTACGGCGTTCGCGCCAGGCACGCCACCAGGCGCCACTGATAACGAAGCGCGGAAAGGTGATGAATTGCTCGGTCAGAAGACGCTGCAGGGCATCCTTGCGGCTGGCGAACGGCTCCGGTTGTTCGGCTTCCAGACGATGCCCCTGGCGCTGCAGGCCTAGGCCCGCGACCAGGGCGATCACGCCGACGGCGACCTGGCTCAGGTCCAGGCCGAACAGGCCCGAGAGCACCAGCAGTGCCCCGAGGATGAACAGCGGCACGGCGATCAGGTGCAGCACCAGGTTGGTCGGGTGCCGGTGGTTGTGGTGGTAGCCACGCCATTGCCAGGCGGGCAGGTTGGGCAGGCGTTTGTTCATGGGCATTTCCTCGTCAGTCATGCCCAAAGCTTAGTGCGCCCCCTTGGCAGGGGCCAATCGAAGCGGGTTATCGGCCCTATAGCTTGAGCTGGCCGATGGCCTTGTTCAGCTGTGCGGCCAGGCTCGCCAGTTCGCTGCTGGTGCTGGCCGAGTCGACCGTCTGCTGAACGGTCTGTTCGGTGACATCGCGGATGCTGACCACCGCCCGGTTCATTTCCTCGGCGACCTGGCTCTGCTGTTGCGCGGCCACTGCGATCTGGGTGTTGCTCTCGCGCATCTGCGCCACGGCACTGGTGATCTCTGCCAGCGCTTCGCCGGCCTCCTGCGCCTGCTTGACGCAGTCATCGGCCTTGTACGAACTCTCCTGCATGAAGTCCACCGCATCCCGGGTGCCGGCCTGCAAGGCCGCGACCATGCCGGTGATTTCATCCGTGGAGTTTTGCACGCGCCTGGCCAGGTTGCGCACTTCGTCCGCCACCACGGCGAAGCCACGGCCCAGGTCGCCGGCGCGGGCGGCCTCGATGGCTGCGTTCAAGGCCAGCAGATTGGTCTGCTCGGCGATGCTGTGGATCACCCCGACCACGCCGTTGATGCGCTGGCTGTCCTCGGCCAGTTGGCGGATCATCTCGGCGGTCTGCTGGACCCCGCCGGACAATCCGGCGATCGAGCCCTGTACCCGGCTGACCACGGCCTGGCCGCTGCCGGCCAGGGTGTCGGCGCTCTGGGAGAGGTCGCGGGTGGCGCCGGCGTGCTGGGCGATATGGTGCACAGTGGCAGACATTTCATTGATTGCCGTGGCTGCCTGGTCGGTTTCGCTCTGCTGACCGATCATGCCGTGGCGCACCTCATCCATGCTTGCGGCCAGGCGCGCGGCGCCGGCGTCCAGCTGTGCCGCCGTGTGCGCCACGGTGCTGACGATGCGGTGGTAGGTGGTTTGCATGGCATTGAAGGCGCCTGCCATCTGGCCGACTTCATCGCCGCAGGACAGCGGTACGCGAGCGGCCAGGTCGCCGGTCTTCTCCACGTGGAGCATCACGTCCTTGAGGGTGTTCAGCTGGCTGAGCAAGAAGCGGATGAGCAGCTGCGAGGCACAGAGCATCGCCAGCATCAGGATCAGCACGCATAGGGCATAGCGACTGACGCGCTCGAAGAATACCTGGCGCAGGCTCGGCGCCTGGGCCAATACGGCGACTTGCTGGTCGCCATGGCGCACGACCTGGGCGCCCAGCAGTGGGGTGTCGCCCAGCAGCCAGGCATGGGGCAGTGGAACCCAGCCCTGGGCGTTGGCCAGGGCCTCGCGTGGTTGTTCGGCGATGACCGGGACCTGACCGACTTGCCAGGTTACCAGGTTGGGCTGCCGGGGCAGGGCCTGCGCCGCAGGCCAGGCGCCGATCAGCTCGGCCTGGGCGGCTGCCGTATCGCGGGCGCCCTCGGCGCGCGCTTGCTGTTCCAGGTGCACCGCGTAGAGCACCAGCAGCAAGGTGGTGATGAAGGCCACCGCGTTGACGGCCCAAAACTTGTATCTAAGGGAAATATTGCTAAGCCAGGCACCCATGGACAGGTCTTCTCTGAGTTGAGCGGAAACAACATTGGCAAGGTGCCATCATTGTGCCTGCTCCCCCCAGGGCATGACTTGATATGCGTCAACAAAGGCCGGGCCTTACGCCAGCCGGAAGAACGCCTGCGCCGTGGCGGTGGTATGGGCTGCCGTCTCTTCCGAACGTTCGCCCCGGTGCAGCGCCACCTCGCGCAATACCTCGGGCAGGAAGGCCGGTTCGTTGCGCCCACTCTTGGGCTTTGGCCGCAGGCTGCGCGGCAGCAGGTAGGGCGCGTCGCTTTCAAGCATCAGGCGGCCTCTGGGGATGTTGGCGACCAGCGGGTGCAGGTGGGTGCCGCGGCGCTCATCGCAGATCCAGCCGGTGATGCCGATGTGCAGGTCCAGGTCCAAGTAGGCGAACAAGGCTTCGCGCTCGCCGGTGAAGCAGTGCACCACGGCGGCGGGCAGGTGGTCGCGGTAGTCCTGGAGGATCGCCAACAGCCGCTCGCTGGCATCGCGCTCGTGAAGGAATACCGGCAACTGCAGGTCGGCGGCCAGGGCCAGTTGTGCATGCAAGGCTTTTTCCTGGAGCGGGCGAGGGGAGAAGTCGCGGTTGAAATCCAGGCCGCATTCGCCAACGGCGCACACGCGCGGCTGCGCCAGGAGCTGGCGCAATCGATCCTCGCTGGCGCTGTCCCAGGTGCTGGCATCGTGGGGGTGGACGCCTGCGGTGGTGAACAGGTGGTGACCTTCCGGGTCCAGCTGCAAGGCCAGTTCCAAGGCCTGTTCGCTGACACCCAGGCTGGTGCCGGTGATGACCATCTGCACCACGCCCGCTTGCACGGCGCGTTCGACGACGGCGGCCTGTTGGTCATGGAAGCTGCTGTTGGTCAGGTTGACGCCGATATCGATCAGTTGCATGGTGCTACCTCGTGCCGCGGGTCGGCCAGCATAGCAAAAATCGGGAATTTCCAATAAATCCCAGAACTTCAAGCGGTTGTCGTGGTCTTTTGGCGTCATTTGTCATGGGTTGGATGCGCCATGACGCCGGCCCACCGCCCATGGACAGGTTCTCGCATGCTGCGATCGCTGCTGATTTTCCTGCTGACCCTCGGCCTGACCCTGGCCGGGCCAGCCAATGCCCGTTTGCCTGGCCCGCAGCAACACGTCCCGGCCAGCCAGGTGCGGGACCTAGCGCAGATCCGTAGCAGCAAGGTGCTCAGGGTCCTGGTGAACCAGAGCCGCAACAGCTCGGGCGAGGTCAAGGGCGAGCCGGTGGGCGTCGAGCATCATCGCCTGCGGAGCCTGGAGCACTACCTCAATGCCCGTGCCCGAGATGGCCAGGAAATCCGCCTCAAGTTGATTCCACGGGCCAAGGAGCAGCTGCTCGCTGCCCTGCAGCGGGGCGAGGGCGACCTGGCGGCGCCGGGCGAACTGCTGGACCCTTCGCTGGTGCGCGGCGTCAGCGGCAGCGCCCCGGTACGCGACCAGGTGCAGCTGATGCTGGTAGGGCGCAAGGGTGAGCGCAGTTTCAGCCGCGTCGAGCAGTTGTCCGGGCGTACCGTTGCCCTGACCAGCGCCAGTGCCGCCGGAGCGGTGATCGAACAGCTCAACCAGCAGCTGGCCTTGCGCAAGCGCCCTGCGATCAAGGTGGAGTGGGTGGACCCGAGCCTGGCCGTCGAGGATGTACTGGAAATGGTCCAGGCCGGCATCTACCACCTGACCGTGGTGGAGCGCCCGATCGCCCAGCGTTGGGCGCGGGTGATGCCGCGCTTGCGCCTGGACAGCCGGGTCCACCTGGGCCAACCCCAGGCGATGCGCTGGTATGTCCGGCGTGATGCCAGCATGCTGCTGGCCACCGTGGATCGCTTCCTTCAGGGCTATCGTGCCCCGGCGAACCAGGACGCGGCCTTCGAGCGCATCTACCGGCGCCAGTACCGGGTACACGACCCGTTGGCACGCAAGAGCCGCAAGCGCCTGGAGTCGGTGCGTGCGGTGTTGCAAAAGCATGGTGCTGCGCAGCAGATCGACTGGCTCAACCTGGCGGCGCTGGCCTTCAAGGAATCGACGCTCAACCCGGCGGCGCGGGGCAGCGGTGGCGCCCATGGGCTGATGCAGATCACCCCGGCGGCGGCCCGCCGCGTGGGGGTGAGCAACACGGCGACGGTCGATGGCAATGTCCAGGCTGGGGCACGCTACCTGGCGCTGATCCGCCGCAAGTTCTTCGCCAGCCCCCAGCTCAACGAGCGCGAGCGCATGGCGTTCGTGCTGGCGGCCTACAACCTCGGGCCCGAGCGGGTCCAGGCCATGCGGGCCGAAGCGCGGCGCCGTGGGCTCAACGGCAACCAGTGGTTCTTCCAGACCGAGCGCATCGCCATGGAGCAGGTCGGCATGGGGCCGGTCAATTTCGTCAACAGTGTCAACAAGTACTTCCTGGCGTTCAACCGCCAGCGGCAATCGTTGGAGCGTGTGGCCAAGCGCTGAAACCTTTACAGGTGGCTTGTAAGTTGCCGCTCGAGCCTCTAGCATACCGTCTGCGCCGATTTAAACAGCTACTTGCGGGGCGCGGGAGAAGCCCCCTCCGGGTCATCCGAAATACCGCTAAAGCGCTGGTTCGGTGACGCCTCCCACCGCTGCCCAGCGGGATTCGCGAGGCGCAGAGATATCTCCATGAGTTGTCCACGTACCAGTGTCTGTTTGAGCCCATTGCCTGCCGACCAGGCGTCCCGTACACCGCGCATCCTGCTCGGTGGTCAGCATCAACCCACGCTTCTACGCAACCTCGATGGCCTTTCACGGCGCAAGGGTCAGGCACGCGCGTTCCTCGTCCAGTTCGCCGAAACCTGCGATGGCCTGGCCGAGTTCGCCAATGACCGTTTCGACCTGGCGGTCATCCAGGCGCCTCTGGCCGACGAGGCCGCCGAAGTGATCGGCCAGCTCACCCGCATCGCCCGCCAGGGCTTGATTACCCGCCGTTGAGGCGCGTGTAGCGTCGCGGATTTTTCGTTAAGCTCGGGGCCACGGCAGGCTTGCGCCTGCCGTGGATGCACTGAGGAGAATACGGCTTGAGCACCAACATCATCACCACCGAAGGTCACGAGGCCCTGAAGAAGGAGCTCGACCACCTGTGGCGGGTCTATCGCCCCGAGATCACGCAAAAGGTCACCTGGGCAGCCTCCTTGGGTGATCGCAGCGAGAATGCCGATTACCAGTACAACAAGAAGCTGCTGCGGGAGATCGACCGCAGGGTACGCTACCTGCGCAAGCGTCTGGAAGACGTCAAGGTCGTTGCCTATTCACCGCAGCAGGAAGGCAAGGTGTTCTTCGGCGCGTGGGTTGAGATCGAGAACGACGATGGCGAGGTATTGAAGTTTCGTATCGTCGGCTACGACGAGATCCATGGCCGCAACGACTACATCTCGATCGACTCGCCCATGGCACGGGCGCTGTTGAAGAAGGAGGAAGGGGATGAGGTGGTGGTGAACACGCCTACCGGTGAAGCTACCTGGTATGTCAATCGTATCCATTATGGCCAGTAGCGGCCCCAGGATCCGGAGAGTTTCACATACCGCAAGGCTGTTGCTCCCCGGTCAGTGCTGGCAGCAAGCGCTCTGACCCGCGCTCGCCGCCGAATCGATCAGTCGCGGTACTCGCACAGGTAGGCGGTATCGACTGCCACTTTCAGTTGAAACTTGCTGTCGGCCGGCACGTTGAACTGGCTGCCTGCCTTGAACACTTCCCAGTTGTCGCTGCCTGGCAGCTTGACGGTCAGCGCACCGGAAACCACGTGCATGATCTCGCGTTTGGCGGTGCCGAACTCGTACTCGCCCGGCGCCATGACGCCCACGGTCGCCGGGCCTTCCTCGCCTGCGAAGCCGATCGACTTGACGGTGCCATCGAAGTATTCATTGACCTTGAACATGGAGCGACTCCTGAAAGAGGGATGAAAAAGGGTTGGCCAGTATGCCCAAGCCCCCACACGCCGTCATCTGAATTCACGTGCCCGTGGCCGGCAGACTCAAGGGCAGCAGCCGGGCGGTGTTGCGGGCATCCTCCAGGGCGCGGTGCTGCTGGCCGGTGAACTGCAGCCCGGCCAGTTGCAGGGCGCTGTTTAGCCCCAGCGGGCGTTGCAGGTGGCGGGCCTTGGCGAAGCGTTGCTTGAGGTTGATATGGGGCAGGGTCTGCAGCAGGCTCGTGACCTGGTGCTGTTGCCATTCCTGGCTCAGTTGCTGGCGGTCATAGTCGCCCCAGCTGACCCAGGCCTGCAGACGTTCACGATGGTGGCCCAGCCAGCGTTCGAATTGCGCCCACACGTCAGGAAAGGCCGCCGCGCCATCGACGCTGGCCTGGCTGATGTGGGTCAGGGCGCGGCAGAAGGGCGTCAGTTGCGGCCGTCGCCGGGGGCGCACGAAACGCTGGAAGTGATCGACCTCGCGACCTTCCCGGGTCACCAGGCTCGCACCGATTTCAATGATTTCCATCTCCGTGACTGGCCAGCCCCCGTCGTCGGTGGTGGCCTCCAGGTCAATCACCAGCCAATGGCCCATACCAGGGCTCCCTTCAAGACGCAGCATTTGCGTGGTCGCTAGAGCGTAGCCAATGTCCGCGCCGAGGGCATCCCCTGGCATTTTGGCATAAGCTGTTGTTGTGCCTTGGCGGGAAAACGCCTAGGTTAGTTGGATCCCGTTCGAACCGTGACGAGTGTCCTTCCCTTGATTCGCGTACCCGGCCTCAAGGCCCTGTCCTGTTTGTTGATCTCTGCTGCGTTATCGCAGGCCTCGCTCGCGCAGGCGGGCCAGGTGGTGGAGGTGAGGGTTGGCGGTGCGCATTTCCCCCCTTATACCGTGCGCCCCGAACAAGGCGCCGAAAGCGGCTTGCTGCCGCAGATGCTCAAGGCGCTCAACCAGTTGCAACAGCAGTACCATTTCGTGCTCGTGCCTACGTCCGTGCCGCGCCGCTTCGGCGATTTCCAGCAGGGGCGTACTGACATCGCCATGTTCGAGAACCCCAAGTGGGGCTGGGAGCGCTTTCCCCATCAAAGCGTGGACCTGGGCCTGGAAGATGCCGAGATCTTCGTCGCCCGCCGCCAGACCGGGCGCGACCAGCAGTACTTCGAGAACCTGCAGGGCAAGCGCCTGGCGCTGTTCAACGGCTATCACTATGCATTCGCCAACTTCAATTCCGACCCGTACTACCTGGGTGAAACCTACGATGCGATCCTGACCTACTCCCACGACAGCAACCTGTTGATGGTCGAGCGCGGGCGGGTCGATATCGCCTTGGTCACGCGCTCCTACTTCATCGATTTCTGCGCCCGCCACCCCGACATCGCCGACCAGTTCCTGGCCTCCGAACGAATCGACCAGCGTTATCGCCACTACGCCATCCTGCGTCCCGAATCGCCCATCGACGCCAAGGCATTTGCCGCGCTGATACGACGCCTGCACGACAACGGCCAGATGCTGCGTATCTTCCAGCCGTATCGCGTCAAGGTGGTGCGCCCGCCCAACGACTAAATTCCCTTGTGCAGGTCACGTCTACCGGATTGAACCCTACCGTCCTTTTCGTGAGCCGTGACCATGCCGTTCGATGCCGCTTCGCTGCCTCTTTCCTTGCCCCGCTGGCGCAGCCTCAGTGCCGATGAAGGGGATACCCGCTTGAGCCTTACACTCGAAGGCCGCCCGCTGATCCAGGTGCGCCTGGCCCCTGGCGCTACCCTGGACGTGCACTTGGAGCGACTGTGCCCGGAGCGCCCCGAACAGGCCTTGTGGGCAGCATGCTATTGGCTGCTGTCGCGCGACCCGGCCTGCCAGCGTCTGGCCTGGCACATGCCCCAAGCGGTACCTCAGGCGCTGGCCAGCGGGCTGCTGGTGCGTGGCGAGCGCCCGGGCCTGTACCTGTGCGAGCGCGGGATGTTCTGGCAATTGCCTCAGCCCTGGCTTGGCGATGCTGCGGCCGATCACTACCCCCAGCAGATGATGACCAGCGACGGCAAGCGCCACCCCAGGCGCCCGCCCAAGCCGCGTGGCGAGGTGTACCGGCGTTTCGATGCGCGCCTGGGCGCCTGGGTGTCATTGCGCACCCTGGAGATCGACCACGACCTGACCCGTTTCAACCGTTGGCAGAACGACCCACGTGTCGCGCAGTTCTGGCAGGAGGCCGGTACCCTTGAGCAGCATCGCGAATACCTGGCGAAACTTGAGGCCGACCCGCACACCCTGACCCTGGTCGGTTGCTTCGATGATGAGCCGTTCGCCTACTTCGAAGCCTACTGGGCCAAGGAAGACCGGATCGCACCGTTCTACCCGGCTGGCGACTACGACCGCGGTATCCACATGCTGGTAGGCGAGCAGGCGCATCGTGGCCCGCACAAGGTGGCCAGCTGGTTGTCGGCGCTGGTGCACTACCTGTTCCTGGACGACCCACGTACCCAGCGGGTAGTCGCCGAGCCACGTGCCGACAACGGCAGGATGATCGGTTACCTGCACGGGCAGTGCTTCCATTGCGAGAAGGAATTCGATTTCCCGCACAAGCGGGCGGCGTTGATGATTCTGGGGCGGGAGCGGTTCTTCGATCGCTGTTCGTTGGCCTGATACGTCAGTCGCTGTGGGAGATCACCCAACCCTTCGGGCTGCGTTGTCGTGCAGAGAACAAGCGGCCAATGCTGCCCCTGTGGGAGCGGCGGTGCGGCGGTCCGACTTGTCCCGCGATAGGGGCGCGCCGCGCCCCCAGGGGGTTCAGCCCTGGCGGCTGTGCTTGCGGCAATGGATCAGCGCATCGCGGATCATGAAGTTCACCAGCGTCGGCGATACGCCCAGCTCCTTGGCGATGTCCTTTTGCGGCACCCCGTGCAGGCGATACATCTCGAAGGCATAGCGGGTGCGCTGGGGCAGCTCGCCCAGGGCCTCGGCGATGTGCTCGAGGGTGGCAAGGTTGATGTGGGTGGCTTCGGGCGAGGCGTTCTGCAGGACGACATTGAGGCCTTCCTCTTCGCTGCCCGAATACTTGAGTTCCATGGCTTGCTTGCGGTAGTGGTCGATCGCCAGGTTGCGCACGATCTGGAACAGGTAGCTGAGCTGGGCCTTGAACGAGGATGTGATCTGCGGTGCGGCGCTGAGCCGGAAGAAGGCGTCCTGCACTACGTCTTCGGCCCGCGAGCGGCAGCCGGTGATGCGTGCGGCGATCTTGACCAGGATGCTGCGGTTGTCGACGAACGCCTGGAGTAGGGGTGAATCGCACTTACTTGTGGATAGTTGTTCCGCCATGGAAATCACCTTGTCTCGAAGGGAGGAGGGAGCACACCGGAGTGGGCGCTTCCTACGACGTGCGACAAGCTATTCTCAGTGATAATGATTGTCAAATGCGAAATAGAATTAATATCCGTGAGAAAATCGCCTAAGCCCCGGAGCGTGAACCGGTTCACTTTCCGCGTTCGCACATCGCGTCCACCGCGGCTTCGGCGCCGCGCGGCTGTCTAATTATTTCCCCTGCCCATCCGTCCCCTGTGTACACCCAGCTGCCGAACGCTGCCCGCCGACCGGCGTGGCACCGCCCCGGCGCGAACCACCCAGACACTGGCAGGAACCCCTCATGACGGACGCCTTCGAACTCCCGCTCTCGCTGGTCCAGGCCCTGGCGCAACGCGCCGCGCAGACCCCGGACCGGATCGCCTTGCGCTTTCTGGCCGACAATCCCGACGAGCAGGCCGTGCTCACCTATCGGGACCTGGACCTGCGCGCCCGCGTCATCGCCGCGGCCTTGCAGGCACGGGCCGGCCTTGGCGACCGGGCGGTGCTGCTGTTCCCCAGTGGCCCGGACTACGTCGCGGCGTTCTTCGGCTGCCTGTATGCCGGCGTCATCGCCGTGCCGGCCTACCCACCGGAGTCTTCGCGCCAGCATCACCAGGAACGCTTGCTGTCGATCATCGACGATGCCGAGCCACGCCTGCTGCTGACGGTGCAGGCGTTGCGCAGCAGCCTGCAGGGCCTGGCCGACGGGGCTGCGCCAGGTCTGCTGGCGGTGGATGAGTTGGACCTGGCCCTGGCTAGCCAATGGCGTGAGCCGGCATTGACCGGCGAAGACATCGCGTTCCTGCAGTACACCTCAGGCTCTACCGCGCAGCCCAAGGGCGTGGAAGTCAGCCATGGCAACCTGGTGGCCAACGAACAACTGATTCGCCACGGCTTCGGGATCGACTTGAACCCAGACGATGTCATCGTCAGCTGGTTACCGCTGTACCACGACATGGGCCTGATCGGTGGGCTTTTGCAACCCATCTTCAGCGGCGTGCCCTGCGTGCTGATGTCGCCGGGCTATTTCCTCGCCCGGCCGTTGCGGTGGTTGCAGGCGATCAGCGAATACGGCGGCACCATCAGCGGTGGCCCGGACTTCGCCTACCGCTTGTGCAGCGAGCGGGTCAGCGAGGCGGCCCTGGCCGGCCTGGACCTGAGCCGCTGGCGCGTGGCGTATTCGGGCTCCGAGCCGATCCGCCAAGACAGCCTGGACACCTTCGCCGACAGGTTCCGCCCCTGCGGTTTCGACCCGGCCAGCTTCTTCGCCAGCTACGGTCTGGCCGAGGCGACCCTGTTCGTCAGTGGCAGCCGGCGTGGCCAGGGGATCGCCGCCCTGGCGCTGGATGCCGAGGCGCTCGCCGCCAACCGCGCCGAGCCGGGGCAGGGTAGTGTGCTGATGAGCTGTGGCTACCCACAGCCCGGGCATGCCGTGCGTATCGTCGACCCGCAACGCCTTCAGGTCTTGGGCGACAACCAGGTTGGGGAGATCTGGGCAGCCGGCCCGAGCATCGCTCTGGGCTACTGGCGCAACCCCGAGGCCAGTGACCGGACGTTCGTCGAGCAGGACGGCCAGCGCTGGCTGCGTACCGGTGACCTGGGCTTCCTGCGTGCAGGCGAGGTGTTCGTCACCGGGCGCCTGAAGGACATGTTGATCGTGCGTGGGCAGAACCTCTACCCGCAGGACCTGGAAAAGACCCTGGAGCGTGAAGTCGAAGGTTTGCGCAAAGGGCGCGTGGCGGTGTTCGCGGTGGACGATCAGGGCGAGCAGGGCATCGGCGTGGCGGTGGAGGTCAGCCGCAAAGTGCAGAAGGCGACCAAGCCCCAGGACCTGATCCGTACCCTGCGCCAGGTGGCTGCCGATGCCTGCCGCCAGGCCCCGGCGGTGGTGTTGTTGCTCAACCCCGGTGCCTTGCCCAAGACCTCCAGCGGCAAGCTGCAACGCTCGGCGTGCCGCCTGCGTATGGCCGACGGCAGGCTGGACTGCTACGCGCGTTTCCCCGGCACCGAGGCGCAGGCCGCACCGGCAGCAAGCGGTGACGACCTGCAGCGGCGCATCGCCGCGATCTGGCGCGAGCGGCTCGATGTCGAATCGGTGGAGCCGGACGACCATTTCCTGCTGCTGGGCGGTAACTCCATCGCCGCCACCCAGGTGACGGCGCGCCTGGCCGATGAGCTGGGCATCGACCTGGGCGTGCGTACCCTGTTCGAGGCGCCGACGCTGGCCGCCTACAGCGATGCGGTGGCTGCCGTGCTGGCCAAGGGCGGCCCTGGCAGGCAAGCGATCACTGCCCTGGACCCTGCCCAGGCCCATCCGCAAACCCTGGCACAGAACCGTCTGTGGCTGGTCTGGCAACTGGAGCCGCAGTCCGCCGCCTACAACATCCCCGCCGGCTTGCACCTGCGCGGCGAGCTGGACGAGGCGGCATTGCAGGCCAGCTTCCAGGCATTGGTGGCGCGACACGAATCGTTGCGCACGCGTTTTTGCGAAGTGGATGGCCAGGGCCTGCAGCAGGTCATGCCTGAGGCCGTCTTCGACCTGCAGCGCATCGATCTGCAGGGGCTCGATCCCGAACAGGTGGCGGCCCGTCGCGAGGTCGAGGCCCGCCAACCCTTCGATCTCACCCAGGGGCCGCTGCTGCGGGTCACCCTGGCGCGACTGGGCGATGACGATCATCAATTGTGGGTGACGCTGCACCACATCGTGGCCGATGGCTGGTCGCTGAATATCCTGCTCGACGAGTTCGCCAGGCTGTATGCCGCCCATTGCCAAGGCCAGCAGGCCGAGCTGGCACCGTTGCCCCTGGGCCATGCCGACTATGGCCAGTGGCAACGCCAATGGCTGGCCGGCGGTGAGGCGGCGCGGCAGTTGGCCTATTGGAAGGCGCGACTGGGCGACGAATCAAAGGTGCTGGACCTGTGCCCCGACCACCCGCGTTCCGCGCAGCGCGAGCCCCGGGCGGCTCGTTTGAGTGTCAAGGTGCCGGCCAGGTTGACGGCAGCCCTGGGCAACCTGGCACAGGAACAGCACGCCAGCCTGTTCATGGTGTTGCTGGCGGCCTGGCAAGGCTTGCTGCACCGCTACACAGGCCAGGGCGATATCCGTGTGGGCGTGCCCAACGCCAACCGCCCGCGCCTGGAAACCCAAGGCATGGTCGGCTTCTTCATCAACACCCAGGTGCTGCGCGCCCAGGTCCATGGCCGCCTGCCATTCGACCAGTTGCTGGCCCAGGTACGCGATGCCACGCTGCAAGCCCAGGCCAACCAGGACCTGCCGTTCGAGCAACTGCTCGAGACATTGCCCGACGCCCGCGAGCAGGGCTTGTTCCAGGTCATGTTCAACCACCAGCAGCGGAACCTCTCGGCCCTGCGCCGCTTGCCGGGCCTGCTCGCCGAAGAGCTGCCCTGGCATAGCCGCGAAGCGAAGTTCGACCTGCAATTGCACAGCGAGCAGGACCACCAGGGGCGGCTGAGCCTGGCCTTCGACTATGCCGCCGACCTGTTCGAGGCAACCACCATCGAGCGCCTGGCCGGGCAGTTGCTGGCCTTGCTGGAGCAGGTCTGCGCCAATCCGCAGCTGGCCTTGGGCCAGATTTCATTGCTCGACGAGGCCGATCGTGCTCAGTTGCTGGCCTGGGGGCAGGCGCCGGCACCGAAGGCGCACCGCCTGCTGGTGGAGCAGCTCAATGACCAGGCACGCCTGACACCGACCCGCACCGCCCTGGCGTGGGACGGCGGCAGCCTCGACTATGCCACGCTGCACCAGCAGGCCAATCGCCTGGCCCATTACCTGCGCGACAAGGGCGTTGGCCCTGATACCTGCGTGGCCATCGCCCTGGAGCGCTCGCCACAGCTGATGGTCGGCCTGCTGGCCATCCTCAAGGCCGGCGGTGCCTACGTACCGCTGGACACCGATTACCCGGCCGAGCGCCTGGCCTACATGCTGGCCGACAGCAAGGCCGGCCTGCTGCTCAGCCACAGCGACCTGCTCCCGCGCCTGCCTCGGGTGGCTGGGGTCGGCACCCTCGCCCTGGACCAGCTGCACCTGGACAGCTGGCCGAGCCACACCCCAGGCCTGCACCTGGACGGCGACAACCTGGCCTATGTGATCTACACCTCCGGTTCCACCGGCCAACCCAAGGGCGTGGGCACTACCCATGCGGCCCTGGCCGAGCGCCTGCAATGGATGCAGGGCACCTACGCCCTGGATGACAGCGACGTCCTGATGCAAAAGGCGCCGATCAGTTTCGACGTGTCGGTGTGGGAGTGCTTCTGGCCGCTGGCCCAGGGGTGCACACTGGTGCTGGCCGGCCCCGGAGAGCATCGCGACCCCCGGCGTATCGCCGAGCTGGTGCAGGCCCATGGCGTGACCACGCTGCATTTCGTACCGCCGTTGTTGCAGGTGTTCATCCAGGAGCCACTGGTGCTTGGCTGCACCAGCCTGCGCCGGGTGTTCTCCGGCGGCGAGGCACTCTCGGCCAACCTGCGCGACCGCGTACTGCAAGTGCTGCCGCAGGTGCAGTTGCACAACCGCTACGGCCCGACCGAGACCGCGATCAATGTCACCCACTGGCATTGCCGAGCGCAGGATGGTTTGCGCTCACCCATCGGTCGCCCATTGGCCAATGTGTTGTGCCAGGTGTTGGACGCTGAGCTGGAGCTGACCGCCCCCGGCGTGCCAGGTGAGCTGTGCCTGGGCGGAGCGGGCCTGGCCCGCGGTTACCTGGGCCGCCCAGGGCTTACCGCCGAGCGCTTCGTGCCCCGGCCGGACGGTAACGGCGAGCGCCTCTACCGCAGTGGCGACCGTGCCCGCTGGCAGGTGCAGCTCGGCGCCCTGGAGTATCTCGGGCGCCTCGATCAGCAAGTGAAGGTGCGAGGCTTCCGGGTCGAGCCCGAGGAAGTCCAGGCCTGCCTGCTGGCCCATCCAGGGGTCGACCAGGCAGTGGTGCTGATCCACCAGGATGATGCCGGCGCACAACTGGTGGGCTACTACAGCGGTGTCGAACAGTCCGAGGCGCTGCTCGCCGCCCTGACGGCGCGCCTGCCGGCCTACATGGTGCCGGCGCAACTGGTGCACCTGGCCTGGATGCCCCTGGGGCCGAGTGGCAAGGTCGATCGCAAGGCGTTGCCGGCACCGGTCTGGCAGCAGCGTGCCCATGTCGAGCCGCAGGGCGCCTTGCAACAACAGGTGGCGGCGATCTGGCGTGAGGTGCTGAAGTTGCCGCGGGTAGGCATGCAGGATGACTTCTTCGCCTTGGGCGGTCACTCGCTGCTGGCCACCCAGATCGTTTCGCGCACGCGCCAGGCGCTGGATATCGAGCTGCCGCTCAAGGCCTTGTTCGAGGCCCGCGAGCTGGGCATGTTCTGCGCGGAGATCGCACGCATCCAGGCGGCCGGCGGGCACAACCGGCAAGGGGCCATCGCCCGGGTCGACCGTCGCCAGGCGGTGCCGCTGTCGTACTCGCAGCAGCGCATGTGGTTCCTCTGGCAGATGGCGCCGGACAGCCCGGCGTATAACGTCGGCGGCATGGCGCGGCTGTGCGGCGTGCTGCATGTGGATGCGTTCGAGCGCGCCTTGCAGGCGTTGATCGTGCGCCATGAAACCCTGCGTACGACCTTCCCCAGTATTGATGGCGTGCCTTGCCAGTGCGTGGCCGAGGACCGCCCGTTGTCAGTGCACTGGCATGATTTCTCGATGCTGGCCGCCGAGGTTCGCCAGCAGCGCCTGCGACAGCTGGCCGACGAGCAGGCGCACCAGCCGTTCGACCTGGAGCGCGGCCCGCTGTTGCGCGCCTGCCTGGTCAAGGCCGACGAGCGCGAGCACTACTTCGTGCTGACCCTGCACCACATCGTCACCGAAGGCTGGGCCATGGACATCTTCGCCCGCGAGCTGGGCGAGTTGTACGAAGCGTTCGTCGACGAGCGCGAATCGCCGCTGGCGCCGTTGCCGGTGCAGTACCTGGACTACAGCGTGTGGCAGCGCCAATGGCTGGAAAGCGGGGAAGGGGAACGCCAGCTGGCCTATTGGAAAGCCCGCCTGGGTGACGACCACCCGGTGCTGGCGCTGCCCTCGGACCGACCGCGCCCCGCCGTGCAGAGCCACCGCGGCGCGCTCTACCGCTTCGACCTGGACCCTGCTTTGGTCGCACGCGTGCACGCCTTCAACAGTGCGCGTGGCCTGACCCTGTTCATGACCATGACGGCGACGCTGGCCGCTGTGCTGCACCGCTACAGCGGCCAGCACGACCTGCGCATCGGCGCGCCGGTGGCCAACCGTATCCGCCCGGAAAGCGAAGGCCTGATCGGTGCCTTCCTCAACACCCAGGTGCTGCGCTGTGAGCTGGACGGGCAGATGACCGCCGCCGAATTGCTCGAGCAGGTGCGACGCACGGTGATCGAAGGCCAGTCGCATCAGGACCTGCCTTTCGAGCAACTGGTCGATGCGCTGCAGCCGCCACGCAGCAGCGCCTACAACCCGCTGTTCCAGGTGATGTGCAACGTGCAGCGCTGGGCCTTCCAGCAACGTCGAACGTTGTCGGGCATGACCGTGGATTACCTGGTCAACGATGCCAACGCCACCAAGTTCGACCTCTACCTGGAGGTCACCGACTTGGATGGGCGCCTCGGCTGCTGCCTGACCTACAGCTGCGACCTGTTCGACGAACCGCGCATCGCCCGCATGGCCGAGCACTGGCAACAGGTATTGGTCGGCCTGCTGGACGACCCGAGCCTGCGCCTGTGCGAGCTGCCGATGCTGGGTCGCGCCGAGCAGCAGGTGCTGGTCAGCCAGCTCCAGGGTGAGCAGGCATTCGAGCCCGGCCAGACCCTCCACGGGTTGTTCGCCGCCCAGACCGTGCGCACCCCGCAGGCCCGGGCGCTGACCTTCGCCGGCGAGCACCTGAGCTATGCCGAGCTGGACCAGCAGGCCAATCGCCTGGCCCGTGCCCTGCGCGAGCGCGGTGTCGGCCCGCAGGTGCGCGTAGGCCTTGCACTGGAGCGTTCGCTGGAAATGGTCGTGGGCCTGCTGGCGATCCTCAAGGCTGGGGGGGCCTATGTGCCGCTGGACCCCGAGTACCCGCTCGACCGCCTGCGCTACATGATCGAGGACAGCCGCATCGGCCTGCTGCTCGGCCAGCGTGCGCTGCTCGACGCCCTGGGCGCGTTGCCGCACGGTGTGACGCAATGGTGCCTGGAGGACGATAGCGCATCGTTGGCCGGCTACAGCGATGCGCCGCTGGACAACCTCAACCTGCCGCAACACCAGGCGTACCTGATCTACACCTCCGGCTCCACCGGCAAACCCAAGGGCGTGGTGGTCAGCCATGGCGAGATCGCCATGCACTGCCAGGCGGTGATCGCGGCGTTCGGCATGCGCAGCGACGACTGCGAGCTGCATTTCTATTCGATCAACTTCGATGCCGCCACCGAGCGCCTGCTGGCGCCATTGCTCTGCGGTGCCCGGGTGGTGCTGCGTGGCCAGGGCCAGTGGGGCGCCGAGGACATCTGCCAGTTGGTGCGCGAGCAGCAGGTGAACATCCTGGGCTTCACGCCCAGCTATGGCAGCCAGTTGGCCCAGCACCTGGCCGGGCAGGGCGAGCGCCTGCCGGTGCGCCTGGTGATCACCGGCGGCGAGGCGTTGACCGGCGAGCATCTGCAGCGCATTCGCCAAGCATTCGCGCCCCAGCAGTTCTTCAACGCCTACGGGCCGACCGAGACCGTGGTCATGCCCCTGGCTTGCCTGGCGCCCGAGCAGTTGCCCGTGGACGCCGGCAGCGTACCCATCGGCCGAGTGATCGGTGCGCGCACGGCGTTCATCCTCGATGAGAACCTGGCCGTGCTGCCCCAGGGTGGCATCGGTGAGCTGTATGTCGGTGGCGTCGGCTTGGCCCAGGGCTATCATGACCGGCCGGGGCTGTCGGCCGAGCGCTTCATCGCCGACCCGTTCAGCCGTGAGGGCGGGCGTTTGTACCGCACGGGCGACCTGGTGCGCCTGCGCACTGATGGCCTGGTGGAGTATATCGGGCGGGCCGACCAACAGGTGAAGATCCGCGGCTTCCGCATCGAGCTGGGCGAGATCGAGAGCCGCCTGCAGGAACATGCCGATGTGGCCGAGGCGGTGGTGCTGGCGCTGGACCTGCCGGGTGGCAAGCAACTGGTGGGGTACCTCGTCTGCCCACAGGCCGACGCCGACCAGGATGCCCAGGCCAGCCTGCGCGAGGCGGTCAAGGCCCATGCCCGGCAGCACCTGCCGGACTACATGGTGCCCACGCACCTGGTGCTGTTGGGCAGCCTGCCGTTGATGGGCAACGGCAAGCTCGACCGCCGCGCCTTGCCCATGCCGGACCTTGCCCTGGCACGTCAGCAGTACCAAGCCCCGGCCAACGCGTTGGAGCAGCAACTGGCGCAGGTCTGGGGCGAGGTGCTCAACCTTGCCCGCGTCGGCGTGCACGACAACTTCTTCGAGCTGGGCGGCGATTCGATCCTGTCGATCCAGGTGGTCAGCCGTGCCCGCCAGCTGGGCCTGCATTTCACCCCTCGGGACCTGTTCCAGCACCAGACCATCCAGGCCCTGGCCGCGGTGGTCAGCCGCAGCGAGCGCGCCAGCCAGGTCGAGCAGGGCCCGCGCCAGGGGCGCAGTGCCTTGACGCCGATCCAGCACTGGTTCTTCGACAGTGACGTCATCCGGCCCCAACATTGGAACCAGGCGGTGTTGCTGGGCATCCGCCAGCCGTTGCAGGCCGAGGCACTGGAGCGCGCCCTGGGGGCCTTGCTGGTACACCACGACAGCCTGCGCCTGCGCTTCACCCAGGCCGATGGCCGGTGGCAGGCCGAGTATGCCCAGCCGGCCACGCATCAGTTGCTGTGGCTCGCCACCGTGGCTGATCTGGACGACTGCCAGGCCCTGTACACCGATGTGCAACGCAGCCTCGACCTGGTCGAGGGGCCGCTGCTGCGTGCCTTGCTGGTCAGCGACGGACAGGGCGCCCAGCGCCTGTTGCTGGTGATCCATCACCTGGTGGTGGATGGCGTGTCCTGGCGCGTGCTGCTCGAAGACCTGCAGGCGCTCTACCGAGGCCAACCCCTGGCCGCCAAGACCCATACCCTGGGCGACTGGGCCGCACGCCTGGCCAGCTATGCCAGCAGCGACTCGCTGCGTGACGAGCTCGATTGGTGGCAAGGCCAGCTGGGCACCGCCCGCCGTGAGTTGCCGTGCGACCACCCGCAGGGCGGCAATCTCTATCGCCATGCACGTACCCTGACCATCAACCTGGACGTGGCGCAGACCCGTCAACTGCTGCAGCAGGCACCTGCGGCGTACCACACCCAGGTCAACGACCTGTTGCTTACCGCCCTGGCACGTACCTTGTGCCGCTGGAGCGGTGACAGCGAGGTGTTGGTGCAACTGGAGGGCCATGGCCGTGACGGGCTGTTCGAGGATATGGACCTGACCCGCAGTGTCGGCTGGTTCACCAATGCCTACCCGCTGTGCCTGAGTCCTCAGGCCGGCGACGACGACCTGGCCCGTGCCGGCTCCATCAAGGCCATCAAGGAGCAGCTGCGCCAGGTGCCGCACAAGGGGCTGGGTCATGGCGTGCTACGCTACCTGGCCGACGATGCCGGGCGAGAGGCCATGGCCGCGTTGCCCCAGGCGCGGGTCACGTTCAACTACCTGGGCCAGTTCGACCAGCAATTCGACGACGCGGCGCTGTTCCAGCCGCTGGATGCGCTAACAGGCCAGGCCCACGATCTGGATGCGCCATTGCCCAACTGGCTCGGCATCGATGGTCAGGTGTATGGCGGTGCGCTGCAATTGCGCTGGACCTTCAGCGCCGAACGCTACGAAGCGGCGACCATCGCCGCGCTGGCCGAGGCCTATCGCCAGGAATTGCTGGCCTTGGTCGGCCACTGCCTGGCCGATGGCAACGGCAGCTTCACGCCGTCGGACTTCCCGCTGGCGCAACTGACCCAGGCCCAGATCGATGCCTTGCCGGTACCGGCGGCCCGGATCGAAGACGTCTACCCGCTGACGCCGATGCAGGAAGGCCTGCTACTGCATACGCTGCTGGAGCCGGGCACCGGCATCTACTACATGCAGGACCGCTATCGCATCGACAGCGCCCTGGACCCCGAGCGCTTCGCCCAGGCCTGGCAGGCCGTGGTGGCGCGCCACGAGGCCCTGCGCGCGTCGTTCAGCTGGAATGCGGGCGAATCGATGCTGCAGATCATCCACAAGCCGGGCCATACGCCGGTCGACTACCAGGACTGGCGCGGCCTGGATGCGCCGGCACAGGAGGCGCGCCTGCAGGCCTTGCACAAGCAGGAGCGCGAGGCCGGCTTCGACCTGCTGCGTGAGGCGCCTTTCCACCTGCGCCTGGTGCGGATCGCCGATGCGCGCTACTGGTTCATGATGAGCAACCACCACATCCTCATCGATGCCTGGTGCCGCTCGTTGCTGATGAACGATTTCTTCGAGATCTACCAGGCCCTGGGCGAAGGCCGCCAGGCCCAGTTGCCGGTGCCGCCGCGCTACCGCGACTACATCGGCTGGCTGCAGCGCCAGGACCCGGACGAGGCGCGCCAGTGGTGGCAGCGCAACCTGGCCGGCTTCGAGCGTGCCACGGCCCTCCCCAGCGACCGGCCGCTGCGCCATGACCACGCCGGTGACGGCATGGTCGTCGGTGACTGCCATACCCGCCTGGACGTCCGCGATGGGGTGCGGCTGCGCGAGCTGGCCCAGGCCCATCAACTGACCGTCAACACCTTCGCCCAGGCGGCCTGGGCCCTGGTGCTGGCCAGCTACAGCGGCGAGCGCGACGTGGTCTTCGGCGTCACCGTGGCCGGGCGCCCGGTGAGCCTGCCACAGATGCAGCGCACGGTCGGGCTGTTCATCAACAGCGTCGCTTTGCGTGTGCGACTGCCCGAACCGGGCCAACGGCAAAGCGTGCGCCAGTGGCTGCAAGGCCTGCTGGCGTGCAACATGGAGCTGCGTGAGCATGAATACCTGCCGCTGGTGGCGATCCAGGACTGCAGCGAGCTGCCCAAGGGCCAGCCACTGTTCGACAGCCTGTTCGTGTTCGAGAACGCACCGGTGGAAACGGCGGTGCTGGACCATGCCCAGCACCTCAATGCCAGCTCCGATTCGGGTCGCACCCACACCAACTTCCCGTTGACCGCGGTGTGCTACCCCGCCGACGATCTGGGCCTGCACCTGTCGTTCGACCAACGCTATTTCGATTTCCCGACCGTCGAGCGCCTGCTGGCCGACTTCAAGCGCCTGCTGCTGGCACTGGTGGACGGGTTCGACGGCGAGATGGCCGAGCTGGCGCTGCTAGGCCAGCAGCAACAGCGCTTCCTGCTGGAGGACTGCAACCGTACCGAGCAGGCCTACCCGTTGGCGCAGAGCTACGTGGCGCTGTTCGAGGCACAGGTCGCGGCGCACCCGCAGCGCACGGTCGCCCGCTGCCTGGATGCCAGCTACGACTATGCCGGGCTGAACCTCGCCGCCAACCGCCTGGGCCATGCCCTGGTGGCCGCCGGCGTGGGCATCGACCAGCCGGTGGCGCTGCTGGCCGAGCGGGGCCTGGCGCTGCTGGGCATGATCATCGGCAGCTTCAAGGCAGGCGCCGGCTACCTGCCGCTGGACCCAGGCCTGCCCTCGGCGCGCCTGCAACGCATCGTCGAGCTCAGCCGCACGCCGGTACTGGTGTGCTCGGCGGCCTGTGCCGAGCAGGCCCGGCAACTGCTGGACGAGGTCGGCGGTGCGGTACGCCCGAAGCTGCTGGTCTGGGAGCAGGTGCAAGCCAGCCAGGTCGCCAGCCACAACCCGGGCATCCACAGTGCGCCGGACAACCTGGCCTACGTGATCTATACCTCCGGCTCCACCGGCCTGCCCAAAGGCGTGATGGTCGAACAGCGCGGCATGCTCAACAACCAGCTGAGCAAGGTGCCGTACCTCACGCTCGATGCGCGGGACGTGATCGCCCAGACCGCCTCCCAGAGCTTCGACATCTCGGTCTGGCAGTTCCTCGCCGCGCCGCTGTTCGGTGCCCGGGTGGAGATCGTGCCCAACAGCATCGCCCAGGATCCGCAAGGGCTGCTGACACACGTGCAGGCCACCGGCATCACGGTGCTGGAGAGCGTGCCGTCGCTGATCCAGGGCATGTTGGCCGACGAACAGCGAGACCTGGGCGACCTGCGCTGGATGCTACCGACCGGCGAAGCCATGCCGCCCGAGCTGGCGGCCCAGTGGCTGCAGCGCTATCCGGGCATCGGCCTGGTCAATGCCTACGGCCCGGCGGAATGCTCGGACGATGTGGCGTTTTTCCAGGTCGATGCGGCGTCCACCCAGGGCAGCTACCTGCCGATCGGCATGCCGACCGACAACAACCGCCTGTACCTGCTCGACGAGGCGCAGAGGCTGGTGCCGGTGGGGGCAGTGGGTGAGCTGTGCGTCGCCGGGACAGGTGTCGGTCGCGGGTATGTGGGCGACCCGGTGCGCACCGCGCTGGCGTTCGTGCCGCATCCCTACGGCGAGCCAGGCGAGCGGCTGTATCGCACCGGTGACCTGGCCAGGCGCCGCGCCGATGGTGTGCTCGAATACGTGGGCCGTATCGACCACCAGGTGAAGATCCGCGGTTATCGGATCGAGCTGGGCGAGATCGAGGCGCGCCTGCATGAGCAGGTTGAGGTCCGCGATGCGGCGGTAGGCGTGCAGGAGGGCATCAACGGCAAACACCTGGTGGGTTATTTGGTGGCGCACCCGCATGTCACGGCCGACGCCGCGCTGCTGGAACAGCTCAAGCGACGCCTGCGCGCGGAGCTTCCAGATTACATGGTGCCGCTGCATTGGGCCTGGCTCGACAGCCTGCCGCACAACGCCAACGGCAAGCTCGACCGCAAGGCCCTGCCAGCCATCGACATCGGCAGCCAGCACAGCCAGGCCTACCTGGCGCCGCGAGACGCGCTGGAGCAAACCCTGGCCGGGATCTGGGCCGACGTGCTCAAGGCCGAACGGGTTGGGGTGCGCGACAACTTCTTCGAGTTGGGCGGGCATTCATTGCTGGCCACCCAGATTGCGTCGCGGGTGCAGAAGCAGTTGCAGTTGAACGTGCCGCTGCGGGCGATGTTCGAGTGCAGTACGGTGGAAGTATTGGCCGACTACGTGCGTGGGCTGGAGGCGCGCGTGCTGGACGATGACAAGGTTGACCGGCTCAGTGACCTGATGGCGGAGCTGGAGGGGTTGTAAGCGCCTTGTCCATCCTTGTAGGAGCGGGCTTGTCCCGCGATTGGGCGGCCCTGCCATTGCGGCTGCATGGCAAGGGCTTTGCCCTTGATCGCGGGACAAGCCCGCTCCCACAAGGGGCAGCGTTGAAGCGGATGGTCAGCGCTTGCCCAGGATCTGCCCCAGCATCTCCGGCCGTGGCGCCCCTTGCTGGCTCTGCAGGCGGCCTTGCTCATCCTGGTAGAAGATCGCCGGCGTTGCCGCCAGGCCCATCTCTTCCATCAGCGCCAGGTTGCCCTCCAACTGCTTGCGCACCGCCTCGGGGATGTTCTCCAGCGGCTTGAGGGTGCTGGCCTTGCCGGCCTTCTCATGTTGCTGCAGCGCCTTGGCCGGGTCCTTGGCGGCCAGCAGCGCCGCCGACTTGCCAGGGCTGTCTTCGCGGATGATGCCGACCATGATGTGGCGCAGCTGCACCTTGCCCGACTCGACCCAAGGCCGCGCCTGCTGCCAGAACATGTTGCAGTACGGGCAGTTGGGGTCGCTGAACAGGTACACCGTGCGGGGCGCGTCGGCCTTGCCATCGGCGATCCAGGCGGTCTTTTCCATCTTTGCCCAGATGGCCTTGCTCATTGGGGCGTATACCAGTTTTTCCAGCGGTTCGGCGCTCAGGTCCTTGCCCTGTTCGTCGAACAGGCTGCCGACCAGCACATGCTTGCCGTCGGGGGTCAGGTACAGGGCGATGCCGTTGTTCTGGTAGGCGGCGGCATAGCCCTTGAGGCCATTGGGCGCATCGAAGCTGCCCTTGATCTCGGCGCCCTTGGCTTGCAGTTGCTGGATCGCCTTGGGCAGTGCCTCGGCGTGCAACGCGGGGGCAGTGAGCAGGCCAAGGGCCAGGGGCAGGAGGGCATTCAATCGCATGTCAGTTTCCTTGTGCGGCGGGGGCAGGCGCGGCGGCCTGCTCGAAAGGTTCCAGGGCGCGGTGCAGGCTGGCGCGAGACAGCTCGCCCAGGTGGCTGCCGATCAGGCGCCCGTCGGCGGTGTAGAACAGGGTGGTGGGCAAGGCCATGGAGCCGACCCGTTCGGCCAGCTGGCCGGTGCCGTCGAACAGCACGTGGGTCAGGCTCAGGCCGGTGGTGGCGAGGAAGGTGCTGACGTTTTCCGGCGTTTCGCCCTGGTTCACGAACAGGAAAGTCACGTGCGGGTAGTCATCCTGCGCTTGTTGCAGCACCGGCATCTCGCGGCGGCAGGGCGGGCACCAGGTGGCCCAGATGTTGATCACCAGCGGCGTACCACGGTAGGCGTGCAAGGCCACGGATTGCCCGGCGGCATTACGCAGGCTCAACGCCGGCAGCTCGGTGCCCTTGCTGTACAGGTGGCTGCCGAGGCTGGCCAGCCCCCAGAACAGGGCACCGCTGAACAATGCCCAGCCCAGCGGGCGGCGCAACCCAGGGTGGCGCCGGTACTGCCACAAGGCACCGGCAACGATGCCGGCCAGGCCGGCCCAGGGCAGGAAGCCGCCGTCGCGGATATCGATGATCTGCAGCGGCTCCTCGCGGAACATCGGCCAGTAGGCCATCACGAAACCGAGGCGGGCGCACACCAGCCCCAACAGGAACAGGTTGAACAACGCCGACTCGGGGTTTTCTCCACCGCGCCGGGCCACCCACCAGCCGACCACGCTGGCCACGCACAGAGCCGCGAGCAACAGCAGGTGGTTGAGGGCCATGGTCAACGGCCCCAGGGTCACGCTCAGCATCAACCTTGGCTCCTGGTCTGGGCCCAGTGTCGTTGGAACGCGTCGGCGTCCACCTCGCCGGTGATGCGCCGGGCACGGCGCTCGTCGCCTTCCGGGCCGATCCAGATCAGGCTGGGCGGGCCTGGCACCTGGTAGCGTTGCAGCAGTTCGCGGCTGGCGGGTGTATCGGCGGTGACGTCCAGGCGTACCAGGTGTACTCCGGCAAGGCCGGCCAGGACATCAGGGCGGGCGAACACCTGTTTTTCCATCACCTTGCACGACACGCACCAGTCGGCATAGTAGTCCAGCATCACCCATTGGCCACGTGCCTTGGCGGCGTCCAGCTCACGTTGCAGCGCCTGGGGCTGGCTGACGGTGACGAAGGCATCCTCGGCCTTGGTCGCTGCGCTTGGCAGGCTGCCCCCGGCGAAGGGGTGCAAGGGTTGCCAGAGGTCATCGCCACCGGCCGCCGCACCGACCAGCAGCAGGCCACCCCAGAGCGCGCCGAGCAGCGGCACCGCACGCAAGGCCGGCAGGGGCTGAAGGGCCGGCCAGGCCGCCCAGGCCAGGGCGATCAGCCAGGCGCCGCTCAGGGCCAGCAGCAACGGGGCTGGCAACAGGCTGCGCAGGGTGTACAGGGCCATGGCCAGGAAGACGAAGCCGAACAGTCCCTTGACCCGATTCATCCAGGCGCCCGGGCGCGGCAGGTAGCGGTTGCCGACGGTGACCAGCAACAGCAACGGCGCGCCCATGCCCAGGCCCAGGCTGAACAGCACCAGCGCACCTTGCAACACGTCGCCGCTCTGGGCGATGTACAGCAGCGCCCCGGCCAACGGTGCCGTCATGCAGGGCCCCATGAGCAGGCCGGACAGCGCCCCGAGCAAGGCCGCGCCATACACATTGCCACCACGGGTGCCCTGGCCGGCCCGGTCGAGGCGGTCGCGCAGGGCGGCGGGCAGTTGCAACTCGAAGGCACCGAACATCGGCAGGGCAAGGATGACGAACAAGCCCGCCAGGCTGCCCAGCAACCAGGGTTGCTGCAGCCAGGCCTGCAAGCTGGCGCCGAGCAGGGCGGCGACCACGCCGAGGGCGGCGTACACCAGGGCCATGCTCAGCACATAGACCCCGGCCAGCAGCCAGCCGCGGCGGGCGCTGGCACCATTGCCCAGCACCAGCCCGGCGAGAATCGGCAGCATCGGCAAGGAGCAGGGCGTGAAGGCCAGCAGCAGGCCCAGCCCGAAGAAGGCTGCCAGGCTCCAGGCCAGGCTGGCCTGCTGCAGGCCGCTGGCCAGGGCCTGGTCGCTGGCCTGGTCGGCTACCGGGGCGGCCTGGCCGCCGAGGTCGATGGCAGTGGTCTGCGGCGGGTAGCACAGGCCAGCGTCGGCGCAGCCCTGCCAGCCCAGGCGCAACTGGCCTTGGGCGCCTGCGGGTATCAGCAGCTCGAGCTGGTGGCGATAGACCGCACTGTCGCCGAAGAACTCGTCGTGGTGGTTCTCGGCGGCAGGCAAGGCGGGATGCTGGCCAGGTGCAAGGCCATCGAACTTCAGGCGCTTCTGGTAGAGGTAGTAGCCGTCCTTGATCTGGAAATGCAGGCGCATCTGGCCATCGGGCAGGCGGTCATGGGAGAGGACGAAGGCCTCGTTGACCGGCAGGAAGTCGGGCTTGGTCTCGAAGGGGTTGGCCTGCAGAGGCCCCGCAAGTAGGAATGTCAGGAAGAGCAGGAGGACGCGCATGTCTTCGCCTTGGCAATGCATGGAATGGCGACATGCTGGCCTGGGACGATTAACCCAAGGTTAACCCTGAGGTGGCGGGGCAGATTGGCCGAGCACAAACAGAGGATAGCCTGCAATCCTGCAGGCGCGGGCTTGCCCCAAGCTAGTACGCTTGCTCGTCGCCGAGTTCATAGGGCTGCGCTACGCGTGATGACATGATAGGTATCAGTCATTTTGAGCGCTGGGCTTTGCATCCAGCTGGCGAGTAAGTTTTCGTACTCTTGAGGGTTGACCATCCAGAAGATCCCCTCTCCGTAGCCGCACCACCTATGCTCTGCCCAGAACTGATCCTTGTTGTATGTTTAGAAGTCGGAGAAGCTGTAGGGCTCGATATTGCAAAGCTGAGATAATAGCACCAGATGTTCGATCGCTTTCAACTTTTCAAGATTCTCGAAACGAATGGGGCCGCCAAACACCAGGGCTGGAACAAAGCCGTACATCTCATCCGGGCCCAGTATGCCGAGACGATGTTTGGCGGGCTCGAACATGTCATCAAAATCATTAGAGTCTAAATCTCTAGAGGCAAAAAAGTTCTGCACCTGTCTGTCCATGTCAGTCGCCGTTATTTCATATTTAATTCCAGTGTAACGCCCAATGTGTGCTGTAACTTTCAGAGAGAATCCCGTTTTTTCGCCAAACAAATACAGGTCCCCAAAGGCTCCGCGGGCGATGAGGTGGAACTTATCGTAAGTTTCTAAGTTTGCACTCTCAAGCACGGATGCAACCACGCTCTCATACGCTTGCGGGTTCACGGTCCAAAATATACCATCACCATACCCGCACCAGCCATGCTCGGCCCAATATTCCAAAAGTTTGTCAGGAAGCGCCCCCCTGTAGCGTTCAATGGTCGATGCAGGTACCTCCTGCCTATGCATAGGCTCACCGAATTCTTCAATAAAAACGGAAAATGCTTCATCCATGCGATGATCTCCAAATAGTTCAGCACTTGTGTAGTTTTACATTTAAAAAACCGGATCCGCTCCCTGTACCTGCCATCTCTTCGGCTGCTCGTATGAGCCCACCTATCCGGCTTTTCCACTGAGGGCCAATACTCGAATTAACCTGTCTATCGCCAAAATCAGAGATAGCGTCCCGTCCACCCGCACGGAGATCAGGGTTATGCAAGGCTGCGAGCGTTGACATCGTCTCCTTGGCTTGCATTTCTGAAAGCTTTCTTGCTTCACGCGGTCCCATCGTTTTCGATAATTCCTCGTAAATCCTACCTCGTAGATGTATGTACAAATCTTCTCGTGCCTGTTTAGCAACCTTGGGATCTCGCTTGACAGGATTGGCCACATTCGCCAAAAACTCCTCAACCGTCAGCCGATTCAGCCCATCCTGCTGTCCCTTCAACTGCCGTTCAAACTCGCCATGCTTGGATGCTGGCAGTTTGTCCGCCTTGAAGCACGCCACCGTATGCAACGGCATGCTACCGGGCTTCCCTGACGAGGGCTCCTTGTCTTTTCCCGCTGGCCGATTCGGCTGAACGGTTTGTGGCTCAGCTATCGCCCCCTTGCGTCGCTCCGGCACCTGCAGGTCCGGTCGTTTCTTCAACCCCTCCTCATGCTTGAGCATCCATTGCCCCAGCTTCGTACCTTTGCGGCTGGCCGCCATTTCCTGAGCCAGCACCTGGGCATTGCCGCGCCCACGGGTGAGGTAGGAAACGATGGCGCCCAACAACAGCACGATGATTTCCACATGGCCCAGGGCAATGAAGTGCGCGGCCTGGGAAATGGCGAAAGGGTCGTCCTGGCTGAACGCGCTCAGCCCTTCCTCGCCGCGTGTACCCTCCCACGCGATGCCGATGCCGCGCAGGTAGTAATCGGCGATACGCGGCAAACCGTCGACGAAGAACTCAGCGAGCGAGGCGATGCCCAGGATGCCCAGGATCCAGCTGCTGACCTGGAAGCCGATGGCGGTGCCCGCGATGCTGCCGGGAATGGCACCGGCCCCGCCGGCGAAAGCGCCCACGCCGGCACCGATGGCTGCGCCAGTCAGCACGCTGCCGGCGACGATCATCGCCATCTGCGTGGCGACCGCTATCAGGTCGTCGAGGATGCTGTTGATGTCCAGGTCGGCGAAGCGCCGACGCAGCAGACCGGCGGCCTTCCATTCGGCCTGATGGAAGGCTGAGCGCACGCTGTCCACCCGACGTAGGTTGAGCGCCAGCGATGGCACGTGCTCGTTGAGGTAGGTGCGGAAATGGGCGCCTCCTTGATAACCCATTTCATTGATTATGCGACGTTCGATCTGCTGCCATGAGGGCACCCAATGCCACAACCCCATTCGCTGTCTCCCTGACAACCAGCTGTTCAGGGCGACATCACATCACGCATCCAGGGTGACTATTTCCGAGCTGTATGTAGGATGTTTCCGCTTTGAATTGGCGGGGAAATGATTCTTTACAGGCTGCGCTGGTCGCAGGCCTGAATGGGCATGGGCCTATCCTGTCGCCCGTTGCATAATCGTCTCTTAATCCACCCAGGGTGCAATGTCCGCCTCAACTACCGGGAGCCTCCCCAATGCACGTATTGCTCTGCGAGGACGACGACCTGATCGCCAGCGGCATCTGCGCCGGCCTCACTGCCCAGGGCCTGACCGTGGACCGGGTGGCCAGCGCCTCGGCTGCCCAGGCCTTGCTGCAGGCCGCGCAGTTCGACGTGATGATCCTCGACCTCGGCCTGCCCGATGAAGACGGCCTGAAGCTGTTGCGCCGCCTGCGCCAGCAGGGCGTGACGCTGCCGGTGCTGGTGCTCACCGCTCGAGATGCGGTCACCGACCGGGTCGATGGGCTGCAGGCCGGGGCCGACGACTACCTGCTCAAGCCCTTCGACCTGCGCGAGCTCGCCGCACGCCTGCACACGCTGCTGCGCCGCGTGGCCGGGCGGGCGGTGAACGTCATCGAGCATGGCCCGCTGCGCTACGACCCGAGCAGTTGCGAGGCCACCCTGGCAGGCCAGGCCGTGGACCTGTCGCGCCGCGAGCAGGCGCTGCTCCAGGCATTGCTGCAGAACCCCGGGCGGGTGCTGTCCAGCGAGCAGCTCAAGGACTGCGTGTACGGCTTCAGCGACGAAGTCGAGAGCAACGCCCTGAACGTTCACATCCACCATTTGCGGCGCAAGCTGGGCAATAGCATCGTCGAGACCGTCCGCGGCCTGGGCTATCGCCTTGGCCCGGCCCAGGCCCCGCAGGGCACCGCACCATGAGCCTGCGTGCGCGCCTGACGCTGATCCTCGGCATCGCCTTCGTCATCATCTGGGCGCTGGCCGCCGCGTGGATGCTGCGCGACCTGCGCCAGCAGATGATGTTTTCCCTCGACCAGCGCCTGGTGGCCTCGGCACGCATGGTTGCCGGGTTGATCGAGCAGTTGCCGCAGCCGCTGGCGAGCAAGGGCCAGGACGCGCATTTTTCCGCCGACCAACTCAGCGTGCCGGACGGCATGGCCTGCCAGGTCAGTTCCCTGCGCGGCGAGATCCTGGCCAGCAATCACAAGCACGACGGTGCCATGGACGACCAGCGCAGCGGCTTCCGTGACCAGACCATCGACGGCGCGCTCTGGCGCACCTTCACCTATAACCATGGGGATGTGCGGATCACCACCGCCGACCGCCATCAGGAACGCGAGGCGCTCAACCGCTCGATCCTGCTGGCTGCCTCGGCGCCGGTGTTGATGGCCTTGCTCGGCAGCCTGGGGTTGTTGTGGATCGGCGTGGGCAAGGGCCTGGAGCCGCTCAACCGGATGCGCGATGCCTTGCGCCGGCGCCGTGCCGACAGCGTCGAGCCGTTGCAGGTGGCTGGCATGCCCAGCGAGTTGCAGCCGCTGCTCGAAACCCAGAACCAGTTGTTCTTGCGCATCGCCCAGACCATTGAGCGCGAGCGCCGCCTCACCGACGATGCCGCCCACGAACTGCGCAGCCCGCTGACCGCGATCAAGACCCACCTGCAGGTGGCCCGCATGACCGACGGCGCGGTGCGCGAGCAGGCGCTGGAACATGCCGAGCAGGGTACCGACCGCATGCACCGCACCCTGGAGCAATTGCTGATGCTGGCGCGGGTCGAAGGCAGCCTGTCGTTCGACGATGGCGTGCAGTGCAGCGCCGAGCAGGTGGCACGCCAGGCGGTGCAGGATGCTGGCGGTGGCGACAACCGGCGCATCGTGGTGCGCCTGCCAGAGGAGGCTACGCGCGTCTACCTGGGCATGCCAGCGCCGCTGGCGGTGGCGGCGTTGCGCAACCTGCTGGACAACGCCTTGCGCCATGGCGGCGACGCAGCCGTGGAGCTGGAAGTGCAGATGGCTGACGGGCAAGTGGGCTTCATGGTCCGCGACCATGGGCCCGGGATCGCCGAGGAAGACATGCAGCACCTGACCGAACGCTTCTGGCGCCACGACCAGAGCGGCGGCTGCGGCCTGGGGTTGGCGATCGTCCAGGCCATCGTCCAGCGTTGTGCCGGCAGCCTGCGTTTCGAAAACCCTGGCGATGGTTTGCGTGTCTGGCTGCAGGTGCCGGCGCGCGAGGGCAACTGAGCCCTGCCCGCAGCCTGTGGAGGATCACACCAACCTCTGTGGGAGCGGGTTCACCCGCGAAGGCACACCCTGCAATCTCAAATCAACTGGTAAATCCTCGCCCCGCTGACGCGTTCTCCAAGCGACAACCACCCGACACACATCCGGTTACAGGGAGCGTGGCGGGGCATATTCGCTTGCTTGCGAGGATTTTCCGATGTCGACCGCTTCCAGCCTTGCCCAGACCCTGCCGCCCAGCGCCCCGCAGGCGTTGTACGAATTCGAGGATTCGCCCCTGTTGCTGCGCCAGCAGCGACAAGAGTCCAACGCCCGCAGCTACCCGCGGCGCATCCCCTTGGCGCTCAAGCGTGCCCGTGGGATTCATGTGGAAGACGTCGAGGGCCGCCAGTTCATCGATTGCCTGGCGGGCGCGGGCACCCTGGCCCTGGGCCACAACCACCCGGTGGTGATCGAGGCAATCCAGCAAGTACTGGCCGATGAGCTGCCCCTGCATACCCTGGACTTGACCACCCCAGTCAAGGACCGCTTCGTCCAGGACCTGTTCGGCCTGCTGCCCGAGGCCTTGCGCCGCGACGCGAAAATCCAGTTCTGCGGGCCGACCGGCACCGATGCGGTGGAGGCTGCGCTGAAACTGGTGCGCACGGCCACCGGGCGCAGCACGGTGCTGGCGTTCCAGGGGGCCTACCACGGCATGTCCCAGGGCGCGTTGAGCCTGATGGGCAGCCTGGGGCCGAAGCAACCCTTGGCGGCCCTGCTGGGCAATGGCGTGCAGTTCATGCCGTACCCCTACGACTACCGCTGCCCCTTCGGCCTGGGCGGCGAGGCGGGCGTCCGGGCGAACCTGCAATACCTGGAGAACCTGTTGTGCGACCCGGAAGCCGGTGTGGCGCTACCGGCGGCGGTGATCGTCGAGGTGGTGCAAGGCGAGGGCGGCGTGATCCCGGCGGACATCCAATGGCTGCGCGGCCTGCGAGCCATCACCGAGCGGGCGGGCGTGGCGCTGATCGTCGATGAGATCCAGAGCGGCTTCGCCCGTACCGGGCGGATGTTCGCCTTCGAGCACGCCGGTATCGTGCCGGACGTGGTGACGCTGTCCAAGGCCATCGGTGGCAGCCTGCCCCTGGCCGTGGTGGTCTACCGTGACTGGCTGGACACCTGGCAGCCAGGTGCCCATGCCGGAACCTTCCGTGGCAACCAGATGGCCATGGCGGCTGGTTCTGCGGTGATGGGCTACCTGGTCGAGCATCGCCTGGCCGAACATGCCGAGGCCATGGGCCAGCGCTTGCGCAATCACCTGCTGGGCCTGCAGCAGGACTATCCGCAACTGGGGGATGTCCGTGGGCGTGGCCTGATGCTGGGGGTGGAACTGGTGGACCCGGCTGGCGAGCGGGACGCGCTGGGGCATCCACCTGCCAGCCGGGCCCTGGCGCCGAAGGTGCAGCGCGAATGCCTGAGGCGTGGGCTGATCCTCGAGCTGGGCGGGCGTCATGGCGCGGTGGTGCGCTTCCTGCCGCCGTTGATCATCAGTGCCGAACAGGTCGACGAAGTGGCCGGGCGGTTTGCCGAGGCGGTGAGGGCGGCGGTGGCTGCGGGGTGAGCGAAGGGGGCCGCCTTGCGGCCCTTTCGCGGGGCAAGCCCGCTCCTACAAGGGGATTGCGCAGCGCTCTTTCAATCGAACGTCCTGCCGGCGCGCCAATATCCCATCAAGGCCAGGCAGTCGCGCCCGAGCCCTCGCTCCTTGACCAGGTGGCGGCGAATGTCCATGACCGCCGCTGACTCGCCGGCGATCCAGGCGTGGAATTCGCTTCCCTCGCCGCGGCCGTGCTCCCAGAGAAGGCTGCGTTCGATATTCACCTCCTCCAGTTTCACCGCACCTGCCGTGCCGCACGGTAGGCTGGCCAATTCGCGTATCGCGTGGCGCATGGCGTGGCCGTGCTCGCAACGCAGCAGGTCGCGAGGCAACCAATGCACCTGTGCTGTGGGGCTGTGGCGCAACGGCAGGCAGTCGGCCTCCAGCGGTACCTCGATGAAGGCCTGCACCGCCAGCGCCGGGCGGGTGTCGGCCAGTTGCTCGAGGATGCCGGCAAGGGCCGGCAAGGCGGTTTCGTCGCCCATCAGGAGCACGTGCCGGGCGCTGTGTGGTGGTTTCCATTCATAACCGCCGGGGTCGCCTTCATAGGTCAGGTTCGGCGCCACCATCTGCAGCCGATCGCCAATGCGCGCCTGGGTTGCCCAGGTCGAGGCCGGGCCATTGATGCCATGCAGGACGAAATCCACATCGACTTCCAGCGCGTCGCGGCGCAGGGCGCGAATGGTGTAGGTGCGCATCGGCGGGGTGTGCTCGGGCGCCAGCCCCTGGCGCGCCTGTTGCCAATGGCCATCCTTGGGCAACCGGGGCGGCTGCCCGGAGGGCGTGGGGAAGAACAACTTGACGCGTTGGTCGGGGGCCAAGGTCGTCATCTGCGCCACATCGTCACCGGTGAAGACGAACCGGCACAGGGACGGGCTCAACGGCTCGATGCCCTTGAGTTCGATATCGAACAGTCGATAGGCCGTGGCCTTCGGTCGCAGCAGGCGGGAGAGGAGGGATGTCATGGTCGGTGCCTCTGGTAGACGGAGTCCTGGAAGGAACGAGCCGTCCTGCCCTGAATTAAGGCAGTAAATTTCCCGCCCCAGGTTACGTCCTAGCTTGGATAGAAACCGCAGCGTGGCAGGAACGGATAGAGGCGCAATGACCATTTCCCGACGAGGATTCATCGCAGGCCTGGCAGTCGCGGGGGCGACCGGTACGGCGGCCTACTATGCGCACAAGGAACTGACCCATGACCCCGATGACGACATCGTCACGCCAGGCGAGGCCAGCGTGGAACTGGCCGACTATGCCGGACAGGTGTTGGCCGACCGTCTGCGGGGCATCTGGGATCTTCGTTTCGAAGGCGCCGAGGCGGGCCTCGACGGTCTGCCGGTGGCCGGTGTCGAACTGTTCCTCGATGTTGCCACCAAGGGCCGTGGCCTGCGTGGCTTCGTCGACACCGGCGAGCGCCTGCGCGGTGAAGGGCCGGCCCATTATCGAGTCCTGGGCGACCTGGTGGGGGCGTCCGCTGCCCAGGTGCGCTGGCGCTTGCTGAACCAGCACGGTGGCCCGAGCTATGAATGCGTGGCCAGCCTCGACGAGGTCTGGGGCAGTTTCGCCAACGCCGGCAACGGCACCTTGAGTGGTCGCCTGCAGCGCTTGGACCGGCCATTGACGCTGCCGATCGCCGACAGCCGCTTCGTGGCGGTCAAGCGCCTGTTTCCCGAAGCGCGGGAGCGCATCGCCTATACGCCACAGATGCAGGCATGGGTGGTCAGCGCCGAGCACCGCCTGTTCCACCAGCTCTGGCATGCGACCCGGGACAAATGGCACCGGCTGTCCGACAAGCAGCGCGGTGCCTTGCGTGGCCTGGGCTGGCAGCCCGGCCCGCGTGACCATGAGCGCGATGCCAGGGGGCCGCACAAGCACCGCAACGGCTCGGGGGTCGATTTCCTGTTCATGCACCGGCACATGCTCGATGCGGCGCGTCGCTTGCAGGATTTGCCATCCTGGTCGCACTTCCCGCTGCCGCAGCCGAGCGTGGAATTCGACCGCGTGGGTTTTGCCCGCTACCACGAGAACCACGACGGCTGCTGCGTGCCACCCAGTTGGCAGGCACCGGGCGATGACGCCTATGGGCAATGGGTCTCGGCGATCAAGGCCAGTGAAACCTTCTGCAGCAATTTCCAAGTCTGGGAGTCGCAGTACCAGGACCCGCAGTACCTGTCGAAGCTGAGCCTGGGTGCGCTCGGTTCCGAGATGGAGATGACCCTGCACGACTGGCTGCACATGTGCTGGGCCTCGGTACCGCGCGACCCAATCAATGGTGCCCCGGTGCCGTTCGCCCGTGACCCCGCCGATTTCGCCACGCGCTGGTTCGGTGCCGAGAACGATTTTCTCGGCGACCCGTTTTCGTCCCACGTCAACCCGGTGTTCTGGGGCTTCCATGGCTGGATCGACGACCGTATCGAAGACTGGTACCGCGCCCATGAACGGTACCACCCCGGCCAGGTACGGCGCCTGGAGGTCAATGGCGTGAAATGGTTCGCGCCAGGGCGCTGGATCGAGGTCGACGACCCCTGGCTGGGGCCGGATACCCATGGTTGCAGCACCCTGCCGGGCACGCGCCCTGGCAAGTCGGTGGAGATGGATGTGGAGACCATGAAGCTGGCGCTGCGCATCACCTTTGGCGAGGACGACAAGCTGGGTGAGCTGGTGCGCCGGGTGCCGCGTCGGCCCTGGTATGCGAGACACCTGTCGTTGAAGAATATCGTTGCTTGATGGCTGGGGGCGCTTTGCGCCCCTTTCGCGGGGCAAGCCCGCTCCTACAGAGTATTGTGTCGGCCTTGTTGAATCGGGCTTGCGCTTATCGAACCTGCCAACCACCCCCCAGGGCTTTGTACAGCGCCATGCTGCCCTGCAGCCGGGCCAGGTGCAGCTCCGCCTGCTGGTCCTGGGCGTCATACAAGGTGCGCTGGGTCTGGAGCACGCTGAGCAGGGTCTCGGCACCTGCGCCGTAGCGTTGCCGGGCCAGCTCGAAGGCGATGCGCGCCTGGTGCACTTCCTCGTCTTGCCATTGGCGCTGGCGGTCCACGCCGGCAATGGCGTTGAGCGCCCGCTCGACGTCCGAAAAGCCGGCCAGGATGCTGCTGCGGTAGTTTTCCAGCAGCTCCTGCCGTTCGGCATGGGCCAGGTCCCGGGAGGCGCGCAGGCGGCCATTGTCGAAAACCGGTGCCAGCAATCCCGCGGTCAAGGTGTAGAAGGGGCTGTCGAGGATATCGGCGAAGGTCCGCGCACCACTGCCCAGGTCGGCACCGAGCGTGAGCCTGGGTAGCATGGCGGCCCGGGCAACCTGCACGTTGGCATTGGCGGCCGCCAGGCGTGCCTCGGCGGCGGCGATATCGGGGCGCCGGCCGAGCAGATCGCTGGGCACGCCGCTGCCGATCCGTGGCCATTGCAAGGCGAGGATCGACTCGGCACTGGTCGGCAGGCGCTGCACCGGGTCGCCAAGCAAGGTGGCGAGGGTTACGCGGCTGTCCTGCCACTGCTGCTCGAGCCGTGGCAACTGCCGCGCCTGGGCCGCCACCAGGCTGCGTTGCTGGGCCAGTTCGAGGCGGGTGGCCGAACCTGAACGTTCGCGCGCTTCGACCAGCCGCAGCACATCACGGGCGTTCTCCAGGTTCAGGCGGGCGATGCGCAGCCGCTCCTGCAAGGCCGCGCCGCGCAGGTAGGTGTCGGCCACCGCGCTGGTGAGCGTCAGCTCGACGGTCTGGCGATCGAAGCGGCTGGCGTCGAGCTCATGCAAGGCGCTGTCGCGTGCCGCTCGCAGCCCACCCCAGAAGTCGATCTCGTAGCTGGCGCTAAGGCGCGTGCCGAAGGAGGTGCTGGTACGCTCGCGGCTGCTGACGTCGAGCGTGTCGTTGCCATCGCCGCGCAGCAGGTGCTGGCGGCTGCCCTCCAGGCGCATCTGCAGTTCCGGCAGCAGCGGCGCACCCGCCGCTACGGCCCGGGCCTGGGCCTGGCGTACGCGTGCGCTGGCGGCGGCGAGGTCGTGGCTGTTGTGACGGGCTCGCTCGATCAGGCGGCCCAGCTCCGGGCTGGCGAAGGCTTGCCACCAGGCTGCATCCGGCAGGGGCAGGGCGGTGTCGAAGGCCGCGGCCTGCCAGCTCGCCGGTGGGGCGATGCCGGCACTGGGCGGCGGTTGGGCGCTGCAGGCCGTCAGGGCCAGACTCAGGGTCAACAGGCTGATGCGGGTTGGCAATGTCATGGATCACACGCTGGTAAGGGCTTTGACCGGGTCGAGGCGGGCAGCCTTGCGGGCCGGCATGAAGCCGAACACCACGCCGGTGATGACGGCGCAGGCGAAGGCGCCGAGGATGGCAGGCAGGGAGAAGGCCACGGCGATCCCGGCGAGCATCAACCCGCCCCCGATGCACAACGCGAGCAGGATGCCGGTCACTCCACCGACCATCGACAGCATCACCGCCTCGCTGAGGAACTGGCGCAGGATGTCTCGCTGGCGTGCGCCGGTGGCCATGCGGATGCCGATCTCGCGGGTGCGCTCGCGCACGGTCATGAGCATGATGTTCATCACGCCGATGCCGCCCACCAGCAGCGAGATGGCGGCGATGGCGCCGAGCATCAGCGACAGGCTGTTCTGCGTGCGTGCCTCGGCCTGGATCAGTGCGGCATCGTTGGTCAGTTCGAAATCCTGCTTGCCCTGGTGGCGCTGGCGCAACAGTCGGTCGATGGCGGCCTCGGTGTCTTTGACCTGCGAGGAGTCCAGGGCGGCGATGGTGACGTATTCAGGCTCGTAGCGGCCGAACAGGCGGATGGCCGCGGCCGAGTAGGGCACCACGATGCGCCCGTCGCTGTCCTGGTCGCCCGAGCTTGCGCCCTTGCCGGCGAGGATGCCGACCACCTGGAACGGCACGTTGCCGATCAGCAAATACTGGCCGAGCGGGTCGCGCTGGCTGTCGAGCATCTTTTCACGCACCTTCTGGCCGATCACGGCCACCGCCGCGCCGCTGGCTTCGTCGGCTTCGCTGAAGAAGCTGCCCTCGACCACCGGCCAGTTGAAGATCTCGGGGAACCAGGTGTTGTTGCCGCCGACGTAGAACTGCTGGCTGTTGTTGCCATGGCGCACCATCAGCTTCTCGCCGATCACCGGCATGATGCGCTTGACCTGCGGCAGTTCGCCGATCGCGGTAACGTCATCGAGGGTGACGACGCCCGCCGGTTCGCCCAGGCTCGCCGGCTTGCCGTTGAGGTAGAGGATGTTCGAGCCGAACGCTGCCATCTGCGCCATGACCTGGCGCTTGCTGCCTTCGCCGACGGCCAGCATCACCACCACCGAGGCGACGCCGATGACGATGCCGAGCAGGGTCAGGGCCGTGCGCAAGCGACTGATCCACATCATCCGCCATGCCGCCTGCAATGCCTCGAACAGTTCGCCCTTCCAGGCGCCACGCTGCGTGGCACCGCAGTCCAGGCGCTGACGCAGCGCCTCGGCCTGCACGCCAGGGCGCGTGTCACCCGGGTTTTGTCCTGAGGCGCAGTCACTGGTCTTGAGGCCGTCGCGGATCTCGATGACCCGGTGCGCCCGTGCCGCCACCTCGCGGTCGTGGGTGATGAGGATGATCACATGGCCCTGGCTGGCCAGCTCGTCGAGCAGCGTCATGACCTCGGCACCGCTGTGGCTGTCCAAGGCACCGGTCGGCTCGTCGGCAAGGATGATATGGCCGCCGTTCATCAGGGCCCGGGCAATCGACACCCGCTGCTGCTGGCCGCCGGACAGCTGGTGCGGGCGGTTGCCGGTACGGCTGGCCAGGCCCAGGCGTTGCAGCAATGCCGCGGCGCGCGCATGACGCTGGCCGGCAGGCGTACCGGCATAGATAGCCGGCATCTCGACGTTCTCCTGGGCCGAGCCGGACGGGATCAGGTGGTACCCCTGGAATACGAAGCCGAAGGCCTCGCGGCGCAGCCAGGCCAGCTCGTCGCCGTCGAGCTCGGCGACGTCCTTGCCGGCGAAACGGTAGCAGCCGCTGGACGGGCGATCGAGGCAGCCGAGGATGTTCATCAAGGTCGACTTGCCTGAACCGGAGGCGCCAACGATGGCGACGAAATCGCCCGGGTAGATGCTCAGGCTGATACCGCGCAGTACCTCGACCTCAGGGGTGTCGATGCCGCCGTAGGTCTTGCGGATGTCGGTCAGTTCGATCAGTGGCGTTGGCATTCAACCTCCGCTGGCCGCTGGCGCGCCGATGACCAGGTGTTCGCCCTCGCGCAGGCCGTCGAGGATCTGCACCCGCAGGCGGTCACTCAGCCCCGTGCGCACCTGGCGCTGTTCGACCTTGCCATCGCTGCCCAATACCTGCGCCAGGCGCAGGCCATCTCCGTCGGTGTCGTCCAGGGCGGCCAGCGGCGCGGTAAGGACCTGCCGGGCCTGGCCTGCGACGAAGAACACCTGGGTGGTCATCTCTGCCATCAGTGCGCCATCGGGGTTGTCGACGTCCAGCAGCACGGTGTACTGGACCACTTTGCTGCCGGTGGTGCCGGCGCCGGCACTGGCCGGGCTGCCGCCGCCTTGGCTGGCTTGGTCCAACGGCTTGGGTGGGATCGGCAGGATCTGCCGGACCGTACTGGTCCAGCGCCGCTTGCCGCCGGCCAGGGTGGTGAAATAGGCGGTCATGCCGGGCTGGACCTTGCCGATGTCGGCTTCCGACACCTGGGCCCAGACAGTCATCGGCGAGAGCTTGGCGATGCGCAGGATCAACGGCGTCTGCTGCTGGGCATTGAGTGTCTGGCCTTCCCGGGCGTCCACCGCCACCACGGTACCGGCCATGGGCGCATAGATGCGCGTGTAGCCCAGCTCGGCCTCGTCGCTGCGCAGGCTGGCCTGGGCCTGGCGGATCTGCGCCTGGTACCTGTCGATGCGGGCCTGGGTCACTTTGAGCTGGGCCTGCGCCGTTTGCAGGTCCTCGGCCCGGGTGGCACCGGCCGCGGCCAGGTCGCGTTGGCGCTTGTACTGCTGGCCGGCCAGCTGGTACTGGGCGCGTTGCTCGGCCAGCTGGGCCTTGAGGTTGTCGATCGAATAGCGCCCGGCGTCGAGCCTGGCCTGCTGGGTGGAAGGGTCGATCTCCACCAGCAACTGGCCCTGGCGCACCGCGTCGCCCACTTCCACGTGCAATTTGCGGATCTGCCCGGAGGCTTGGGCACCCACATCGACATAGCGCCGAGGCTGCAGGGTGCCCAGGGCGGTCACGCTGCTTTCGATGTCGGCGCGGGTGACCGCCACGGTGTTGACCGGCTGTGCGCCGAAGGGCAGGGACTTCCAGGCCAGCAGGCCGCCCAGGCCAAGCAGGCCCAGGCCACCGAACAGGATACGATGGCGGGTGGTGGTCAAACGTCTCATCGGAGCTTCCAGCCAGAAATAATGGCCATGCGCCGTCAATCAGGGAGCGCAAGGAGGTCACCGATAGACGAAGGCCAGATGGCGGGATTTAACCGACCGGCTCGCTGTTGCTGAGAATCATTATAATTTGTAAGATGCCGCGCTGATATCACGCTGTCCCGTGGGCCGGTCTACTAGTGTCGAGCAGGGAAATGCCAGGTACCGTCGTGGAACATTACTATCGTGAGCTGGTGAGTTTCCTTTGCGCGCGCCTGGGCAATCGCCAGGCGGCAGAGGATGTCGCCCATGATGCCTACCTGAGGGTGCTGGAGCGGGCCGATGCCCAGCGCATCGAACACCCGCGCGCTTTTCTCTATCGCACCGCCTTGAACCTGGTGGTCGATCGCCACCGGCGCCATCAGGTGCGCCAGGCCGAGCCGCTGGAAGTGCTCGACACCGATGAGCGCTGGCACGGCCCGGGGTTGTCCCAGCGTATGCAGTTGGACCAGCGCCTGGAATTGATGCAGCGCGCCCTGGGCGAGCTCAGCGGGCCGTGCCGGGACAGCTTCCTGCTGCGCAAGCTCGAAGGCCTGTCGCACCAGCAGATCGCCGAGCGCCTGGGCATTTCCCGCAGCCTGGTGGAAAAGCACATCGTCAACGCCATGAAACACTGCCGCGTGCGCATGCGCCAATGGGAATCCTGAGGGCGCGCCAGCATGCGTATCAGCCCTGTTACACCTTGGGAACGGCCCGAAAATTCCCCCGGCCGGCGACTTGATTTCTCTGCGTTTCACGACAACTATCAAGAAAGACCCCCACCAAGGCACCGCCCTGGCGGTTGCCTGCACTGGCGCAGTAATGGTCAGGGAATGTCCCCCAACACCTTGTTGCCCAGGTCCAGACGATGCCAAACAAGACCCTGCGCATCCTCATCGCCGATGAGCACCCGTGCCAGCGCTTGCAGCTGGAAAAGATGCTCAATGGCTTGGGCTATTACCGCATTGCCCCGGTGGACACCTTCGAGGACCTGCAGCGCCTGGTGCAGAGTGCGCTGCAGCCGTTCCACCTGTTGATCGGCAGCATCGAGCTGGCCAGTCACGCTGGCGTCGACCTGGTGCGCTTCTGTCGTTGCAGCGCGCAGATCCAGCATGCCCTGCTGTACCACTCCCAGCACCCGAAACTGCCCGCGGTGCCCCAGGCGCAGCGCCAGGCGGTCAGCATCAGCCTGCCCCAGGTGCCGGACGACGAAGCCTTGCAATCATTCATGGCGATCATCGATGAGCCGGCCTTGGTGGGGCAGGTGCCCCTGTCGCCAAGGTTGTCCCATGGGACGCTCGGTTCCGGCCGGCGGATGAACTTCGGCCACACGGTATTCAGCCGCTCGACCTGAGTCGCGTGGGGCAGACGGCAGGCATTTGTTATCCTCTTGCCCTTTGCCGATCTGCGGAAACCTTGCCATGACTGCCATCGATACCGCCCGCCCGCCCCGGTTCAGCCGTGGCGACCACAGGACCCTGGGCCTGGCTGCGCTGGGCGGCGCGCTGGAAATCTACGATTTCATCATCTTCGTGTTCTTTGCCCTGACCTTGAGCCAGCTGTTCTTCCCTCCGGAAATGCCCGAGTGGCTGCGGCTGCTGCAGAGCTTCGGGATCTTTGTCACCGGCTACCTGGCCCGCCCCCTGGGCGGTATCCTCATGGCCCACTTCGCCGACCACCTGGGGCGCAAGCGAGTGTTCAGCCTGAGCATCCTGATGATGGCCTTGCCTTGCCTGCTGATCGGGGTGATGCCTACCTATGCCGATATCGGCTATGCCGCGCCGTTGATCCTGCTGGCCTTGCGTATCCTCCAGGGGGCGGCGGTGGGTGGCGAGGTGCCCAGTGCCTGGACCTTCGTCGCCGAGCACGCCCCCCACGGTCGGCGCGGCTATGCCCTGGGCTTCCTGCAGGCCGGGTTGACCTTCGGCTACCTGCTCGGTGCCCTCACCGCGACCTTGCTGGCCCGCGTGTACAGCCCGCAGGAAATACTCGATTACGCCTGGCGCTACCCGTTCCTGCTGGGCGGTGTGTTCGGCGTCATCGGCGTGTGGCTGCGCCGCTGGCTGAGCGAAACCCCGGTATTCCTGGCCCTGCGCGAGCGTCAGGAACAGCCGGTGGCCTTCCCGCTGCGCAGCGTGCTGGGCGAGCATCGCCGGGCATTGGTCCCGGCGGCGCTGCTGACCTGTGTGCTGACCTCTGCGGTGGTGGTGCTGGTGGTCATCACACCGACCGTGATGCAGCAACGCTTCGGCATCGCTGCCGGGCATACCTTCGCCTTGAGCAGCGTGGGTATCGTATTTCTCAATATCGGCTGCGTGCTGGCGGGGATGCTGGTCGATCGCATCGGCGCCTGGCGTGCACTGATGCTCTACAGCCTGTTGCTACCCCTGGGCATCGGAGCGCTGTACGCCAGCCTGGTCGGGCAGGCTGGCTGGATCTGGCTGGCCTATGCGCTGGCCGGTTTGTCTTGTGGCGTGGTAGGGGTGGTGCCGTCGGTGATGGTCGGGTTGTTCCCCGCGCAGATCCGGGTGTCGGGCATCTCGTTCACCTACAACGTGGCCTATGCCCTGTGGGCCAGCACCACCCCGTTGGCATTGATTGCGTTGATGCCGTGGAGCCCCTGGGTGTGTGTCGGCTTCTGTCTGCTGATGGGCCTGGTCGGTGCGCTCACCGCCTGGTATTTCGGGCGCCGTGAACTGCTGGGCTTTGCCGCCGAGCCGGTGCCGATCATGTGTGGTGACAAATGAGTGGCGGGGCCTTGTTAGGCTCTGTACGAAAACCCTGCAGCGATTGCTACAGCCAGTTCGAATGAAAAAGCCCCCGAAACCGGGGGCTTTTTCATTGCTGCGAGGGCAGGGCGCTTACATGTTCGGGTAGTTCGGCCCGCCTGCACCTTCAGGGGTGACCCAGGTGATGTTCTGGGCCGGGTCCTTGATGTCGCAGGTCTTGCAGTGCACGCAGTTCTGCGCGTTGATCTGGAAGCGCTTGCTGCCGTCTTCCTGGGTGACCACCTCGTACACACCCGCCGGGCAGTAGCGCTGGGCTGGCTCGTCGTACAGCGGCAGGTTGCTGGCGATCGGCACGTTCGGGTCGGCCAGCTTCAGGTGGCAGGGTTGTTCCTCTTCATGGTTGGTGCTGGAGAGGAACACCGAGCTGAGCTTGTCGAAGCTGAGCTTGCCGTCCGGTTTCGGGTAGTCGATCTTTTTCGAATCCGCCGCGAGCTTGAGGCAGGCGTAGTCCGGTTTGGTGTCGTGCAGGGTGAATGGCAGCTTGCCGCCGAACCAGTTCTGGTCGACATAGTTGAAGGCCGCGCCGAAGATCGGGCCGAACTTGTGCATGGCCGGGCCGAAGTTGCGGCTGGCGTACAGCTCTTCGTACAGCCAGCTGGCCTTGAAGGCGCTGACATAGCTGTTGAGCGTATCGCCACCTTCGCCACCGGCGAGCAGGGCGTCGGCCACCGCGTCGGCAGCGAGCATGCCGGACTTCATCGCGGTGTGGCTGCCCTTGATCTTGGCGAAGTTCAGGGTGCCCAGGTCGCAGCCGATCAGCGCGCCGCCATTGAAGACCATCTTCGGCAGCGAGTTCAGGCCGCCCTTGCAGATGGCGCGAGCACCGTAGCTGATGCGCTTGCCGCCTTCGAGGTACTGGCTGATCACCGGGTGATGCTTCAGACGCTGGAACTCGTCGAACGGCGACAGGTATGGGTTGGCGTAGGAAAGGTCGACGATCAGGCCGACCACCACCTGGTTGTTTTCCAGGTGATAGAGGAAGGAGCCGCCCGTGTTCTCGGCGCTCATCACATCCAGTGGCCAGCCGGCGGTATGCACCACCAAGCCTTGCTCGTGCTTGGCCGGGTCGATTTCCCAAATTTCCTTCAGGCCGATGCCGTAGTGCTGCACGTCGGCTTCGCTGTCGAGGTTGAAGCGCTTGATCAACTGTTTGCCGATATGGCCACGGCAGCCTTCGGCGAACAGGGTGTACTTGGCGCGCAGTTCCATGCCCGGCGTGTACAGGCCGTCCTTGGGGTTGCCTTCGCGGTCGACACCCAGGTCGCCGGTGACGATGCCGCGGACCACGCCATTCTCATCGAACAGCGCCTCCTGGGCAGCGAAGCCCGGGTAGATCTCCACGCCCAGGTTCTCGGCCTGCTGGGCCAGCCAGCGGCACAGGTTGCCCAAGGAAATGATGTAGTTGCCCTGGTTGTGCATGGTCTTGGGCACGAACAGGTCTGGGACCTTGGTCGAGCTGGCGGCATCCTTGAGCACATAGATGTCGTCGCGCTTGACCTCGGTGTTCAGCGGCGCGCCGAGCTCCTTCCAGTCGGGGAACAGCTCGTTCAGGGCGCGGGGCTCGAAGACCGCGCCGGAGAGGATGTGGGCGCCCACCTCGGAGCCTTTCTCGACCACGCAGACGCTGATCTCGTTACCGGCTTCGGCGGCCTTCTGCTTCAGGCGGCAGGCGGCGGACAGGCCTGCCGGACCTGCGCCGACGATGACCACGTCGAATTCCATGTATTCGCGTTCCACTGGTTCTCTCCTACTCAAGGCTCATCGCTGTTGCTTGTCTTGTCTTTTTGGGTGATGGAGGGTCATGCACGGCTGTGTAAGCTGTAGCTTCGTGGATGACGGACTACACCGCTTTGTCTTGGCCGCGCATTATATCTACACCACTTGGCGGGTCCAATACAAACGTTTGTTTGAATTTGCCGGAGCCCAGTAAAATCACTGGGACGCAGCTGGAGGCTGGCCGATTTGCCGTATTGACCGGATTGGGTGTTACGGTCAAGATACGAGCGGTTTTACGCTCGCCGTAGGCTGACCGCCGGGCGCAGGCGCACCCCTAAAGACCAGGCGTGGAGCAGGGTTTTCGGGCCGAATCCGGTTTTGTAGTGGAGTCTACACGCCACGACAGGAAATGACCCGTGGGTTTTGCCTGTGGAGTCGATACAAGACTGTTCGGTCATAGGAAATATCTTGCAGCCAGGAACGTTTTTAGAGGTGCCCTTGTACCCACGCGCAATCGCCGGGCCCGCCCCAGGCGACATTCTTTTCACCGGAGAGTAACGAGGAATCCATGAAGGTTCTTGTAGCTGTCAAACGAGTGGTCGACTACAACGTCAAGGTTCGCGTCAAGGCGGACAACTCCGGCGTCGACCTTGCAAACGTCAAGATGTCCATGAACCCCTTCTGCGAGATCGCCGTCGAAGAAGCCGTACGCCTGAAAGAGAAGGGCGTGGCCACCGAGATCGTCGCCGTTGCCGTCGGCCCGACCGCAGCCCAAGAGCAGCTGCGTACCGCCCTGGCCCTGGGTGCCGACCGCGCCATCCTGGTCGAAACCGCCGAAGAGCTGAATTCCCTGGCCGTGGCCAAGGCCCTCAAGGCCCTTGTCGATAAAGAGCAGCCGCAGCTGGTCATCCTCGGCAAGCAGGCCATCGACAGCGACAACAACCAGACCGGCCAGATGCTGGCCGCGCTGACCGGCTACGCGCAAGGCACCTTCGCCTCCAAGGTGGAAGTCGCCGGCGACAAGCTGAACGTGACCCGCGAGATCGATGGCGGCCTGCAGACCGTCGCGCTGAACCTGCCGGCGATCGTCACCACCGACCTGCGCCTGAACGAACCGCGCTACGCGTCGCTGCCGAACATCATGAAGGCCAAGAAGAAGCCGCTGGAGACTGTCACTCCAGAGGCGCTGGGCGTCTCCACCGCTTCTACCACCAAGACCCTGAAAGTCGAAGCCCCGGCTGCTCGCAGCGCAGGCATCAAGGTCAAGTCGGTGGCCGAACTGGTCGAGAAACTGAAGAACGAGGCGAAGGTAATCTAAATGACTATCCTGGTTGTCGCTGAACACGAAAACGGAGCCGTTGCCCCGGCCACCCTGAACACTGTTGCCGCTGCCGCCAAGATCGGTGGTGATATCCACGTGCTGGTCGCAGGCCAGAACGTCGGCGGCGTCGCCGAAGCTGCCGCCAAGATCGCCGGCGTTGCCAAGGTGCTGGTCGCGGACAATGCCGCCTACGCCCACGCCCTGCCGGAAAACGTGGCACCGCTGGTTGCCGAGCTGGGCAAGGGCTACAGCCATGTGCTGGCCCCGGCCACCACCAATGGCAAGAACATCCTGCCGCGCGTTGCCGCGCTGCTGGACGTCGACCAGATCTCCGAGATCATCTCGGTCGAATCGGCCGACACCTTCAAGCGTCCGATCTATGCCGGTAACGCCATTGCGACCGTGCAATCCAGCGCTGCGGTCAAGGTCATCACCGTTCGCGCCACCGGCTTCGACGCCGTGGCCGCCGAAGGTGGCTCGGCTGCCGTCGAGGCTGTCGGTGCCGTTCATGACGCGGGCAAGTCCGCCTTCGTCGGCGAAGAGCTGGCCAAGTCCGACCGTCCGGAACTGACCGCTGCCAAGATCGTCGTGTCCGGCGGCCGCGGCATGGGCAACGGTGACAACTTCAAACACCTGTACGCCCTGGCCGACAAGCTCGGCGCTGCCGTCGGTGCCTCGCGCGCCGCGGTCGATGCAGGCTTCGTGCCCAACGACATGCAGGTCGGCCAGACCGGCAAGATCGTTGCGCCGCAGTTGTACATCGCCGTCGGTATCTCCGGTGCGATCCAGCACCTGGCAGGCATGAAGGACTCCAAGGTGATCGTTGCGATCAACAAGGACGAAGAGGCGCCGATCTTCCAGGTTGCCGACTACGGCCTGGTCGCCGACCTGTTCGAAGCGGTTCCGGAGCTGGAAAAGCTGGTCTGATCCGCCTGCTTCACTTATAAAGAAGCCCGGCCCTTGCAAGGGGGCCGGGCTTTTTTTCTGGTTGCAAGGAGTAACGCATGGAGTTTCGCAAAGCGGGCAGGGCGCTGGCCTGCATGGCGGCGTTGTTGTCGCCCATGGCGATGGCGGCAGGCAAGTGCGAACGCCTGGTGGCGACCGGCAGCCCGGATGCGCCGCCCTATTCCTGGCAAGACCCGAAGGATCCCAAGCACCTGATCGGTGCCAACGTCGACCTGCTGCGCCAGGTTGCCAGCGAGCTTGGCGTGTCGGTGGAGGTGCTGCACGCTGGCAAGCGCGACCAGGCCCTGGAGGAAGTGCGCAGCGGGCGCATGGACCTGTTGATCGACACTCCGATGCAAATCGACCAGCTCAGTGCGTTGGACTATATCCACCCGCCGTTGCAGCTCAACGAGTACCTGGTCTGGACCCGGCACGACGGCAACGTGGTGTTCGATGGCCCTGCGGACCTCGCACAATACCGCGGCAGCCTCTCCGAGCGGGCTCGCCTGACCCCGGCGTTCGAGGCGTTCGCCAAGGCCCAGCTCAAGCTGGAGCCTGCGCAGAACCTGACCCAGGCCTTCCAGAAGCTGGTGCTGGGCCAGGTCGACTACGTGCTGGCCGGGCGTTACGCCGGCATGGGGATGGTCCAGGGCCTGGGCATGGGCAACGAACTGATCGCTCGCGGCCTGCCTGTGGATCGCCCAGGCCTGTACCTGGCCGTGTCGCACAACTCGGCCTGCAATGACGCCTGGCTGCGCGGACAACTGGCGAAAAAACTGACAGAATTGCCGATTTCCGGGGCGTCCCAGATTGTGCTGCAGCGTAATGTCGAACGCTGGAAGGCGCAGATGCAGGCGCCGCTGGACGCCCCCAAACAGTAGGAAGACTGCGTGAGAACCCAACCCCTGATCCTTGCCTTGGCCGTGCTCGGCCTGGCCGGCTGTGCCAATGACCCGGCGCCCAACGAACAGATGCGTCTGTCCGAGCAGGCCCTCGAGCAGGCCCGGGCCGTCGGCGCCACCGAGCAGGTGGCGGAACTGAAGCTGGCCGAAGACAAACTGGCCCGGGCCAAAAGTGACATGCTCACCGAGGACTACCGCGACGCCCGCCTGCGCGCCGAACAGGCCGAGCTGGATGCGCGCCTGGCCGAGGCACGGGTGCTGACCCAGAAAAGCGAAGAGCAACTCGATGTGCTGCAGTCGCGGGTCAAGCGCCTGCGCAAGCAACTGGAGGTGCAGCCATGATGCGCACGTCTTCGATGGCCGCACTGGCACTGCTGGCGCTGGTCGGGTTGCAGGGCTGTGCCAGCCAGCGCAGCGAATCTGCGCTGAACGAGGCCAATGCCGCCTTCCAGAAGGTCAAGGACGATTCCGATGTACTGCGCAGCGCGCCGCGGGACGTGATTCGCGCGGGTGAGTCGCTGGCTCGCGCCGAGCGCCTTTCGAGCTACATCGGCACCGGCTCCGATGTGCGTCACTACGCCTACCTGAGCAAGCGCTACAGCGAGATCGCCAGCGAGCATGCCAAGCTGGCGTTGAACCAGGAGCGCCTGGCCAAGCTGGACCTGGAGCGTCAACGCCTGCAGTTGGCCCTGCGCGAGGCCAAGCTGGCCAGCGTGCAGCAGCAAGGCAAATGGGTCGAGGCGCAGATCGCTGCGTTGACCTCCGAGCAGAGCGACCGTGGCCTGGTCATGACCCTGGGGGACGTGCTGTTCGACACCGGTCGTGCAGAGCTCAAGACATCCGCCAGCCGTACCGTGCTCAAGTTGGTCCAGTTCCTCCAGCTCAACCCGCGCCGGGTGGTGCGGGTCGAAGGCTATACCGACAGCACCGGTGCGCCCCAGGACAACCTCAAGCTGTCCCGTGACCGCGCCCAGGCGGTGGCCGATATGCTGGTGGACCTGGGTGTCGACGACAAGCGCATCCAGGTCGAAGGCTACGGGGACCAGTACCCGATCGACGCCAATGCCTCCGAACGTGGTCGGGCGCAGAACCGCCGGGTGGAAATCGTCTTCTCCGACGACAAGGGCAAGCTCGCGCCTGCGCGTTGATGCCGGCTCACTCCCTGTAGGAGCGGGCTTGCCCCACGAACAAGGGCGCAGCCCTTGCCGTGCAACTGCGATGGCAGGGGCGCCCCAATCGCGGGACAAGCCCGCTCCCACAGGGTCAGCGCTATCCGATGGTTCTATGGGTGGCGCAGGTCCGCAGCACTTCGATCCCCGATGCGTTCGTCGGCGGCTGCTTGGTTCGTTGATTCTGTAGCTATTACTCGGCTGTACGGTTGACTATTCTGCAATCTGTCCCAGTACACTTGGCAACTGTTACGGTATTCTGACTCCGCTTTGAGTCGCACAAGAACAACGAACCCGTCAGCGTTTCGAGAGCTACCATGACCAACCTGCTGCTGTACCAGCGCATTGCCCAGCAACTGGCCGATGATATCCGCCGGGGCGTCTACCAGCCCGGCGAACGCGTACCCTCGGTACGCAAGATGAGCGCCCAGCTCAACGTCAGCCATGCCACGGTACTGCAGGCGTATGCCAACCTCGAGGACCAGGGCCTGATCCGCGCGCGGCCGCAGTCAGGCTACTACGTGCACCAGACCCCCGCACTGACCGCGCAGACCCCGGAGATCGCCAGGGTCGAGCGGCCCGGGCTGGTCACCCGGGCGAGCATCATCCAGCAGGTACTGACCGAGGCGCGGCGGGACGGCGTATTCCCGTTCGGCGCGGCGGTGCCGCATGTGGACTACCTGCCGGTGCGCGCGCTGCATCAGCAATTGGCCAAGGTCACGCGCTTCCACAGCCCGCGGGCCTTCAGCTACATGTTCAGCCCCGGCTTCGAGCCGTTGCGTCGACAGATCGCCATCCGCATGCGGGATGCCGGCGTGTTGGTCGACCCGCGCGAAGTGGTGGTGACCCATGGCTGCGTCGATGCCCTGCAGATGTCGTTGCGGGTACTGACCCGCCCCGGTGATCTGATCGCGGCCGAGTCGCCCACGTATTATGGCCTGCTGCAACTGGCCGACCTGCTGGGTCTGAAGGTGATCGAAATTCCCAGCGACCCTTCCACCGGCATCAGCCTGGAAGCCCTGCAGTTGGCGGCCAACCAATGGTCGATCAAAGCGCTGGTGCTGACCCCGCGCCTGAGCAACCCCTTGGGCGGCACCATCCCGGAAGACCGGCAGAAGCAGCTGCTGCGCCTGGCATCGGACTTCGATATCCAGATCGTCGAGGATGACATCTATGGCGAGCTGATGTTCGAACAGGGGCGGACCAAGGCGCTCAAGGCCTTCGATCGGCTGGACCGGGTGATTTATTGCTCGAGCTTCTCAAAGACCCTGTCGCCTGGGGTGCGTGTGGGTTGGATGATCGCCGGCCGCTACCAGGATGAGATCCAGCGTCTGCAGACCTTCACCACCCATTCGGCCTGCAGCGTGACGCAAATGGGCGTCGCCGCCTATCTGGAGAACGGCGGCTACGACCGCCACCTGCGTTACATCCGCCAGGAATATCGCAAGAACCTCAGTGCGTATCAGCTGGCGGTGCAGCAGCACTTCCCGGAAGGCACGCAGATGACCCGGCCGACCGGCGGCTTCATCCTCTGGGTCAGCCTGCCTGGGCGGGTCAATACCCAGGAATTGCACGTGCGTGCGCTGGAGCAAGGCATCAGCATCGCGCCAGGGTTGATCTTCAGCAATACCGAGCAGTTCAACCACTGCGTGCGTCTCAACTGTGGCATTCCCTGGAACAAGGAATCCGAGCGGGCGGTGATGACCTTGGGGCTGTTGGCCCACCAATTGTGCAAGGCGTCGACCGGGTCACTGCTGTAGGCTTGCCAGCTGTCACCGGAACAGGGAGCATAGGCATCTTTCCACCATGCTCCCGATGTCCATGAAAGCGCTGCGCTCTCTTGTCCTTTTGCTGTGCCTGGCGCCCCTGTGGCTGGCCAGTGGCCTGTCCCATGCCGCCCAGTCGACCGCCCAGCCCTCGGCCCATACGCAGGCCGCTTCGCCCAAGCCGGTGCGCAAGCAGGCGGCGCACACGTCCAAGGCGGCGACCAAGGCGCCTGCCCGCGCCAAGTCGAAGTCCTCGGTCAGGACGGCGCGCAAGAAACCTCTTGCCAAGTCGGTGGCCCAGCCCCTGCCCAAGCCGAAACTGGACCTGAGCCTGCCGGCTTCGATGGTGGAGAACCTCGAGCCGGAGGTGGGTGATCCGGTCGCGCGGCGCAAACCGTTGCTGCCTTCGATGTTCCCGAGCAAGCCTGTCAGCGATGACAGCCCGTTCCAGCTCAATGGGCGGCTGATCAACAACGAGATGCAGCTGCAACTTCGCAACGACAGCCGTCATGACGTGGAAGGCGCGGCCATCGATTTCGAGTTTCGTCAGTAGCGCATGCAACTGACTGCCGGGTCACGGCACATTTCATCCGTTTCGCAATTTCAAACGTGTGTTTGAGCGGTTACTATCCAGGGACGTTCGTCCCGTTTTGCTCCTGGGAGTCCTGTTTTCATGAAATGCCGAGAGGGGTGTGGCGCCTGCTGCATTGCACCTTCGATCAGCTCGCCGATGCCGCGTATGCCCAAGGGCAAGCCGGCAGGCGAGCGCTGCCTGCACCTGACCGCGGCCAACCTCTGCGAACTGTTCGGCAAGCCTGAACGCCCGGCGGTCTGCAGTGGTTTCAAGGCCGATGTGGAGGTGTGCGGCAGCGATCGCAACGAGGCGATCAGGATTCTCGGCTGGTTGGAGCAGATGACGGCGGCGTGAAAGGTTGGATCTTCGACAACAAGGAACAAGACGATGAGATCGATCAAGCGTATTGCATTGCTGTGTGGCATGGGCGTCCTGCTGTCGCCGGCGGCCTGGGCCGAGAACTGGCAGGTGGCCAAGGACGAGGACGGCATCAAGGTTTCTCTCAGTGAAGTGCCGGGCTCGAAGTACAAGGCCTACCAGGGCGTTACCGTGGTCAAGGCGCCGCTGGCCAAGGTCAAGGCATTGCAGGAGGACGTGGCCGGCGCCTGCAAGTGGATTCACGAATGCAAGACGCAGAAGCTGCTCAAGCAGGAAGGCGACCAGAGCTGGACCTATACCCAGTTCAATACACCTTGGCCGGTCACGCCGCGCGACTCGATCCTGCACGTGACCACCACCCAGCAAGCCGATGGCAGCCTGACCCGCACGCTCGAGGGACAGCCGAAATACCTGCCTGAAGAAAAGGGTTTCGTGCGGGTGGCCCAGGTCCAGGGCTTCTGGAAGCTCGTGCCCAAGGGCGACAGCACCGAAGTGACGTACCAGGTGCATACCGAGCCTGGCGGCAGCGTGCCCTCGTGGCTGGCCAACAAGTTCGTGGTCGATGCGCCGTTCAATACGCTCAAGGGCTTGCGTACCTTGGCCGAGAAGCCTTGACGGCGCGTTGACGGCCTCCCATCGCCTGTTCTGGCCAATGGCCGGCAAGCCGACTCCCGCAAGTATGGCGGTGGCTCTGAAAACAGCGCAGGGCAGGTGGGAGCTGGCTAGCCCTCGCGCAATACTGTCAGTGGGCTGGCATTGAGTGCCCGGCGGGTCCCGACCACGCCGGCGCCACCTACCAGCAACGCACCCGCCAGCGGCAACAGCAGCAGCCAGGGGTGTGGCGTCCAGGCCAGGTCGAAGGCGTACCGGTACAGCACCCCGGTAATCACCTCGCAGCCCAGCGCCGCCAGCAATCCGCTCACCGCCCCGAGCAGGCCGAATTCGATCCGCCTCGCCTTGACCAGCAACGGCCGTGCGGCCCCCAGTGCCCGCAGCAACGCGCCTTGGCGAATGCGTTCGTCGAGCGTCGCCTGGAGCCCCGCGAACAACACCGCCAACCCGGCCGCGAGCACGAACAACAGTACATACTCCACCGCCAGGGTGACTTGGGCCAGGATGCTGCGCAGCTGCGCCAGCAAGGCATCGACCTGAAGAATCGTCACGGCTGGAAACGCCCGCGACAGGGCGACCACTTCGGCGTCATGCCCCGGTGCCAGATAGAAGCTGGTCAGGTACGTGGTGGGTAGGCCCTGCAGGGTGCCGGGCTGGAAGATCATGTAGAAGTTGGGCTGGAAGCTGTCCCAATGCACCGTGCGCAGGCTGCTGACCCGTGCCTGGCGCTGCTGGCCGCCGATATCGAAATCGAGGACATCACCGAGCTTGAGCTTGAGGCTTTCGGCCAGCTGCGCCTCCACCGAAACCCCAGGCAGCCCGTCGTTGTCCGGTGGTGCGTTCCACCAGGCCCCGGCGCTCAGGGCGTTGCCCTGGGGCAGTTCGGCAGCCCAGGTCAGGCTGAGGTCGCGTTGCACGGCGCGCTCGCCGGCGGACTCCTTGCTCACCAGCTGGCGCACTGGCTGCCCGTTGATCTGGGTCAGGCGACCTGGGATCACCGGGTACAAGGGCGCCGAGCTGGCATTGATCGCTTGCAGGCGCTGGGCGAAGGGTTCGCGTTCGCCAGGCAGGATATTCAGGGCGAAATGGTTGGGCGCATCTTTGGGCAGCTGTGCCTGCCAGGTGTCGAGCAACTCGCCGCGCAGCAGGGCGACCACGGCCATGGCCAGCAGGATCAGGCCGAAGGCCAGGGCCTGGCCTGCCGCAGCCAAGGGATGGCGCAACAACTGGCCCAGGCCCAGGCGCCAGGGCAGTGGGGCACCGGCCAGCAGGCGACGCAGGCTGCGCAGGCCGAGCAACAGCAGGCCGCCAAGCAGCAAGGCGGCAAGCAGACCGCCGCCGAGCAACGCGAAGGTCAGCAGCAGGTCGAGGCTCAAACGCCACATGATCAGGCCCAGGGCGAGCAGGGCGGCGCCGTACACCAGCCAACTGCTCGGCGGCATCGGCAACAGGTCGCGGCGCAGCACCCGCAGCGGTGGCACACGCCCAAGGGCGGCCAAGGGGGGCAGGGCGAAACCGGCCAGGGCCACCAGGCCGGTGCCGACCCCGGCCAAGGCGGGCGCGACGCCGCCGGGCGGTACGTCCCCCGGAACCAGGCCATGCAGCAGTGCGAACAGGCCCAGTTGCGCCAGCCAGCCGAGCAGGGCGCCGACCAGGGCTGCCACCAGGCCCAGCATGGCCAGTTGCAGGCAATACAGGCCCAGGGCCTGGTGGCGTGACAGCCCCAGGCAGCGCAACAGTGCGCTGGCGTCCAGGCGACGGGCGGCGTAGCGGCTGGCCGACAGGGCCACGGCAACGCCCGCCAGCAGCACCGCCACCAGGCTGGCCATGTTCAGGTAGCGCTCGGCCTTGCCCAGGGCACCGCCGATCTGCCGGTTGCCGTCGCGGGTGTCGAGCAGGCGCTGGTTGGCTGCCAGGCCTTTTTCCAGCCCTTGCCGGTACTGCATCAACGCTTGCGGTGTACCGCGCCACAGCTCGCGGTAGCTGACCCGGCTGCCGGGCTGTATCACGCCCGTCGCTTCCAGGTCGGCGATGTTCATCAGCACCCGGGGCGTCAGGCTGTAGAAGTTGCCGGCGCGGTCCGGCTCGTAGGTCAGCACCCGGGTCATGCGCAAGGTCTTGCTGCCGACATCGATGCTGTCGCCAATCGACAGCCCCAGCGCCACCAGCAGGCGCGCCTCTACCCAGGCCTCGCCGGGCGCGGGGCCGCCCCCCGGGGTTTGCGCGCCGTAGGGCGTGGCGGCACTGCGCAGTTGGCCGCGCAAGGGGTAGGCCGCGTCGGCGGCCTTGACGCTTGACAGCTCAATACCGGCGTCCGCGCCGACCACGCTGGTGAACTCCACCACCTGTGCATGTTGCAACCCAGCGGCCTTGCCTGCGGCAATCTGGTCTTCGCGCGCCGGGGAGCTGCCTTGCACGACCAGGTCGGCACCGAGGAACTCGCTGGCACGCAGTTGCATGGCGCCGTTCAGGCGCGCCCCGAAATAGCCGATGGCCGTACTGGCCGCCACGGCGACCAGCAGGGCGAAGAAGAGCACCCGCACTTCGTTGGAACGGGCATCGCGCAGCAACTGGCGCAGGGCCAGGCCGACCAGGCGGGAAAAGGACAGGCGGGTCATCAGGGCTCCAGGGGCGCCACCAGGCGGCCGGCATCCAGGCGGATCAGGCGACGGCAGCGCTGGGCCAGGCGCTCATCGTGGGTGACCAGTACCAGGGTGGTGCCGCGCTCCTTGTTCAGTTCGAACAACAGGTCGCTGATGCGTTCCCCGGTGTGGCTGTCGAGGTTGCCAGTGGGCTCGTCGGCGAACAGCACGGCCGGCTGGGCAGCGAAGGCCCGGGCGATTGCCACGCGCTGCTGCTCGCCGCCGGACAACTGCCGCGGCGTATGGCTCAGGCGCTTGCCCAGGCCAACCCGCTCCAGCAGGCTGCGGGCGTGCTCGCGGGCATCGCGGCGGCCGTCCAGCTCCAGCGGCAGCATGACATTCTCGAGCGCATTGAGGCTGTCGAGCAACTGGAACGACTGGAACACGAAGCCTACATGCTCGGCCCGTACCCTTGCGCGCTGGTCCTCGTCCAGCGCGCCCAGGTCGTGGCCGGCGAGGATGACCTTGCCGGCGCTGGGCCGGTCGAGGCCGGCGAGCAGGCCGAGCAGGGTCGACTTGCCGGAGCCCGAGGCGCCGACGATGGCCAGGCTGTCGCCTTGCTCGAGGGAGAGGGAAAGCGCGTGCAGGATGGTCAGGTCGCCTTCCGCGCTGGGGACCACTTTGCTAAGGTGCTGCGCAACGAGAATGCTGGGGCCCATGGAGAATCCGATGCGAGTGTGGTGGTTGAGTGCCGGTCTGGCCCTGTATTGCCTGGCCCAGACTGCGGCGGCGGGTACACTGCTGGTCGTCGGGGATAGTATCAGCGCCGGTTTTGGCCTGGATACCCGCCTGGGGTGGGTGGCCCTGTTGCAGCAGAAGCTCAAGGAGGAAGGGTTTGACGATCGGGTGGTCAATGCCTCGATCAGTGGCGACACCAGCGCAGGCGGCCAGGCGCGGCTGCCGGCGCTGCTTGCAGCCCACCAGCCGAGCTTGGTGGTGCTGGAGCTGGGCGGCAACGATGGGCTGCGTGGCCAGCCGCCGCAACAATTGCAACAAAATCTTGCCTCGATGATCGACCAGGCCCGCGAGGCCGGTGCCAAGGTGGTGTTGCTGGGCATGCGCCTGCCGCCCAATTATGGCGTGCGCTACACCCAGGCGTTCGCCCAGGTCTACGAGCAGCTGTCGACCCAGAAACAGGTGCCGCTGGTGCCGTTCTTCCTCGAAGGTGTTGGCGGCGTGCCGCAGATGATGCAGGCCGATGGTATCCATCCGGCCCAGGCTGCGCAGCAGCGTTTGCTGGAAAATGCCTGGCCGGCGATAAAACCGCTGTTGTGACGCTTTTATCGGGAGCGGCTTTCGGCTAATGTTGCGCCCCCCGTTTCGAGAGCCCCCGATGCCACGCCCCGCCTGGTCCTTGTATGCCTATCAACTGATCGAGCCCGATGAGCAGCTCGACCTGTTCGCCTGCCAGGAGGTTCGCGTTCACCTGGTGGCTCGCCAGCTCGAGCTGGGCGTGCCGGCCGACCGCACCTTGTGCGGCGGCCTTCTGCCTGCGCAACCGCGTTGGTCCGGGGTGGAGCGCTCGGTCTATCGCGATGGCCGCCTGTGCCCGTTGTGCCGGGCAATCCTCGATGCCCAGCGGCGCGGCATGCGCCCGGTGTGGCCGGAACTCTGAGCGCCTTCCATCATCTGAAGCGCAGACGCCTCCCGCTTGTACCGGCGCAGGTGTACAATCGATTCTCTTGACCTCTCTTTCGAAGGATTTACCGGATGTTGCCGCGCCTTCCCGCCGTCTCCCGTAGCCTCTCCCTGGCCGCCCTGCTGGTAGCGGGGCCCACCGTTGCGCTGGAGTTGCCGTTGCCACCTCCCGGTGAAGACATCGTCGGCCAGGTCCAGGTGATCAAGGCCAAGTACGAGGACACCTTTGCCGACATCGGCACTGCCAATGACCTTGGCTACACCGAGATGATCGCGGCCAACCCGGGCGTCGACCCGTGGCTGCCGGGCGCCGGCACCGAAATCATCCTGCCGACCCGCTACATCCTGCCGCCGGGCCCTCGTGAAGGTATCGTCATCAACCTGGCCGAGTACCGTCTGTACTACTACCCGAAAGGGCAGAACGTGGTGCACACCTTCCCGCTGGGTATCGGGCGCGAAGGTTGGGGGTCGCCGATCGCCAACACCAAGATCACCGCCAAGACCCCGAACCCGACCTGGACACCGCCGGCCTCGATCCGTGCCGAGCATGCCGCCGATGGTGACATCCTGCCGGCCGTGGTGCCTGCCGGGCCGGACAACCCGCTGGGGCCGTTCAAGTTCACCCTGGGCGTGCCGGGCTACCTGATCCATGGCTCGAACAAGAAGTTCGGTATCGGCATGCGTACCAGCCACGGTTGCTTCCGCATGCTCAACAACAATGTGCTGGAACTGTCCAAGATGGTGCCGGTGGGTACGCCGGTGCGTATCATCAACGAGCCCTACAAGTTCGGCATCAGTGGCGGCAAGGTCTATCTCGAGGCCCACACGCCATTGGACGATCATGGCGATCCGTCGGTGGTGGATAAACACACCGCTGTCATCAATGCCTTGCTCAAGCGTGAAGACTTGGCCAACAACCTGCGCATGAACTGGGACATGGTGCGCGATGTGGTGGCGGCCGAAGATGGCATGCCCGTGGAAATCGCTGTACCGGTCAGCGGGCAAGCGGCGCCGATGGTATCGAGCATTCCGCCGGAGCTGCAGTAACGACATTGTGTTTAACGCGGGGCCGGTCTCCGGTTAAACCCTCTCGAGCGAGGCCTGCCTTAGTGCAGGCCTTGTTCGTTTTTGCGCTGTGCTTTTCACCCGGCAATAAAAAAGCCGACCCACTAGTGGGTCGGCTCCATAACAATCCGTGAGGATTATTACTTACGGCTGGCTTTGTCCAGCATGCGCAGAGCGCGCTCGTTGGCTTCGTCAGCGGTCTGCTGAGCCTTCTGAGCGGCAGCCAGAGCGTCATCAGCCTTACGGTAGGCTTCATCGGCACGGGCTTGAGCGCGAGCTGCTGCGTCTTCGGTAGCAGTCAGGCGAGCTTCGGTTTCTTTGGAGACGCTGCTGCAACCGGTAGCCAGAACTGCGGCCAGGGCCAGAGCAGAGAATTTCAGAACGTTGTTCATCGTGTTCCCCTTCAAGGACTTTCTATTAAATAGCCATCTCTCGGAAAAGAGAAACTGGCCGGCGTACATAGTACCCATTACTTGTAGTAAGTAAACTGACTGAGCGCAAGAACTGCAAAAAAAATGTTGCCGGAGGGGAGAAGGTGACAACCTTTGTATGGCCAGTGTGAAAATTTTGCGCAGCCTTCGCAAATGATTGTGTTGCAGAAACTTTTTGTTGAACTAAAGGTGACTTTAACGGTCGACCGGCGTCTTAGGCCTACAACAAACCGGGGCCGTTGCAAAACGGCTCGAGGCACGCCTTGGGCATTTTTACCCGCTGCCACCTTGAGCAATCCGGCCTGTGGCGCCTACTATTTGTAGGTGCCCATGCTGCAGAACGATTCGGATCGCCTGGCGGTCCAAGGGGGCAGGGGTGGCGTAGAGGTTCCTCCGCCGGAAAAACCATCGGTAAAGGTAAGGGTCTGCCGACAAGACCTGCGAGGAGTAGTGATGAGTGAAGCGTTGACCATCCACCATGACCAGGCCGGTCATCAGTTCGAGACCAATGTGGACGGTCACCGGGCTTACCTGACGTACATGGACTTGGGCAAGCAGACGCTGGATATCTATCGCACCTTCGTGCCCAATGCCCTGCGTGGGCGTGGGATCGCCGCTGCCTTGACCGAAAAGGCCCTGGAATACGCCGAACAGATGGGCTACACGGTGATCCCGTCCTGCTCGTACGTGGAGCGCTACATGGAGCGCCAGCAGCGCCATTCGAGCAAGGCCTGAACCAGGTTGGTTCCACGAACATGAAAACGCCGGGCATTGCCCGGCGTTTTCGTTGCAACTAGGTGTCAGCCGCGCTGACGCTGGGGCAGGACGTCCTTGAGCTTGGCGCGCATGCTGCGCAGGGCCTTCTCGGTGGCGCTCCAGTCGATACAGGCATCGGTGATGGATACGCCGTACTGCAGTTCGCCCAGGTCCTTCGGAATCGCCTGGCAACCCCAGTTCAGGTGGCTTTCGACCATCAGGCCGATGATCGACTGGTTGCCTTCGAGGATCTGGTTGGCGACGTTCTCCATCACCAACGGCTGCAAGGCAGGGTCCTTGTTGGAGTTGGCGTGGCTGCAGTCGACCATGATGTTGGGCTTGATCTTGGCCTTGGCCAGGTCCTGTTCGCACAGGGCGACGCTGACCGAATCATAGTTCGGCTTGCCGTTGCCACCGCGCAGCACCACGTGGCCGTAGGCGTTGCCCTTGGTGGTGACAATGGACACGCCACCTTCCTGGTTGATGCCCAGGAAGCGGTGCGGCTTGGAAACCGATTGCAGGGCGTTGATGGCCACGGTCAGGCCGCCATCGGTGCCGTTCTTGAAGCCGACCGCCGAGGACAGGCCCGAGGCCATTTCCCGGTGGGTCTGGGATTCGGTGGTGCGGGCGCCGATGGCCGACCAGCTGATCAAGTCCTGCAGGTACTGCGGGGAGATCGGGTCGAGGGCTTCGGTGGCGGTCGGCAGGCCCATTTCGGCCAGGTCAAGCAGCAGCTTGCGACCGATGTGCAGGCCATCCTGGATCTTGAAGGAGTCATCCAGGTACGGGTCGTTGATCAGGCCCTTCCAGCCGACGGTGGTGCGCGGCTTCTCGAAGTACACGCGCATCACCAGGTACAAGGTGTCGGACACTTCTTCGGCCAGCACCTTCAGGCGCTCGGCATATTCATGGGCGGCCTTGATGTCATGGATGGAGCAGGGGCCAACCACGACGAACAGTCGATGGTCCTTGCCGTCGAGGATATTGCGCACCACTTCGCGGCCGGCAGTCACGGTCTGCAGGGCCTGGGCGCTGAGGGGGAGCTCCTTCTTGAGCTGATCAGGGGTGATCAAGGTCTCGTTGGAGGCAACGTTAAGGTCGTCGATCGGTAAATCAGCCATCGTGTTACTCGTCAGGTCACGGGTGCCGGCCGCCAGCCCCGTGCGGCCCAGCAGCAAGATTGTTCGCAACGGGGAGCCGAACCTTAGCGCGTTACAAGGTGGCTCGACAATGGGCTGACCCCTGTCGTCACGGGGTTTTTACCGTCAAATCGACTTTTCATCGCCAAGTGGTGCCCGACGGGCCTGCGGCGCCCCCTTCGCATCCCCGGCCCGGGCCCGCCAAGCCCGTGGCGCCAGCGCGCCGGATGGCGCGGGCGGCGTTGCATGGCGCTGCTAAGCTGAACCTTGCTCTGCCGTTGCGGCAGTCGAGGAGGTCGAATGATCCATTCCATGCTGTATGCCACCGACCTCGGGGTATACGCGCCTTTTGTCATGCAGCACGCCTTGGCCCTGGCGCGGACCTTCAACGCAGAGCTGTATGTGATTCATGCGGTCGAGCCCATGGGGCAGTTCGCTGAGTCCCTGCTGCAGAGCTACCTCGACGAGCAGACCTTGGACGCCCTGCACAGCGAAGGCGTGAATACGGTCCTGGCCAACATCGAACAGCGGGTGCTGGAGAATTTTCGCGACGAATTGGGCGAGGAGGCGGACCTGGCCTTGATCCGTGCGGTCAGGGTGCGCCAGGGCGACCCGGCCCAGGTGATCATCGAGCAGACCCGGCGGCTGAATGTCGATCTGCTGATCTTCGGCAGCCACAGCCAGGGGGCGGGGGTAGATGTACCGATTGGTCGGACGGCGGCGCGGTTGCTGCAACTGTCGCCTGTGCCCGTCTACATGGTGCCGCTGGCCCAGCATTTAGGGCGTAGGAAAGGGTGAGGACGGGGGTGGGGCGAATCCGTGGCATGTAACAAAATAGTTCTAGATTTATTTCGAGAACCACTAATATAGTTATATCTCGTCGCTGCCAGCTGCCGGTGACCTACCGCTGATCCGAGGGAAACCTATGAAGCTTCAACAACTGCGCTACATCTGGGAAGTGGCGCACCATGACCTCAACGTCTCCGCGACAGCGCAGAGCCTCTATACCTCCCAGCCCGGGATCAGCAAACAGATCCGCCTGCTCGAGGACGAGCTTGGCGTCGAAGTCTTCGCCCGCAGCGGCAAGCACCTGACCCGCGTCACGCCGGCGGGGGAACGCATCATCAACACCGCAGGCGAGATCCTGCGCAAGGTCGAGAGCATCAAGCAGATTGCCCAGGAATTCTCCAACGAGAAGAAGGGCACCCTGTCCATCGCCACCACCCACACCCAGGCGCGCTATGCGTTGCCGCCGGTGATCAGCAACTTCATCAAGCAATACCCGGAAGTGGCCCTGCACATGCACCAGGGCTCGCCGATGCAGATCGCCGAGATGGCCGCCGACGGTACCGTCGACTTCGCCATCGCCACCGAGGCGTTGGAGTTGTTCGGCGACCTGATCATGATGCCTTGCTATAAATGGAACCGTTGCGTGGTCGTGCCCCAGGGCCACCCCCTGACCAAACTGCCGAAGCTGACCCTCGAGGCGGTCGCCGAATACCCGATCGTCACTTACGTGTTCGGTTTCACCGGCCGCTCGAAGCTTGACGAAGCCTTCAACCATCGTGGCCTGACGCCCAAGGTGGTGTTCACCGCAGCCGATGCCGACGTCATCAAGACCTATGTACGCCTGGGCCTGGGTGTGGGCATCGTGGCCAAGATGGCCGTGGACACCAAGCTCGACAGCGACCTGGTGGCTTTGGATGCCAGCGAGCTGTTCGAGGCCAGCATCACCAAGATCGGTTTCCGTCGTGGCACCTTCCTGCGCGGCTTCATGTGCGACTTCATCGAGAAATTCGCTCCGCACCTGACCCGTGAGGTGATGGCCAAGGCGATCCAGTGCCATAACAAGCAGGAGCTTGAAGACCTGTTCGAAGGTGTCGAGCTGCCGGTGCACTGATCCGGAACTTTCGGGGCCGCTACGCGCCCCATCGCGGGACAAGCCCGCTCCCACAGGTATTGCGCAGTTCCTGGGCTTGGCGCAACACCGGTGGGAGCGGGCTTGTCCCGCGATGGGGCGCGTAGCGGCCCCGGTGTTCATTTCATGCCTTGCTGATCAGGTTGCCCGCGTGCAACCCGCATTCCTTCTGGGTGGACTCTTCCCACCACCAACGCCCTTCGCGCTCGTGCTGGTTCGGCAGCACAGGTCGGGTGCAGGGCTCGCAGCCGATGCTGATGAACCCGCGCTCATGCAGGCTGTTGTAGGGCAGCTCGAGCATGCGGATATAACCCCAGACTTCCTCGCTGGTCATCTGCGCCAGCGGGTTGAACTTGTACAGGGTGCGCTCGGGCGTGGAGAATGCCGAGTCCACTTCCAGCACGGCCACCTGGCTGCGGGTGCCTGGGCTCTGGTCGCGGCGCTGGCCGGTGGCCCAGGCGCTCACGGTGGCCAGCTTGCGACGCAGCGGCTCGATCTTGCGGATACCGCAGCACTCGCCGTGGCCGTCCTTGTAGAAGCTGAACAGGCCCTTTTCCTTGACGAAGGGGTCGAGCTTGTCGCGGTCGGGGCTGAGGATCTCGATCGGCAGGTTGTACTGCTCGCGCACCTGGTCGATGAAGCGGTAGGTCTCCGGGTGCAGCCGGCCGGTATCGAGGCTGAACACCTTGACCTGCTTGTTCAGCTTCCAGGCCATGTCGACCAGCACCACGTCCTCGGCGCCGCTGAACGAGATCCACAGGTCGTCACCGAAGTGTTCGAAGGCGAGCTTGAGGATGTCCTGGGGGGACTTGCTGGCATAGGTCGCGGCCAGGGCGGCGACGTCGAAGGGTTGGCTCATCAGGCGGTTTCCATCGGGTGAGTGGCGCTGCGCGCTCGTAATGGGCTGATGGTAACAAAAAATGGCTTTGGCAGTGTCTGTCCGGGCGCTATCGCCGGCAAGCCGGCTCCCACCGGTCTCGCGAGGTTTTCAGAGGCACCGTCGTACCCGTGGGAGCCGGCTTGCCGGCGATTGGACCGGGGGCGTCGAATCACAGGCGCTGCAAGGTTTCCATCAGCACCCGCACCTTGGCGATGGATTCCTCGTACTCGGCTTCCCATTCGGAATCGGCCACCACCGCGCCGCCACCCCAGCAGCTGACCTGCCCATCCTTGACCAGCAGGCTGCGGATGGCGATGGAGCTGTCCATTTCGCCGCGCACGTCCACATACAGCAGCGAACCGCAATACAGCGCGCGGCGCGTGGGCTCCAACTCGTCGATGATTTGCATGGCGCGGATCTTCGGTGCCCCGGTGATCGAGCCGCCGGGGAAGCTGTCGCCGATCAAGTCCAGAGCGTCCTTGCCGGCGGCCAGGCGGCCGGTGATGCTGCTGACCAGATGATGGACATTGGGGTAGCTCTCCAGGCTGAACAGCTCAGGCACCTTCACCGAACCGATTTCGCAGGTGCGCCCCAGGTCGTTGCGCAACAGGTCGACGATCATCAGGTTTTCCGAACGATCCTTGGGGCTTGCCTGCAGTTCGGCGGCGTTGCGCGCGTCTTCCAGCGGGTCGCGGGCCCGGGGGCGGGTGCCCTTGATCGGCCGGGTTTCGACCTGGCCCTGGCTGACCTGGATGAAGCGCTCCGGCGAAAAGCTCAGCAGCGCGCTGCCGTCGGCCAGTTGCTGGTAGCCGGAGAACGGCGTGGGGCAGGCCTTGCGCAAGGCCTGGTAGGCCCGCCACGGGTCGCCCTGGCAGGGGGCGCGAAAGCGCTGGGTCAGGTTGATCTGGTAGCAGTCACCGGCCTGGATGTACTGCTGGACCCTGTCGAACGCGCTGCGGTACTGCGCTGGCAGCAGGTCGCCGCGCATGGGCGCCAGCAAACGGAAGTCGCTGCCTTCCACGGCCTCGGGGGCCTCGAACAGCTGGACCAGGCGCTGGCGCTCGGTGCTGGCAAGGCTTGGGTGGAACACCAGTTGCGTGGTGCCGAGCGCATGATCGCTGATCAGGGCCCAGGCGTACAGGCCCAGCTGGGCGTCGGGCAGGCCGAGGTCGTCGCTGGCCAGGCTCGGCAGTTGTTCCAGGCGCCGACCGAAATCGTAGCTCAGGTAGCCGATCAGGCCGCCCGCGAAGGGCAGCTCGATGCCGCCTGGCAGCTGCGCATGGCCCAGCTGGGCCAGGGCTTCTCGCAGGCGTTGCAGGTAGGCCCGGCCGTCTTCCCTGGGCTGGGCTTGCAGATGTTGCAATGGCCAGGCGCTGAGCAGGTCGAAGCGGCCGCGCTCTGCGCCGGGGCGGGCGCTGTCGAGCAGGATCGCGCCGGGCGCCTGGCGCAGGCGGGCGAAGTAATGGGCGGGATCGGGCTGGTAGGGCAGGGGGTGGAGCGTACAGGTTGGCATCAGAGTGGGCGGCGATGACAAAGCGAGGAGGGGATTGTAGACCTGTGCGGTGGATGCGCCTAGCGCTGGGCATTACATTCAAATAGCGAGATATCCCATCGCCGGCAAGCCGGCTCCCACAGATACGGCGGTGTTTCTGAATGTGGGAGCCGGCTTGCCGGCGACAGGGCCGCGAGGCGGCCCCGGGGGTCACTGCGGATGAACGTGTCCGAACAGCCCTTGGGACACGCGCACGCGCTGCTCGGCGTCTTCCTTCACGCCATCCTTGGCCAGCGCTTCCAGGTGTGCCTCGATGGCATGGGTGCGCTGGGTCAGGCCGCAGTCGTTGGCGATCTGGATGTTCAGGCCGGGGCGGGCGTTGAGCTCGAGGATCAGCGGGCCCTTGTCCTGGTCCAGGACCATGTCCACGCCGATGTAGCCCAGGCCACACAGTTCATAGCAGCTGGCAGCCAGCTTCATGAAGCCGTCCCAGTTCGGCAACTGCACGCCATCCACCGCATTGGTGGTGTCCGGGTGCTTGCTGATGATCTTGTTCAGCCAGGTGCCGCGCAGGGTCACTCCGGTGGCCAGGTCCACACCCACGCCGATGGCGCCCTGGTGCAGGTTGGCCTTGCCGCCGGACTGGCGCGTCGGCAGGCGCAGCATGGCCATCACCGGGTAGCCCATCAGCACGATGATGCGGATGTCCGGCACGCCTTCGTAGCTGATGCTCTTGAAGATCTGGTCCGGGGTCACCCGGTACTCGATGAGCGCGCGGTCGCGGTGCCCGCCCAACGAGTACAGGCCGGTCAGGATGCTCGAGATCTGGTGCTCGATCTCCTCGTGGCTGATGATCTTGCCCGAGACGGTACGGTAACGGTCCTCGAAGCGGTCGGCGATGACCATGATGCCGTCACCGCCAGCCCCCTGGGCCGGCTTGATGACGAAATCGTTACGCCCGCCGATGATCTGCTCGAGCTTGTCGATTTCCTTCTCGGTCTCGATGATGCCGTACATCTCCGGCACATGGATGCCGGCCTTGAGCGCACGCTCCTTGGTGATGATCTTGTCGTCGACGATCGGGTACAGGTGGCGCTTGTTGTACTTCAGGACGTAGTCCGCATTGCGCCGATTGATACCCATGATGCCCCGGGCCTCCAGGGCTTTCCAGGTCTTGATCAGTCCGAACATCAAGCGTCAGCCTTCACGAAAGCCTTGAAGCGAACGAGCTCGGTCAGGCGGTAGCCGCGGTAGCGACCCATCGCCAGCATGAAGCCCACCAGGATCAGCAGTACGGCAGGGAAGGTGAAGACGAAGTACACCAGTTCCGGCACGCTCATCAGCAGGTGTGCGATGGACGCGGCGAACAGCGTGCCGATGGCCACCTTCATGGCATGGCCGCCGCCACGCTCTTCCCAGGTGATCGACAGACGCTCGATGGTCATGGTCAGGATCACCATCGGGAACAGGGCCACCGACAGGCCGCGCTCCAGGCCCAGCTTGTGGCTGAACAGGCTGATGGCAGCGATCAGTACCACCACGAAGGTCAGCACCACCGACAGGCGCGGCAGCATCTGCAGCTTCAGGTGTTCAAGGTATGAGCGCAGCGACAGGCCCAGGGCCGTGATCACCGTGAACAGCACGATACCGAAGCCCAGCTGGGTTTCACGGAAGGCCAGGGCGACCAGTACCGGGGTGAAGGTGCCGAGGGTCTGCAGCCCGATCAGGTTGCGCAGCACCAGGATGACCAATACGCCGATCGGGATCATCACCATGATCATGAAGGTCTGCTGGGTCTGCAGGGGCAGGCCGTACAGCGAATATTCGAGGAAGTCGGCGTCGGTGTTCTCGTCGGTCAGCTTGGCCAGGCGGATGGCATTCATCTCGCTGTTGTTCATGCTGAAGGTGACATTGGCCTTCTTGCCGCCATCGACGGTGATCAGATTGTCATCGCCGGTCCACCACAGCAGGCGGTCGCTGGGCAGGCCCTGTTCGCCAGTGTCCGGGTTGAAGTACAGCCAGTCGTTGCCGTTGAAGCTGCGCAGCCACAGTTCAGGCGTTTGCGGGGTGTCGGCGACCAGGCGGATGGTGTGGACCTTTTCCATCGGCACGTGGGCGATCGACAGCAGCAGGTCGATGACCTGGGCCTTCTTCATGGACGAGGTGTCGCCGGCCAGCAGCAGCTTGACGTTGTCGTCGTTGAGGTTGTTGACCCGCTTGATGGTCTCGCTGACGAAGGTTTCGACGTCTGCCGAGTGCTGGCGGATCGGGGCCATCAGGGCTTCGGCGGCGATCTTCTCGGGGCCTTCCAGGGCCAGGCTGTCGCGGAAGGTCGGCCCTTTGACCGTGGCCTTCTCGCTGCTGTAGCGCTTGGTCAGCACCAGGCGGTAGTAGAGCGTCTGGTTGCCGCTGGCGCGGCGTGCCGACCAGGTCACCTTGCGGTTGCCGTCGGCCCGGTTGACGCTCACCCCGTAGTTGTTGGAGATGAAGCTCTCGTTGAGGCTCACGTAGTCACGGTTCAGCGGTGGCACGAACATCTGCACCTTGACCGGGTCCTTCGGGTTGGCGACGAATTCGACCTTGGCGTCGATGTTCCACAGGTCGTCGGTCGCATCTTCGGTCACCGGGATGCCGAGGATGAAGATCTGGTAGGCCGTGACCAGCACGCCCAGGAGCACCAGTACGGTGATCAGGACTTTCAGGTGAAGGGTAAGAGAGCGCATCGGGTTTACTCTGCGGTGGGAGCTTTGGTGGCGCAGGCGGGTTTGCCGGCCGCGTATTTAAGGCTTGGATCGACCAGGGCGTCAAAATGCTTGAGCGCCTCGGAGCCGATCAACAGCGGGAACTGGAAGGCGCTGCGGTCGGTGAGGTTGACCTCGATGGTGCGCAGTGCCTGGCCCATGCAGATGTCCAGTTCGATGACCGGGCGGGCCGTGTAGGCCTTGCCCTCGTCAGGATTGTAGTCACCGGCGCGCCGCTTGATCTTGCTGACGCGGGCCAGTGGCCGTTCGATCGGGTGCGAATGGGCGGCGTCGATGGCCAGATAAAAACGTACCCAGCTTTCGCCGTTGCGCTTGAAGCGCTTGATGTCGCGTGCGCTCAGCGACGCGGTCTTGGCACCGGTGTCGAGCTTGGCCGCCACTTCCAGGTCGAGGTCGGAAAGGCGGGCGTATTCGTTCAGACCGTAGACGGTCTTTTCCGCCGCCTGGCCAAGGGCCGGCAGCAGGGCGAGGCAGAACAGCAATGAAGCGGGTGTAAGTCTCATAAATCCTGGCGCGGTGCTGTGCGGGTTCGGGGCAAGGCGACTGGCAAGTACTGCGCAAGCATCCTCGTTCATCTGTCAACACCCCAGGGGGTGGCAGACACACTATCCATACTCCCTTGGGAAGCGCGGCATTCTATCACGCCAACGTTTCGACGCCAGCGCGCCGCGATCTGACAGCGAGCGGGCTGTTTAAGTTCGTTCTTAGACAATTGTCGACAATATTGATTTTGTCTTTGACTAAGACCCTGCATTTAGCTAGATTTTGCGCTATCGAAACGTAAGGTGTCGACAATCATGCGGGATGCCACTCAGGCAGTACTGCCCACGTCGGATGATTCCGAAACGCTATCGGAGAACGTCTTCCGGCGTATCCAGGCGGCGATCGTCAAGGGTGAGATCGCCCCGGGCAGCAAGATCTCCGAACCGGAGCTGGCCCGTACCTACGGTATCAGCCGTGGTCCGTTGCGCGAGGCCATTCATCGCCTGGAAGGCCAGCGCCTGCTGGTGCGGGTGCCCCATGTCGGTGCTCGGGTGGTGTCGCTCAACCATGCCGAGCTGATCGAGTTGTACGAAATCCGCGAATCCCTCGAAGGCATGGCCTGCCGCCTGGCCGCCGAGCGCATGAGCCTGGCCGACATCGACGAGCTGCGCCGGGTGCTCGAGACCCACGAGCGCGACGCCGCCTTCCAGGCCGGTGTTGGCTACTACCAGCAGGAAGGCGATTTCGACTTCCACTACCGGATCATCCAGGGCAGCGGCAACCAGACCCTGGTCAAGATGCTCTGCGGCGAGCTGTACCAGCTGGTGCGCATGTACCGCATCCAGTTTTCCGCCACGCCCAACCGCCCGCACCAGGCCTTCGCCGAGCATCACCGCATTCTCGACGCCATCGCCGACCGTGACGGCGAGCTGGCCGAACTCCTGATGCGTCGCCACATCGGCGCGTCCAAACGCAACATCGAGCGCCACTACCAAGGCGTCGACAACAATAGCCCACGAGGTGAGTCATGACTTTGAAGAGCACGCCCGGCCAGCGTTTCCGTGACGCGGTTGCCGCCGAACATCCGTTGCAGGTGGTCGGCACCATCAATGCCAACCACGCCCTGCTGGCCAAACGCGCCGGTTTCAAGGCCATCTACCTCTCCGGTGGCGGTGTCGCGGCCGGCTCCCTGGGCCTGCCAGACCTGGGCATCAGTGGCCTGGATGACGTGCTGACCGACGTGCGCCGCATCACTGACGTGTGCGACCTGCCGCTGCTGGTGGACGTGGACACCGGCTTCGGTGCCTCGGCCTTCAACGTGGCGCGTACCGTGCGCTCGATGTGCAAGTTCGGCGCCGCCGCCATCCACATCGAAGACCAGGTCGGCGCCAAGCGCTGCGGCCACCGCCCGAACAAGGAGATCGTCTCCCAGCAGGAGATGGTCGACCGCATCAAGGCTGCGGTGGATGCCCGTACCGACGACAGCTTCGTGATCATGGCGCGCACCGATGCCCTGGCCGTCGAAGGCCTGAATGCTGCTCTGGACCGCGCTGCCGCATGTATCGAAGCGGGTGCCGACATGATCTTCCCGGAAGCGATCACCGAGCTTTCGATGTACAAGACCTTCGCCGATCGGGTGAAGGCACCGATCCTGGCCAACATCACCGAGTTCGGCGCGACCCCGCTGTACACCACCGAAGAGTTGGCCTCGGTCGACGTCTCGCTGGTGCTGTACCCGCTGTCGGCCTTCCGCGCCATGAACAAGGCTGCCGAGAATGTCTACACCGCGCTGCGCCGCGACGGCACCCAGAAGAACGTGATCGATACCATGCAGACCCGCATGGAGCTCTACGATGCCATCGGCTACCACGCCTTCGAGCAGAGCCTCGATGCGTTGTTCGCCCAGAAGAAAGGTTGAGCCTGTGTTGGCCCTGTCGCCGGCAAGCCAGCGATAGGGCCGGACCATCCACCCCGGGTTTAGCCAGCAAGATTCGATAACAAATTCAAGAAAGGAGAACACACCATGGCCGAAGCAAAAGTACTCAGTGGCGCGGGCCTGCGTGGCCAGGTAGCCGGGCAGACCGCGCTGTCGACCGTGGGCCAGGCCGGTGCCGGCCTGACCTATCGTGGCTACGACGTCCGCGACCTGGCGGCCGGTGCCGAATTCGAGGAAGTGGCCTACCTGCTGTTGTACGGCGAGCTGCCGAGCCAGGCCGAGCTGGACGACTACAAGCGCAAGCTCAAGGGCCTGCGCGACCTGCCCCAGGCGCTCAAGGAAGTGCTCGAGCGCATCCCGCGCGACGCCCACCCGATGGATGTGATGCGCACCGGTTGTTCGGTGCTCGGCACCCTGGAGCCGGAGCTGACCTTCGAGCAGCAGCGTGAGAAGACCGACCGCCTGTTGGCCGTGTTCCCGGCGATCATGTGCTACTGGTACCGCTTCACCCACCACGGTGTGCGCATCGACTGCACCAGCGACGAAGACACCCTAGGTGGCCATTTCCTGCACCTGTTGCACGGCAAGAAGCCGAGCGAGCTGCACGTCAAGGTGATGAACGTCTCGCTGATCCTCTACGCCGAGCACGAATTCAACGCCTCGACCTTCACCGCCCGAGTCTGCGCCTCGACCCTGTCGGACCTGTACTCGTGCATCACCGCCGCCATCGGCTCGCTGCGCGGCCCGCTGCACGGCGGCGCCAACGAGGCGGCCATGGAATTGATCGAGCGCTTCCAGAGCCCGCAGGAGGCCGTGGCCGAGCTGCTGCGCATGCTTGAGCGCAAGGACAAGATCATGGGCTTCGGCCACGCGATCTACAAGGAGTCCGACCCGCGCAACGAGGTGATCAAGGGCTGGTCCAAGCAGTTGGCCGACCAAGTGGGCGACAAGGTCCTGTACCCGGTCTCCGAGGCCATCGACAAGACCATGTGGGAGCAGAAGCGCCTGTTCCCCAACGCCGACTTCTACCATGCCTCGGCGTACCACTTCATGGGCATCCCGACCAAGCTGTTCACCCCGATCTTCGTCTGCTCGCGCCTGACTGGCTGGGCCGCGCATGTCTTCGAGCAGCGTGCCAACAACCGCATCATCCGCCCGAGCGCCGAATATGTCGGCGTCGAGCAGCGCAAGTTCGTGCCGATCGAGCAGCGCTGAGCTGAAACCGCAGGGGCTGCCTTGCAGCCCTTTCGCGGCACAAGGCCGCTCCTACAAGGACGGCGCAATACCTGTAGGAGCGGCCTTGTGCCGCGAAAGGGGCGCGTAGCGTCCCCGTGGCCAGACCTGCATATCGAACACCGTGACCGAGCCTGATAACGATATGAACACTGCATTCCGCAAGCCCCTGCCAGGCACCGGCCTGGACTACTTCGATGCCCGCGCGGCGGTCGAGGCGATCAAGCCCGGCGCGTACGACGGGTTGCCCTATACGTCCCGCGTGCTGGCCGAGAACCTGGTGCGCCGTTGCGACCCGGCCACCCTCGATGCGTCCCTCGGGCAACTGATCGAGCGCAAGCGCGACCTCGACTTCCCCTGGTTCCCGGCGCGCGTGGTGTGCCATGACATCCTCGGCCAGACCGCCCTGGTGGACCTGGCCGGTCTGCGCGATGCCATCGCCGACAAGGGCGGCGACCCGGCCCAGGTCAACCCGGTGGTGCCGGTCCAGTTGATCGTCGACCACTCTCTGGCCGTGGAATGCGGCGGCTTCGACCCACAGGCCTTCGAGAAGAACCGCGCCATCGAGGACCGTCGCAACGAAGACCGCTTCCACTTCATCAACTGGACCAAGAAGGCGTTCAAGAATGTCGATGTGATCCAGCCGGGCAACGGCATCATGCACCAGATCAACCTGGAGAAGATGTCGCCGGTGGTCCACAGCGACCGTGGCGTGGCCTACCCGGACACCTGCGTCGGCACCGACAGCCACACCCCGCACGTCGATGCGCTGGGCGTGATCGCCATCGGCGTCGGCGGGCTGGAGGCCGAGAACGTCATGCTCGGCCGCGCCTCGTGGATGCGTCTGCCGGAAATCGTCGGCGTCGAGCTGACCGGAAAGCTGCAGCCGAACATCACGGCCACCGACCTGGTTTTGGCCCTGACCGAGTTCCTGCGCAAGCAGAAGGTGGTCGGCGCGTACCTCGAGTTCTACGGTGAAGGTGCTCGCGCCTTGACCCTGGGCGACCGCGCCACCATCTCCAACATGGCCCCCGAATACGGCGCCACTGCGGCGATGTTCGCCATCGACCAGCAGACCATCGACTACCTCAAGCTGACCGGCCGCGAAGAGCAGCAGGTCAAGCTGGTGGAAACCTATGCCAAAGCCACGGGCCTGTGGGCCGACAGCCTGGGCCAGGCCGAGTACGAGCGCGTGCTGCGCTTCGACCTCTCCAGTGTGGTGCGCAACATGGCCGGCCCGTCCAACCCGCACGCCCGTGTCGCCACCAGCGACCTGGCTGCCAAGGGCATTGCCGGTGCCTGGGAAGAAGTGCCCGGCCAGATGCCGGACGGCGCGGTGATCATCGCCGCCATCACCAGTTGCACCAACACCAGCAACCCGCGCAACGTGATCGCGGCAGGCCTGCTGGCGCGCAACGCCAACAAGCTGGGCCTGGCGCGCAAGCCTTGGGTGAAATCCTCCCTGGCGCCTGGCTCCAAGGCCGTGCAGCTGTACCTGGAAGAAGCGGGGCTGGAAAAAGAACTGGAGCGACTGGGCTTTGGCATCGTCGCCTTCGCCTGCACCACCTGCAACGGTATGTCCGGCGCGCTCGACCCGAAGATCCAGCAGGAAATCATCGACCGCGACCTGTATGCCACCGCCGTGCTGTCGGGCAACCGCAACTTCGACGGGCGCATCCACCCGTACGCCAAGCAGGCCTTCCTCGCGTCGCCACCACTGGTGGTGGCCTATGCCATTGCCGGCACCATCCGCTTCGACATCGAGAAGGATGTGCTGGGCGTGGTGGATGGCAAGGAAATCCGCCTCAAGGACATCTGGCCGAGCGATGAAGAGATCGACGCGGTGGTGCGTGCGGCGGTCAAGCCCGAGCAGTTCCGCAAGGTCTACATCCCAATGTTCGCCATCGAGGAGGACAAGGGGCCGAAGGTGGCGCCGCTGTACGAATGGCGCCCGATGAGCACCTACATCCGCCGCCCACCCTACTGGGAAGGGGCCCTGGCCGGTGAGCGTACCCTGCGCGGCATGCGCCCGCTGGCGGTACTGCCGGACAATATCACCACCGACCACCTGTCACCTTCGAACGCGATCATGGCCAACAGTGCCGCAGGGGAATACTTGGCGAAGATGGGCCTGCCGGAGGAGGACTTCAACTCCTATGCGACCCACCGTGGCGACCACCTGACCGCCCAGCGCGCGACCTTCGCCAACCCCAAGCTGTTCAACGAGATGGTGCGCAACGAAGACGGCAGCGTGAAGCAGGGTTCGCTGGCGCGCATCGAGCCGGAAGGCAAGGTGACGCGCATGTGGGAAGCGATCGAGACCTACATGCAGCGCAAGCAGCCGCTGATCATCGTTGCGGGTGCCGACTACGGCCAGGGTTCGTCCCGTGACTGGGCGGCCAAGGGCGTGCGCCTGGCGGGTGTCGAAGCGATCGTCGCCGAAGGCTTCGAGCGCATCCACCGCACCAACCTGGTGGGCATGGGGGTGTTGCCGCTGGAGTTCCAGCCAGGCACCAACCGCAAGACCCTGGACCTTGACGGCAGCGAGACCTACGACGTGCTGGGTGCGCGCACGCCGCGGGCGACCCTGACGCTGGTCATCACCCGGCGCAATGGCGAGCGGGTCGAGGTGCCGGTGACCTGCCGCCTGGATACTGCCGAAGAAGTGTCGATCTACGAGGCGGGCGGGGTGCTGCAGCGCTTTGCCCAGGATTTCCTCGAAGGCACTGCCTGAGTGAGCGGGGCCGCTTTGCGGCCCTTTCGCGGCACGAGGCCGCTCCTACAGGAAGTGCGCTCGTCTGTAGGAGCGGCCTTGTGCCGCGAAAGGGCTGCGTAGCAGCCCCAGGTTTTCTGCCGGAACGAGACAATCAGGACACTCAACCATGGCACACGTACCACAAGTAAGAATCCCCGCCACCTACATCCGTGGCGGCACCAGCAAGGGCGTATTCTTCCGCCTGCAGGACCTGCCCGAACGCGCCCAGCAGCCCGGCCCGGCCCGTGACGCCCTGTTGCTGCGGGTAATCGGCAGCCCCGATCCCTACGCCAAGCAGATCGACGGCATGGGCGGCGCCACCTCCAGCACCAGCAAGACCGTGATCCTCTCGCGCAGCACCCGTCCGGAGCATGACGTCGACTACCTGTTCGGCCAGGTCGCCATCGACAAGGCCTTCGTCGACTGGAGCGGAAACTGCGGCAACCTGTCAGCCGCCGTTGGTTCCTTCGCCATCAGCGCCGGCTTGGTGGATGCGGCGCGCATCCCGCACAACGGCATCGCCACGGTGCGTATCTGGCAGGCCAACATCGGCAAGACCATCATCGCCCATGTGCCGATCACCGAAGGCGAAGTGCAGGAGACCGGTGACTTCGAGCTGGACGGTGTGACCTTCCCGGCCGCCGAAGTGCAATTGGAATTCCTCGACCCGGCCGCAGACGAAGACGGCGACGGTGGCGCCATGTTCCCCACCGGCAATCTGGTGGACGACCTTCAGGTGCCGGGCGTCGGGACGTTCAAGGCAACGCTGATCAACGCCGGTATCCCGACCATTTTCGTCAATGCGGCCGACATCGGCTATACCGGTACCGAGTTGCAGGAGGCGATCAATGGCGACCCTGCCGCGCTTGCCCGTTTCGAGACCATTCGCGCCCATGGCGCCGTGCGCATGGGCTTGATCGAACACATCGACCAGGCTGCCGGGCGTCAGCACACGCCCAAGGTGGCCTTTGTCGCGCCGCCGACCGCCTACACTGCTTCCAGCGGCAAGGCGGTCGAAGCCGCCGACATCGACCTGCTGGTGCGGGCGCTGTCGATGGGCAAGCTGCACCACGCGATGATGGGCACCGCGGCGGTGGCCATCGGCACGGCGGCAGCGATCCCCGGCACGCTGGTCAACCTCGCTGCCGGCGGGGGCGAGCGCAGCGCCGTGCGCTTCGGCCACCCGTCCGGCACCTTGCGCGTCGGCGCCGAGGCGCGCAAGGTGGACGGTGAATGGACAGTGACCAAGGCTATCATGAGCCGTAGTGCTCGCGTGTTGATGGAGGGCTGGGTACGCGTGCCTGGCGATAGTTTCTAACACGCATCTGGTGCTCGGCTTTTATTGAGAGGGGCCGCTTTGCGGCCCCCACTCCCAGGGAGCCAGACAATGAGCGCCAACGTAGACCTCAATGACCGCCCGGATTACGACCGGGTGCTACAGACCATCGCCGACTATGTGCTCGACTACCGCGTCGAGTCGGTCGAGGCCCTGGACACCGCGCGCAACTGCCTGATGGACACATTGGGTTGCGGCTTACTGGCGCTGCGCTTCCCTGAATGCACCAAGCACCTCGGCCCGCTGGTCGAAGGTACCGTAGTCCCACACGGTGCGCGGGTACCCGGCACCTCCTTCCGCCTGGATCCGGTCAAGGCGGCCTGGGACATCGGCTGTACCGTGCGTTGGCTGGACTACAACGACACGTGGCTCGCAGCTGAATGGGCGCACCCTTCGGATAACCTCGGCGGAATCCTCGCGGTTGCCGATCACCTTTCCCAGAAGCGCGTGGCCGACGGCGAGCCACCCCTGACCATGCGTACCGTGCTCGAGGCTATGGTCATGGCCCACGAGATTCAGGGTGTGCTGGCGCTGGAGAACGCCTTCAACCGCGTCGGCCTCGACCATGTGGTGCTGGTCAAGGTCGCTTCCACCGCAGTGTGTGCACGGCTCATGGGGGCCAATCGCGAACAGATGCTCTCGGCCTTGTCCCATGCCTTCGTCGATGGCCAGGCGCTGCGCACCTACCGTCATGCGCCCAATGCCGGCTCGCGCAAGTCTTGGGCGGCCGGTGATGCTTCCAGCCGGGGTGTGCGTCTGGCCGATATCGCCTTGCGTGGCGAGATGGGCGTACCGGGTGTGCTGACCGCAACGCAGTGGGGCTTCTACGATGTGTCGTTCAGCCACACCAACAAGGACCTGGCGCTAAAGCCCGTCGAGCAACGGGTGTTGCGCCTGCCGCAGCCCTTCGGCAGCTATGTGATGGAGAATGTGCTGTTCAAGATCAGCTTCCCGGCCGAATTCCACGCCCAGACTGCCTGCGAGGCCGCGGTGGCTTTGCACCCCCAGGTGCGCAATCGCCTGCATGAAGTCGACCGCATCGTCATCAGTACCAACGAATCGGCGATACGCATCATTTCCAAGGTCGGTCCGTTGGCCAACGCGGCCGACCGCGATCATTGCCTGCAGTACATGGTTGCTGTGCCGCTGATCTTCGGTGATCTGGTGGCCGAGTACTACGAAGATGCCTTCCACGCGGTGCACCCGAGCATCGACCGGTTGCGTGAGAAGATGGAAGTCGTCGAGGAGCCGCGGTTCAGCCGCGAGTACCTGGAGGCGGACAAGCGTTCCATTGCCAATGGCCTGCAGGTGTTCTTCAAGGACGGCACCCATACCGAGCAGGTGGTGGTGGAGTACCCGATCGGGCATCGGCGTCGACGCGGGGAGGGGATACCGTTGCTGGAGGCCAAGTTCCGGGAAAACCTGGCGACGCGGTTTGCCCGTCAGCGTTGCGATGAAATCTTTGCCTTGTGCAAGGATCAGGCGCGGTTGGAAGGTACGGCGGTGCAGCGGTTCGTCGATCTATTCGTGATTTGAGACTGCCATGCTAGCCAATCGCGGGACAAGTCCGCACACCGGTATAGCACCTGTTGGAGCCGGCTTGCCGGCGATTGCGCCGGTCTGGCCAGCATAAAAAAGCCCCGGCATCGCTGCCGGGGCTTTCGTTTACAGCGTACTGCTCAGCTTACGCCTGGACCACTGGGATCTGGGCGTTGGCTGCCGCTTCGCGGAACTCGGCGATCTGATCGAAGCTCAGGTAGCGGTAGACGTCGGCCGCCATGCTGTCGATGTCCTTGGCGTACTGCAGGTACTCTTCGACGGTCGGCAGTTTGCCGAGGATCGAGGCAACCGCGGCCAGCTCGGCCGAAGCCAGGTAGACATTGGTGGCGTCGCCCAGGCGGTTCGGGAAGTTACGGGTCGAGGTGGAGACTACGGTCGAGCCGGTCTGCACACGTGCCTGGTTACCCATGCACAGCGAGCAGCCTGGCATTTCCATGCGCGCACCGGCCTTGCCGTAGATGCCGTAGTAGCCTTCCTCGGTCAGCTGGTGGGCGTCCATTTTGGTTGGCGGGGCCAGCCACAGACGGGTCGGGATACCGCCCTTGACCTTGTCCAGCAGCTTGCCGGCAGCGCGGAAGTGACCGATGTTGGTCATGCACGAACCGATGAACACTTCGTCGATCTTGTCGCCGGCAACGGTGGACAGCAGGCGGGCGTCGTCCGGGTCGTTCGGCGCGCAGAGCACAGGCTCCTTGACGTCGGCCAGGTCGATCTCGATGACCGCGGCGTACTCGGCATCGGCGTCGGCGGACAGCAGCTGCGGCTTGGCCAGCCAGGCTTCCATCGCCTGGGCGCGGCGCTCCAGGGTACGGGCGTCACCGTAGCCTTCGCTGATCATCCAGCGCAGCAGGGTGATGTTGGACTTCAGGTACTCGGCGATCGACTCTTCCGGCAGCTTGATGGTGCAGCCGGCAGCGGAACGCTCGGCCGAGGCGTCGGACAGCTCGAAGGCTTGTTCGACGGTCAGCTCGTTGAGGCCTTCGATCTCCAGGATGCGACCGGAGAAGATGTTCTTCTTGCCCTTCTTCTCGACAGTCAGCAGGCCCTGCTGGATGGCGTAGTAAGGGATGGCGTGGACCAGGTCACGCAGGGTGATGCCAGGCTGCAGCTTGCCCTTGAAGCGAACCAGTACCGACTCGGGCATGTCCAGCGGCATGACGCCGGTGGCGGCGGCGAAGGCCACCAGGCCGGAACCGGCCGGGAAGGAAATGCCGATCGGGAAGCGGGTGTGCGAGTCGCCGCCGGTGCCGACGGTGTCAGGCAGCAGCATGCGGTTCAGCCAGCTGTGGATGATGCCGTCGCCTGGACGCAGGGACACGCCGCCACGGGTGCGGATGAAATCCGGCAGGGTGTGGTGGGTGGTGACGTCGATCGGCTTCGGATAGGCCGCGGTGTGGCAGAACGACTGCATGACCAGGTCGGCGGAGAAGCCCAGGCACGCCAAGTCCTTCAGCTCGTCGCGGGTCATCGGGCCGGTGGTGTCCTGGGAACCGACGGTGGTCATCTTCGGCTCGCAGTAGGCACCCGGGCGCACGCCCTGGCCTTCCGGCAGGCCGCAGGCGCGGCCGACCATCTTCTGGGCCAGGGTGAAGCCCTTGCCGGTGTCGGCAGGCTGCTCTGGCTTCTTGAACAGGTCGGAGGCACCCAGGCCCAGTTCGGCACGGGCCTTCTCGGTCAGGCCACGGCCGACGATCAGCGGGATACGGCCGCCAGCGCGGACTTCGTCGAGCAGGACTTCGGTCTTCAGCTCGAAGGTGGTGACCAGCTCGTCGCTACCGTGACGACGGACTTCGCCCTTGAACGGATAGACGTCGATGACGTCGCCCATGGCCAAGTTGGTGCAGTCGAACTCGATCGGCAGGGCGCCGGCGTCTTCCATGGTGTTGTAGAAGATCGGGGCGATCTTGGTGCCGAAGCAGAAGCCACCGGCGCGCTTGTTCGGCACGTACGGGATGTCGTCGCCGAAGAACCACAGCACCGAGTTGGTGGCCGATTTACGCGAGGAGCCAGTGCCGACCACGTCGCCGACGTAGGCGACCGGGAAGCCCTTGGCCTTGACCGCTTCGATCTGGGCCAGCGGGCCGACCGAGCCTGGTTGCTGGGGTTCGATGCCGTCGCGGGCCATCTTCAGCATGGCCAGGGCGTGCAGCGGGATGTCAGGGCGCGACCAGGCGTCCGGGGCAGGGGACAGGTCGTCGGTGTTGGTTTCGCCAGGCACCTTGAACACGGTCAGGGTGTACTTGTCGGCGATGGCTGGGCGGGCGGTGAACCACTCGCCGGCAGCCCAGGATTCCAGGACGGCCTTGGCGTTGGCGTTGCCGGCCTTGGCTTTCTCGGCCACGTCGTGGAAGGCATCGAACATCAGCAGGGTGTGCTTGAGCTGTTCGGCCGCGACGGCGCCCAGTTCGGCGTCATCCAGCAGCGCAACCAGCGTTTCGATGTTGTAGCCGCCCTGCATGGTACCCAGCAGTTCGGTGGCGTGCTTGCGGTCGATCAGCGGCGACTTGGCTTCGCCCTTGGCGATAGCGGAGAGGAAAGCGGCCTTGACGTAGGCAGCTTCGTCGACCCCTGGGGGAACGCGGTGGGTGATCAGGTCTACGAGGAAGGCTTCTTCGCCGGCCGGCGGGTTCTTCAGCAGCTCGACCAGGCCTGCAGTTTGTTCGGCGTTCAGCGGCTGGGGCACGATGCCCAGGGCGGCACGCTCTTCGATGTGTTTGCGGTAGGCTTCAAGCACAGTTATTACCCTCATCAGTGGTCCCTAAAGGGAGTCCGGGACGCTCATCCAGCATTCTCCGCACCCATGCGCAATCACGGCTTTTTGGGCCGCCCAGCCAGGGTCGCGGAGAATCCTTACAGAAGCTGCTTTCAAAGTTTTACGCCTGTAGAACGGTGAGCTGATGAGGGCTGGCGCGGGCCATGCACGGTGGCATGCCCCGGCCAACGCCGTTCTACCGGATGAACTGTGCTCGTGACGCTTTGAAAACAGCTTCCAACGGACATTGGTGCCTTGAAAAGGCGGTGTGATTCTACGGTAAAAACGGGACGAAAGTAAGGCGGCATATGTGACTTTAACGAGTGACCCTGGTTAGACAAAGGGCTAACATGGGCCGGTGTTCCGCCGTAAAGCCATCGCTCCTACATGTCCAACCAATCCATCAAGACGCCTTGCGTCGGCCTCTGCTCCACGGTCTATGGCGACCTGGTATGCCGCGGCTGCAAGCGCTTCCACCATGAAGTGATCCACTGGAACAGCTACGACGAGGACGAGAAGCGCGCCGTCTGGCTGCGCCTGGAACACCTGTTGGTGCAGGTGATGATGGCCAAGCTGGAGGTGTTCGACAAAGCGCGCCTGCGCCAGCAACTGGAGCAGCGCTCCATCCGCTTTCTGGCGCACCAGTCCGAGTATTGCTGGGCCTACCAGTTGATCGCGCGCGGTGCCCGCATGATCCGCGACCTGGAGGCATACGGCATGGCCTTGTTGCCAGAGTTTCGCGATTGGGAGCTGCCGCAGTTGCGCGATGCCATCGACCGGGAGTTCTTCCTGCTCTCCGAGGCCCATTACCAGCGCTACATCGCGCCGTCGTTCCTCCACAGCGCCCTGGGCTAGGGGCGGCTTGCGCGAAGCCGGTGAGTGGCCTGGCGGAGGTGACGGCGCGGGGCGCGGCTCACTCGCCGCTGTATTCGCAACCGCTGGTGCAGGTCTCGTGGATGCGGACCTTGGACAGCTCAGGCAGCAGCGGCTTGACCTGGTCCCAGATCCATTTGGCGATCACTTCGCTGGTGGGGTTTTCCAGGCCGGGGATGTCGTTCAGGTAGTTGTGATCCAGCTGCTCGTAGATCGGCTTGAAGATCGCCTTGATCTCGGCGAAGTCGCGGATCCAGCCGGTATGCGGGTCGAGCGGGCCGGTCAGGTGCAGGCCGACTTTGAACGAGTGGCCATGCAGGCGACCGCATTTGTGCCCGGCCGGGACGTTGGGCAGGCGGTGGGCCGATTCGAACGTAAATTCCTTGAAGATTTCCACGCTGTAGGACTCTTGAAAACAATGCTGGCCGGCAGTTTACCAGCATGCTCGTTACAAGGCTTGCAGCCGTTCGTGCAACCGCCCGGTGGCATCCGGGGCATGCTGTTCACAAAGTCGTCTGGGTAGGGCTTGGGATGGGTGCTGCCTGTAGGATCGCGCGCCGCGCGGGCGGCGCTCGATCCTACAGGCGCCGAAGCGCTTCAAGGCAAAGGCGAAGCAACTGCAGACTGCGCTATCATCCCCCCGGCCTGTTTTCAGGTTCAATTAAGGACCACTGGTTAGTCTTTGCCCGTAGACAACTTGTACATCTCGATGGAGAGAACCCGATGAAAACCTTGACTGCCCTGTTCACTGCCGCCGCGCTCGCCCTGGGTGCCAACGTTGCCCTGGCCAAGGATGTCCAGCCTGACGAAGTGATCAAGCTGGTGAATGCCAAGACCATCAAGTCCTTGGACGAACTCAAGGCCGCCGCTGTGGCCAAGCACCCAGGCGCCACCGTGACCGATTCGGAGCTCGAGGACGAGTACGGCCGCTACATCTACAAGGTCGAGCTGCGTGACAGCCAGAACGTCGAATGGGACGTGGACCTGGACGCCAAGACCGGTGAAGTCCTCAAGGACGAACGAGACAGCTGATGACCGATCTACCGCGAACGGCGCGCTACCTGGCGTTTGCGCTGTTGGCCGCCTGTTCGCTGGCCGCTGCACGTGACCTCGATCAGGATGAAGCCTTGGAGCTGCGGCAAAAGGGCGTCATCCTGCCGCTGGAACAACTGCTCGAATCCGCCTTGGGGCGCTACCCCGGGGCGCGCCTTCTGGAAGCGGAGCTCGAAGAAAAGCACGAGCGCTACGAGTACGAGGTCGAACTGCTGACTCCCGATGGCGTGGTCCGCGAGATCAAGCTGGACGCCCGCAACGGAATGCTGCTCAAAGACGAGGAAGACGACTGAATGCGCCTGCTGCTTGTCGAGGACAATGTCCCCCTGGCCGACGAACTGACCGCCAGCCTGCAGCGCCAGGGCTATGCCGTGGACTGGCTGGCGGATGGCCGCGATGCGGTCTACCAGGGCCAGAGCGAACCCTACGACCTGATCATCCTTGACCTCGGCCTGCCGGGGTTGCCCGGGCTCGACGTGCTGGCCCAATGGCGTGCCGCCAACCTGGCCACGCCGGTGCTGATCCTCACCGCGCGCGGCTCCTGGGCCGAACGGATCGAAGGGCTCAAGGCCGGGGCCGACGACTACCTGACCAAACCCTTTCACCCCGAGGAGCTGCAGCTGCGCATCCAGGCGTTGTTGCGCCGTGCCCGTGGGCTGGCCAACCAGCCCACCCTCGAAGCGGCCGGCCTGCAGCTGGACGAAGGCCGCCAGTGTGTCAGCCGCGATGGCGTCGATATCCAGCTGACCGCCGCCGAGTTCCGCCTGCTGCGCTATTTCATGCTGCATCCGCAACAGGTGTTGTCCAAGAGCCACCTCGCCGAGCACCTCTATGACGGCGAGACCGAGCGCGATTCCAACGTCCTGGAGGTGCACGTCAACCACCTGCGACGCAAGCTGGGCCGCAGCGTGATCGAAACGCGACGCGGCCAGGGCTACGTGTATGCCGGGAGCGCCGCGTGAAGTCGATCCAGGCGCGCCTGAGCCTTGGCCTGGTGGCGGTGCTGGTGGTGGTCGGGCTGGTCCTGGCCCAGCTGACCCTGTGGCTGTTCGAGGTCGGCCTGCAGCGCTACCTGGAGGCTGGCCTGCGCAAGGAAAGCGAGAACCTGCTGGTGGCGCTGGTACGCGGGCCTGCGGGGTTGCAACTGGACGAGCGGAGGATTTCCGCGGCCTACCAGCGCCCGTTTTCCGGTTATTACTTTCGCATCGACTTCGATCAGGGCACCTGGCGTTCCCGTTCGCTGTGGGACCTGGACATGCCCAAACCGGCGGCGCCGGGCCTGGAGGACAGCCATGAGCTGGGGCCGGAAGGCCAGCAGCTGCTGGCCCTGCGCGCCGACTATCGGCGGCTGGGCCAGGACATTTCGATCAGCGTGGCCCAGGACTATTCGCCGATACGCGACGGCTTCCGGCGCATGCAGCAGATCGGCCTGGGCATGGGCTTGGTAGCCCTCGTGCTGGTGCTGGTATTGCAGCGCATCACCGTGACCCGGTCGTTGCGCCCGCTGGAGCGCGCCCGCCAGCAGATCGCCCAGTTGCAGCAAGGCCAGCGTTCGCAGCTCGACGCCCAGGTACCCAGCGAGCTGCAACCCTTGGTGGACCAGATCAACCACTTGCTGGCCCATACCGAGGACAGCCTGCGCCGTTCGCGCAATGCCCTGGGCAACCTCGGCCATGCCCTGAAGACCCCTTTGGCGGTGCTGCTCAGCCTGGCCGCCAGCGAACGGTTGAAAGACCTGCCGGACGTTCGCGAGCAATTGCGTGAACAACTGCAGCAGATCCAGCAGCGCCTGTCCCGTGAACTCAACCGCGCACGCCTGGCCGGCGATGCACTGCCAGGCGCCCAGTTCGACTGCGACGCCGAATTGCCCGGGCTGCTGGCCACGCTCGGGATGATCCACGGCGAAGGCCTGCAGCTTGTGCGCGACGTGCCGCCCGGGCTGTTGCTGCCGTGGGATCGCGAAGACCTGCTGGAGCTGCTCGGCAACCTGCTGGACAACGCCTGCAAGTGGGCCGACAGCGAGGTTCACTTGGGCATAGCGCCGAGCGCCGATGGCTACCAGCTGTGGGTGGACGACGATGGCCCCGGCATTCCCGAGCAGGCACGCCTGCAAGTGCTCGAGCGCGGCTCTCGGCTGGACGAACAGGTCGACGGGCATGGCCTGGGGCTTGGCATCGTGCGCGATATCGTCGAGGCCTGGGGCGGCACCCTGGCGCTGCTGGAAAGCCCCATGGGCGGCCTGCGGGTCAGCATCGACCTGCCGCGCAAGGGGCGTTGACCCGTCATCTCTCTTGGTCCAATCGCCGGCAAGCCGACGCCCCCAGGTATGGCGATGTCTTTGAAAACAGCGCAGGACAGGTGGGAGCCGGCTTGCCGGCGATTGGCGCCTGCGCAGGTACCAGCACAGCACTACAAAAAAATTGCAGCGCAAGCGCATTTTTTTGAATTGGCTCCTTGCCAGCCCACCCGGCACAATCGCCGCCATGAAACTTCCCCGTTTCCATCTCCATGGACGGAATCATTGAGCTATTGCATGCGCAATACCGGGCCCAGGCCGATTTGGCTGGGCTTTCTTTTTAACCAGAAGAACACGATCGATCTCCTTGATGTCTGCCTCGCGTCCTGAAAGCCGTTTGCAGCGCCTGCTGCCTGCTCCCTTGAACATCCCCCCCAAAGAATGGCTGCGTGCCGGTGTCGGTGCACTGCTCGGCCTGTTCCTGGCCGGTACTCTATGCAGCATGGTCTTCGGCCCCTCGGTCGCCTTGCATCTGCTCGGCCCGCTGGCCGCCTCGGCGGTGCTGGTGTTCGCCGTGCATTCCGGCCCGCTGGCCCAGCCCTGGCCGGTACTGGGCAGCTATGCCGTGGCCGGTGCGGTGGGCCTGGCCATGCGTCATGGCTTCGGCGCCGAGCTGTGGGTGGCTGCGGCCGCCCTGGGCGTGTCGATCCTGTTGATGTGCCTGCTGCGCTGCCTGCACCCGCCCGGTGGCGCGGTGGCGGCTGGCGCGGTGCTGGCCGACCCAGGCCTGGTGGCGCTGGGCAACCATCTGCTCGAGCCGATCCTGTTGCACGCGCTGATCCTGGTCACGGTGGGGGTGTGCTACAACCGCCTGACCGGCGTGCGCTACCCCAAGGGGCCGTTGCCACGCAAGGACCTGCACCACACCCACGACCCGCTGCCCAGCGAGCGGGTAGGGGTGAACAGCGAAGACCTGGATGTGGCTCTGGAAGAGCTGGGCGAGTTCGTCGACGTCACCCGCGATGAACTCGAACGTATCATCCTGGCCACCGAGCAGCATGCCTTGCAACGCAGCCTGGGCGGCATCACCGCGGCCTCGGTGATGTCCCGCGACGTGCAGTTCGCCTCGCCGGCCACCACCCTGGAACAGGCCTGGAAGATGCTTTCGAGCCATCACCTCAAGACCCTGCCGGTGCTCGAAGGCGGCCGTCTGGTGGGCATCGTCAGCTTGAGCGACCTGGTGGGCCCGGCCATGGCCCGTGCGCGCTTCAGCTGGCGAGGGATGTTCCGCCGCCATACGGTGCGCATGGAGCAGGTGATGAGCCGACGGGTGATCAGCGTCAGCAGCCAGCACCCGCTGGATCGCTTGTTGCCGCTGCTCAGCGATCACGGCCTGCACTGCCTGCCGGTACTGGAGGATGATCACCTAGTGGGGGTGATCACCCAGACCGACCTGATCGCAGGCCTCAAGCGGCATCTGCTCAATGCCGCCGCGCAACGTTCAGATAACCGGGTCCCAGCGCTGTGACCAATCGCTGTCGCCGGCTGCCACCAGCCGGCGCAGCACGCTTAAGGCCTGTTGCAGGGCTTCGCTGTCACGCTTGCGGGCATAGACCAGGAAGGTCGGGTAGGTGAACTCCGGCGCCTGCGGCACCCGCTCGACCACCCCGCGCTCCAGGTAGGCCTGCACCACCCGGGTGCGGAAGTAGCCGCTGCCGCCCTGGTCGAGGATGAACTGCAGCGCCAGCGGGCCGAGGTTGAAACTCAGCGCCGGGCGCGCACAGTCGGGCAGGGCCGCGTCGTGCTGGCGGCGGAAGGCTTCGCCCCAGTCGATGTAGATGTAAGGGTCGGGGTGGCCGACCCGGCGCACGCGGATCAGCTTTTCCTCCATCAATTGCTCCACCTGCAAACCAGGCCCGTAGGTCGGCTGGTACACCAACGCGGCATCGAGCAGGCCCATCTCCACCTTGCGCAGCAACGACTCGCCGTCGCTCACTTCGCTGCGGATGGCATGGCTGGGCAGTTCATGGTGCAGCGCGCTGACCCAGTCGAGCATCATCGGGTTGGCCAGGCTCACTTCGCCGCCTACATGCAACACCTGCTGGCAACCCTGGGGCAACGGCAGGTCGCGCCGCGCCGCTTCCCAGGTCTGCACCATCTGGTTGGCGTAGACCACGAACGCCTCGCCGTCGCTGGTCAAGCTGGCGCCGTTGCGGCTGCGCACGAACAGCTGGCAGCCCAGTTGCTGCTCCAGGCGCTGCACCCTCGCGGTGATCGCCGTCTGCGACACGAACAGGCGTTCGGCGGCGGCGACCAGGCTGCCGCAGCGCACGATTTCCAGGAAGGTACGGGCCTGATCGATATCCATTGAAGCGGCTCAGTGGCTGACGGAAGGCGTATTCTAGGCGTTTGCACCGCAATGGTGCGACTGCCTGTGCAATCTTGCATATCGGTTGCGACTTAAGTCCGATGGCGAGGGTGGGGTAGGGGTCCATACTCCAGGTTCGCCCTTCAATAACAACAAGTATCGGGTTGCAGACCGCCATGACCTACCAGCACAGCTACGCCCATTCCATTGCCGACCCCGCCGCCTTCTGGGCCGAACAGGCCGACCGCCTGGCCTGGCACCGCAAGCCCACGCTGACCCTGCAGGACAACCCCGACGGTACCCACCGCTGGTTCGCCGACGGCCGTCTGAACAGTTGCTACCTGGCCCTGGACCACCAGATTGAACAAGGCAGGGGCGAGCAGTTGGCGCTGATCTACGACTCGCCCGTGACCGGCGTGCAACAGACGTTCACCTACAACCAGTTGCGCGACGAAGTGGCACGCCTGGCAGGGCTGCTGCGACAGCTGGGCGTGAGCAAGGGTGATGGCGTGATCATCTACATGCCCATGGTGCCTCAGGCGGCCATGGCCATGCTGGCCTGTGCGCGGATCGGTGCGGTGCATTCGGTGGTGTTCGGCGGCTTTGCTGCCAACGAGCTGGCCTTGCGTATCGACGATGCCCGGCCCGCGCTGCTGCTCACCGCGTCGTGCGGGCTGGAGTTCGACCGGGTGATCGAATACAAACCGCTGGTCGACCGTGCCCTGCAACTGGCCGGGCACCAGCCGCGCCATGTGCTGGTGCTGCAGCGCCCTCAGGCCCACGCCGGCTTGCAGCCAGGGCGCGACCTCGACTGGCAGGCGGCATTGACCGGTGTCGAGCCAATACCGCCGGTGCAGCTGGATGCCGGCGACCCGCTGTACATCATGTACACCTCCGGCACCACCGGCAAACCCAAGGGCATCGTGCGCGAGAACGGCGGCAATGCCGTCGCGCTGTGCTATGCCATGCGTCATGTGTACGGGATGCAGGCCGGTGACGTGTGGTGGGGGATTTCCGACGTGGGCTGGGTGGTCGGCCATTCGCTGATCGTCTACGGGCCGCTGATGAGCGGCTGCACCACGGTCTTCTACGAAGGCAAGCCGATCCGCACGCCGGACGCATCGGCCTACTGGCGCGTGGTGGAGCAGTACAAGGTCAACGGCCTGTTCTGTGCGCCCACCGCCATGCGCGCGATCCGCAAGGAAGACCCAGAAGGTGAGCTCATCCGCCGCCACGACCTGAGCTCGCTGCGCCAGCTGTTCCTGGCCGGTGAGAAGCTCGACTCCAGTACCCATCAATGGCTGGAGCGTGTCAGCGGCAAGGCGGTGCACGACCATTGGTGGCAGACCGAGACCGGGTGGCCGGTCACCGCACCTTGCGCAGGCCTGGAAGGCAGCGCGGCGCGGCCGGGGTCGAGCAACCGCGCGGTGCCGGGTTACCACGTGCAGGTGCTCGATGACGAAGGCCGGCCACTGGGGCCGAACCAGCAGGGCGCCATCGTCATTGCGCTGCCCTTGCCGCCAGGTTGCAGCCAGACCTTATGGGGCGACCACGCACGCTATCTACAGGCCTATCTGCAGAGCTATCCGGGTTACTACCACACCGGCGACGGCGGCTACCTGGACGAGGATGGCTTCGTCTACATCATGGGACGCACGGACGATGTGATCAACGTCTCCGGCCATCGTCTGTCCACCGGCGAGATGGAGGACCTGGTGGCGCGTCATCCGGCGGTGGCCGAGTGCGCGGTGATCGGCGTGCATGACGAGATCAAGGGCCAGGTGCCGTTGGCGCTGGTGGTGCTCAAGGATGGCGAGGGTGTCACCGAGCAGCAGTTACAGGCCGAGCTGGTGGCCAACGTGCGTGAGCAGATCGGCGCGCTGGCTTGCTTCAACCGGGTGCGCCTCGTTAAACGCCTGCCCAAGACCCGCTCGGGCAAGATCCTGCGCGCCGTATTGCGCAAGATTGCCGACGGGCAGGACTACGTGCCGCCGTCGACCCTGGACGACCCGGCGGTGCTGGAGGAGATCGAAGGCGTGTTGGCGGACCTGCCGCGGGCAGGGTGATGAAGGGCAATACCACTTCCTGTGGGCGCGGGCTTGCCCGCGATTGCCTTTATAAGCTGAGCTTGTTTTTGAAATACGATAAATCGATTTTCCTTATTTCTTCCAACTTGCTTCCATGCATGCCAAGGATCACTCCTAAAACAACGGATAAAAATCAGGAGCCACACCATGCGTTACGCACATCCGGGTACCGAAGGCGCGAAAATCACCTTCAAGAGCCGCTATGGCAACTACATCGGCGGTGAGTTCGTTCCTCCGGTCAAGGGTGAATACTTCACCAACACCTCGCCGGTGAACGGCCAGCCGATCGCCGAATTCCCCCGTTCCACCGCCGAGGACATCGACAAGGCCCTCGACGCCGCCCACGCCGCCGCCGATGCCTGGGGTCGCACCTCGGTGCAGGACCGCTCGAATGTGCTGCTACGTATCGCCGACCGCATCGAACAGAACCTGGAAATCCTGGCCATCACCGAGACCTGGGACAACGGCAAGCCGATCCGCGAAACCCTCAACGCCGACATCCCCCTGGCCGTGGACCACTTCCGCTATTTCGCCGGCTGCATCCGCGCCCAGGAAGGCGGCGCCGCCGAGATCAACGACAGCACCGTGGCCTACCACATCCACGAACCGCTGGGCGTGGTCGGGCAGATCATCCCGTGGAACTTCCCGCTGCTGATGGCCGCCTGGAAGCTGGCCCCGGCCCTGGCTGCCGGCAACTGCGTGGTGCTCAAGCCTGCCGAGCAGACCCCGCTGGGCATCACCGTGCTGCTCGAGCTGATCGGCGACCTGCTGCCCAAGGGCGTGCTCAACGTGGTGCAAGGCTTCGGCCGTGAGGCCGGCGAGGCCCTGGCCACCAGCAAGCGCATCGCCAAGATCGCCTTCACCGGCTCCACGCCGGTGGGCTCGCACATCATGAAATGCGCCGCCGAGAACATCATCCCGTCCACCGTGGAGCTGGGCGGCAAGTCGCCGAACGTGTACTTCGAGGACATCATGAAGGCCGAGCCGGCCTTCATCGACAAGGCCGCCGAAGGCATGGTGCTGGCGTTCTTCAACCAGGGCGAGGTGTGCACCTGCCCATCCCGTGCGCTGGTGCAGGAGTCGATCTACGACGAATTCATGCAGGTGGTGATGAAGAAGGTGCTGCAGATCAAGCGCGGCGACCCGCTGGACACCGACACCATGGTCGGCGCCCAGGCCTCGCAACAACAGTTCGAGAAGATCCTCTCCTACCTGGAGATCGCCCAGAAGGAAGGCGCCGAGCTGCTGACCGGGGGCAAGGTGGAGAAACTCGAAGGCAGCCTGGCCACCGGCTATTACATCCAGCCGACCCTGCTCAAAGGCAACAACCGCATGCGCGTGTTCCAGGAGGAGATCTTCGGCCCAGTGGTCAGCGTCACCACCTTCAAGGACGAGGCCGAGGCCCTGGCCATCGCCAACGACACCGAGTTCGGCCTCGGCGCAGGCGTCTGGACCCGTGACATCAACCGCGCCTACCGCATGGGTCGCGGCATCAAGGCCGGCCGCGTATGGACCAACTGCTACCACCTGTACCCGGCCCATGCCGCGTTCGGTGGCTACAAGAAGTCCGGCGTGGGGCGTGAGACGCACAAGATGATGCTCGACCACTACCAGCAGACCAAGAACCTGCTGGTGAGCTACGACATCAACCCGTTGGGCTTCTTCTAAACGGGCATCGCGGGGCAAGCCCGTTCCTACAGGTGGCAGCACGTTCCCTGTAGGAACGGCCTTGTGCCGCGATGGGCCGCGCAGCGGCCCCTCGCTATTTGGGGTGGCGCTCCAATTGCCGCTCGATCATGTACTTCACCGCCAGCCGGCGCTCCTTGAGCCGGTGCAAGTCATCGTCACTGACATTGCCAGCCGAGATTGCTTCGGCGGCCAGCACCTGGTTGTCGATGTCCACGTATTCATCCAGCAACCGGTCCAGCTCCTTGTCCTGTTGGCGCCGCTGCTGGACGATTTCGCGAGGGTAGTGAAGGTCCTGGTAGAGGTCATGGGAAACTGGCATGGCGCCCTCCTTGTGATGCGCAGGCTTTGCTTACCTGATTGGAATGAAGGAAGCCGCGGTTGTTGAAGCGAGGCCGGGAAAATGCGACGGATGGCAATGCCACGGCTGACCAAAACCCGGAGCAGAGGACTAACTTGCTGTTTTAAGGCATTTTTTTTCACCTTGGGGGTTCCCAGGTGAGAAGACTGTTGGTATAGTGCCGGCCATTCCAGCACAGCGACCCAGCGTTGTTGTCAGTGAGTCTTCAGAGCGACAGTGCACAGGCATTCGTCGTATCCGATACAGGGGCGTCGCCAAGCGGTAAGGCAGCAGGTTTTGATCCTGCCATGCGTTGGTTCGAATCCAGCCGCCCCTGCCATTATCTTCATATCTCTCCTGCTGTTTCCGTGTGCCTCAGCGCACAGTATCGAATCATTTCCGATAGCTAATTCAGCCATTTTTCATACGGCTTTCAGTATTGTGGCGCCTGGCAGTCCCATCGCGGAACAAGCTCCACACAGAGACCGCGCGGGACAAGCGCGCGGCGCTATACCTGTGGGAGCGGGCTTGTCCCGCGATGACGTCGGTTCGCTCAGCGCAAGTCCTTGACCATTTTCGCCAAGGTTTCCAACACCGCGCCCGCCAATGCCTTCGAGCGTTCACCCGACCAGCCGGTGATGGGGTTGGGCGCATCGTCATGGTCCTTGAACGGCATTTCCAAGGTCAGTGACAGGCAGTCATAAGCCTGGCCCACGGCGTTGCACGCCAAGGTCATGTTGGCCTGGCCCGGCTCGTCGCGGGTATAGCCATGCACGGTCTGGAAGTCTGGCGTCACGCTGCACAGCGTGCTGCGGAACTGCTCCTCGAGCTTCGCCAGACGTGGCGTGTAGCCGGGGTTACCCTCGCAGGCGGCGGTGAACACATGGGGGATTTCCTCGTCGCCATGGGCGTCGATGAAGGCATCCACCCCGTACTGCTTCATCTGCGATTGGGCGAAGAACACCTCGGGGCTGAACTCGACACTGGCGTCTTGCCAGGCGCGGTTCAGGTCCTTGCCCTTGAAGTTGGTGCGCAGGTGGCCCAGGAAGGCGCCGTCGGGGTTCATGTTGGGGATCAGGTACAGGTCGGCTTCGGCCAGCAGGGCCTGGACGGTATCGTCGTTGGCTTGCAGACGGTCGATCACACCTTCCATGAACCATTCGGCCATGTGTTCACCCGGGTGCTGCTGGGCGATCAGCCAGATCTTGCGCTTGCCGGCTGAGCCGTTGCCTGCACGCAGCAGTGGAATATCGCGACCTTGCACACTGCGTCCACAGGCCAGCAACTCGACGCCGGGCAATTGCCTGGCGCGTTCGATCAATTGATTGTGGCGTGCGCGCGGGTAGGGTTCGAAATAGGCGAACCAGGCCTGTTCCTGCTGTGCTGCGAATTCGAAGCTCAGCGCCTTGCCGTCGAACTGGCTGGGTACGCGGAACCAGGTCTGCTGGTCGTAGGAGGCCACGGCGTGGTAGCCGGCCCAGGCGTTCTTGTAGGAGGACTGATGGGCGTTGTCCAGGCTGAAGCGGTGGGTCTGGCCTGGTGTCAGGCCGCTGGCCCTGAAGTGGAACCACTGAAAGTGGCCGCTATGAGTGTCGGGGCGGATGGCCAAGTGCACCCGGGTCGGGTCGCTGGTGTCCAGTACCTGAATGTTGCCGGAATCGAAATCGCAGTCGATGTGCAGCGGGGACAGCGTCACGGTCATTGCCAGGCTCCTGTGGCTTTGTTGTGTCGCTACTGTACACCTGCCGGTGTAATGCCTGGGCAGTGAATTTACCGAAACACCTGTAGGAGCAGCCTTGCGCCGCTCCTACAAGGGGTAGAGGCCCAGTACGAGGAGCGCAGCGGCACCGAGGCCGACGGCAATCGAACACCCGCCCAACGACAGCGCCGCCCGGCCATGCCGGTACCAGCCGTCATGGCCCAGCTGGCGAGCCGGGGCGAGCAGGCTGCGCCAGCGCAGTTCGGTGTCGTGGAAAGCGCGCAGGTGCTCGGGGGCGGCGTCCAACCAGCGGCGGAAGTCGATGCGTTCGCTGGCGGTGGCTTGCGGGCTTTGCAAGCGTACGTACCATTGGCCAGCGATGCTGGCCAGGGCATCGCCTGGAGCGCACGTAGCCTGCAGCGCCTGGTTCATGTGACGTTCTATCGCCAGCAGGGGCAAATCAAGGTGTTCGGCAATATCGGCGAAGCCGAGCCGGTCGAGGCGGCTGAGCAGGAAGACTTGCTGCACGCGACGCGGCAGGCGCTTGAGCTGATGGAGCAGGGTGCCTTCGGCGGCAGAGTGGAGGCCGGAAGTGCCCTGTTCAACGGGCAATAGCAGACGGGACATAGACAGCTCCTTGCTCGATGGGGGAGGGGGCATCATCCATGATGCGCAAGCAGATTAATCTTAACGATAGTGATTCTCAAGTGCTGATTGCGCAAAACGTTGTTACAGCCGTTCACGAATTGACACACCTTTGCTATCATCGCGGCCATTACGCGGTAATCGATCTTCATTAGCCTGAAGAGCCAAAAAAAAGACCCGGCAAAAAGCCGGGTCAAAAACCGTGATTAGCCTGATGAGGAGATAATCTGAGAGTCCGACCTAAGGGCTTTCAGGTTATCCAGCGGGTCTCGCGACCTGCTGAGTGCAATAATAATCGTTATCATTTGCCAGTCAAATGAATTTTCACCTATCCGGTAAAAAAGTTTTGCCGGTGCGCTTCCTTTTCCCGGCAACCGGGGGTATCGCTGCCGGGCGGCGATCACGACTCTCCTTATTTCTCTTCCTTCAATGCCGTCTGCTCGTGTTCCAGCAGTGCCCGGGCCATGTTCACCATATGCATCAAGGCAAACATCACCTCGCGGGTCATGCCCTCGGGTTGGTGGGAGGCGGTTTCGTGCGCGGTGGCCGAGGCGCAGCGCAACAGCGCCAGTGCATGATTGTGGGCCTGCCTGGCCGTCACGCCGTTGTGCAGGGTCCAGATCTTGTTGTCCAGACTGGGGCGCGGCGGAGCTGGATTGAGGTAATAATCGAGCGCACGGCGGGCGGCTTCGCTGTCGAGATCTGTTTCTTCGTTTTTCGATGGTTTCATCCTGATACCTGCTCACTGTCACTGCGGAGTGGTGAATACGGAGCATAGGTCAAACTGTATTATTTATCTAAGGCAAGATAATTCAGGATGTGTATTGATGCGCTGGATACAGCCCGTATTGTTCTCGGCCATGGAAAACTGGAACGAATTTCTCGCGCGCTACAAGCGTGAACATGGCCTTAACCAACTGGAACTGGCCGAACGCCTTGGGATGACCCAAGGCGGCGTGGGCCACTGGTTACGTGGCACCCGCAGGCCTACCTTGGCGACCATCAATGAAAAATTGGAAAAGCTCGGGTTGGTCTATCTCAAAGCCCAGGTCATGGTGGTAGAGCGTGGCCTGTTGCGTGAGCCCCTGGGCGTCTATGCGCCAGAGCGCTCCCTTTCATCCGAGGCGCTGCGTTATGCCAGTTTCCGCTTTCCGGTCCTGGCCTGGGCCGACCTGCAAGGCCCTTTGCCCGACGCTGTCGAAGTGACCGAGCAGACCGACTATATGCCGGCCGGCAATGCATTCTGGCTGCCTGTTGAAAACGACTCGATGAACGCGGCAAGCGGAATGAGTGTGCCCCAGGGCATGCTCATTCTGGTGGACACGGGCCTCGATCCGGTGCCCGGCAAACTGGTGATCGCCCGGCAGCCGGGCAAGGCGGCGGTCCTCAGGCAACTGATCGAGGAGGGCGGAGAGCGCATGCTCAGGCCGCTGAATACGCGGTATCCGACCGTTCTGTGCGAAGACGGGTGCGAGTTTCTTGGGGTCGTCGTGCGGGTGCACGGTAAGTTCTAGATCGCTGGGGCTGCTTCGCAGCCCAATCGCCGGCAAGCCGGCGATTGGCCGCGCAGCGGCCCTTTGCATTAATCGGCCAGTTCCACCAGCACCGTGCCCTCGCCGACCATATCTCCCTCCTGGCAGAACAGGGCCTTGACCGTGCCGCCGTGAGGGGCGCGGATGCTGTGCTCCATTTTCATCGCCTCCAGCACCACCAGCGCGGTACCGGCCTCGACCACCTGGCCCGGCTCCACCAACACCCGTACGATGCTGCCGTTCATGGGCGCGCCCAGACCGCCCTGGTGGCTGTGACTGGCTTCGGCTTCGGCGATGGGGTCGAAGGCGCTCACTGCATGCATTTCCCCATCCCATTGCAGGTACAGGGTGTCATCACGGCGTATGGCCAGGTGACGACGGCGCACGCCATCCACAGCGTGGCACAGCTGTTCGCCGTCCAGGTGCCAGGTCGAGGGCGCATTGTGTTCCAGCGCGACGGCCTGGTCCTGCCCGCCGCTGACCAGGTGCAGGCTGCTGCGTGCTGCCAGGCCCAGGCGCAGGCCGTCGCGCCGGGCCCAAGGCGAGGCGGGGTCGTCGTGACGCTGGTGCGCAGGGCTCCCTTGCAGCCAGGCTTCGGCGGCCGCCTGCCAGAACGTCGCCGGCAGTGCGTTCGGCGCAGGCAGCAACTCGGCCTGGTGGCGCGGGATGAAGCCGGTGTCCAGTTCCGCGGCGGCAAAGGCCGGGTGGGCCAGGATGCGGCGCAGGAAGGCGATGTTGGTCTTCAATCCGCCGATGGCGAATTCGTCGAGCATGGCCAGCAGGCGCAGGCGGGCTTGCTCGCGGTCCTGGCCCCAGGCGATCAGCTTGCCCAGCATCGGGTCATAGAAGGGCGAGACCACATCGCCCTCGCTGACGCCGCTGTCCACCCGGCGGCCCTCGCCGGGTGCCGACTCGCGGTACAGCGCCAGGGTGCCGGTGGCAGGCAGGAACTCGTTGGCCGGGTCTTCCGCGTACAGGCGCACCTCGATGGCATGGCCGACCAGCGGCACCTGGTCCTGGGTGATCGGCAGCGGCTCGCCGCAGGCCACGCGGATCTGCCAGGCCACCAGGTCCAGGCCGGTGATGGCCTCGGTGACCGGGTGCTCCACCTGCAGGCGCGTGTTCATTTCCATGAAGAAGAACTCGCCGCGGGCATCGAGCAGGAACTCGACGGTGCCCGCGCCGACGTAGCCGATGGCCTGGGCGGCGCGCACGGCAGCCTCGCCCATGGCCTTGCGCAGCTCGGGGGACAGCCCAGGGGCCGGGGCTTCCTCGACCACTTTCTGATGGCGGCGCTGGATCGAGCAGTCGCGCTCGTTGAGGTACAGGCAGTTGCCGTGTTGGTCGGCGAACACCTGGATCTCCACATGGCGCGGTTTGAGCACGTACTTTTCCACCAGCATGCGCGCATCGCCGAACGACGACTGCGCCTCACGCTGCGCCGAGGCCAGGGCGTCGGCCAACTGGCTTTCCTCCTCGACCACCTTCATGCCCTTGCCGCCACCGCCGGCGCTGGCCTTGAGCAGCACCGGGTAGCCGATGCGCTCGGCGGCGGCGCGGAAGGTGTCCAGATCCTGGGCTTCACCGTGGTAGCCCGGTACCAGCGGTACGCCTGCAGCTTCCATCAGCGCCTTGGCCGCCGACTTGCTGCCCATGGCATCGATGGCGCTGGCTGGCGGGCCGAGGAAGATCAGCCCGGCCTGTTCGATGGCGCGGGCGAAGCCTGCATTCTCGGAGAGGAAGCCATAGCCTGGGTGGATGGCCTGGGCGCCGCTGGCCTTGGCTGCCGCCAGCAGCTTGTCGATCACCAGGTAGCTCTCGGCGGCCTTGGTGCCGCCCAGGTCGATGCGGATGTCAGCTTCGCGGCTGTGGCGGGCGTCACGGTCGGTGGCGCTGTGTACGGCGACGGTGGTCAGGCCCATGGCCTTGGCGGTGCGCATGACCCGGCAGGCGATCTCGCCGCGGTTGGCGACCAGCAGGGTGGTCAGGGTAGGGCGGCTCATGGGCGCGGCTCCTTGTTGTCTTGCCAGGCGGGGCGGCGTTTTTCCAGGAAGGCGCGCAGGCCCTCCTGGCCTTCGGGGCTGACGCGGATGCGGGCGATCGTATTCTCGCAGTAGCGGCGCAGCGCCGGGCTCAGCTCGCCGTCGTCCACCTCGCGCAGCAGGTCCTTGGTGGCGCGCAGGGCCTGGGGGCTGTTCTGCAGCAGATTGTCGACCCAAGCTTGGACCTGGGCATCGAGTTCGGCAGCCGGGTAGACCTCGGCCAGCAGGCCCAGCTCGCGGGCACGCACGCCGCTGAAGCGTTCGGCGGTCAGGGCATAGCGACGCGCGGCGCGCTCGCCGATGGCCTTGACCACGAACGGGCTGATCACCGCCGGGGCCAGGCCGATGCGCACTTCGGACAGGCACAGCTGGGCATCCTCGGCACCGATGGCCATGTCGCAGCAGCTGATCAGGCCCAGGGCACCGCCGAAGGCCGCGCCTTGCACCACCGCCAGGGTCGGTGCCTTGAGGCGGTGCAGGGCGTACATCAGTTCGCCCAGCTCATGGGCGTCGTCCAGGTTGGTGTTGAAGTCCAGCTGCGCCGACTGCTGCATCCAGGCGAGGTCGGCACCGGCGCTGAAGTGTCGGCCACGACCGCGCAGCAGCACGAAACGCAGGCTGGCATCCTCGGCGAGCTGGTCGAGGGCGACGATCAGTTCGCGGATCATCTGCGCGTTGAAGGCGTTGTTCTTGTCTTCGCGGCTCAGCCACAAGGTGGCGAAGCCGCGAGGGTCCTTGATCACTTCCAGGGTGCTGAAATCGCTCATGGGTCACATCCGGAAAATGCCGAAGCGGCTCTGTTCGATCGGGGCGTTCAGCGCGGCGGACAACGCCAGGCCAAGCACGTCGCGGGTCTGGGCGGGGTCGATGACGCCGTCGTCCCACAGCCTTGCGCTGGAATAGTAGGGGTGGCCTTGGCGCTCGTACTGGTCGAGGATCGGCTGCTTGAGCCTGGCCTCTTCCTCGGCGCTGAAGGCGGTACCGGCCCGTTCGCTCTGCTCGCGCTTGACCTGGGCCAGCACGCCAGCAGCCTGCTCGGCACCCATCACGCCGATCCGCGCGTTGGGCCACATCCACAGGAAGCGCGGGTCGTAGGCGCGGCCGCACATGCCGTAGTTGCCGGCACCGAAGCTGCCGCCGATGATCACCGTGAACTTCGGCACCTGGGCGCAGGCCACCGCGGTCACCAGCTTGGCGCCATGCTTGGCGATGCCACCTTCTTCGTATTTCTTGCCGACCATGAAGCCTGTGATGTTCTGCAGGAACAACAGCGGGATACCGCGCTGGCAGGCCAGCTCGATGAAATGCGCACCTTTTTGCGCCGCCTCGGCAAAGAGGATGCCGTTGTTGGCCAGGATCGCCACCGGATAGCCGTGCAGGTGGGCGAAGCCGCATACCAGGGTGGTGCCGAACAGTGCCTTGAACTCATCGAACACCGAGCCGTCGACCAGGCGCGCGATCACCTCGCGGACATCGAACGGCTGCTTGGCATCGGCAGGTACCACGCCATACAGTTCCTCGGCGTCGTACAGCGGGGCGACCGGCGCCTGGCGCTGCAGTTTGCCGAGCTTGTGCCAGTTGAGGTTGGCCACGCTGCGCCGGGCCAGGGCCAGGGCGTGCTCGTCGTTGTCGGCATAGTGGTCGGCCACACCGCTGGTGCGGCAGTGCACGTCGGCGCCGCCCAGGTCCTCGGCGCTCACCACCTCGCCGGTGGCGGCCTTCACCAAGGGTGGGCCGGCGAGGAAGATGGTCGCCTGCTGGCGCACCATGATCGCTTCGTCGGCCATGGCCGGCACATAGGCGCCGCCTGCGGTGCACGAGCCCATCACCACGGCGATCTGTGGGATCCCCAGGGCGCTCATGTTGGCCTGGTTGAAGAAAATCCGCCCGAAGTGCTCACGGTCGGGGAAGACCTCGTCCTGGCGGGGCAGGTTGGCGCCACCGGAATCCACCAGGTAGATACAGGGCAGGCGATTCTGCAGGGCGATGGCCTGTGCGCGCAGGTGCTTCTTCACCGTCAGCGGGTAGTAGGAGCCGCCTTTGACCGTGGCATCGTTGGCCACGACCATGCACTCCACCCCTTCGATACGGCCAATGCCGGCGATCACGCCGGCGGCGGGCACATCTTCGCCGTAGACCTCATGGGCGGCCAACTGGCCGATCTCGAGGAATGGCGAGCCCGGGTCGAGCAGCCGGTCGATGCGCTCACGCGGCAGCAGCTTGCCCCGCGAGGTGTGCCGCTCCTGAGCCTTCGGGCCGCCGCCCTGGGTGACGTGGGCGAGCAGGGTACGCAGGGCCTGCACCTGTTCGCGCATGGCCGCGCTGTTGGCGGCGAATTCCGCCGAGCGCGGGTTGATCTGGGTGTGCAAGGTAGCCATTGGCGCCGGTTCCTCGTGCTCAGCGGGTTTCGTTGAACAGTTCGCGACCGATCAGCATCCGGCGGATCTCGCTGGTGCCGGCGCCGATCTCGTACAGCTTGGCGTCGCGCAGCAGGCGGCCGGCCGGGAATTCATTGATGTAGCCGTTGCCGCCCAGAATCTGGATCGCTTCCAGGGCCATCTGGGTGGCGCGCTCGGCCGTGTAGAGGATCACCCCGGCGGCGTCCTTGCGGGTGGTCTCGCCGCGGTCGCAGGCCTGGGCCACCGCATACAGGTAGGCGCGGCTGGCGTTGAGCTGGGTGTACATGTCGGCGATCTTGCCCTGGATCAGCTGGAACTCGCCGATGCTCTGGCCGAACTGCTTGCGGTCATGGATGTAGGGCACCACCAGGTCCATGCAGGCCTGCATGATCCCGGTCGGGCCGCCAGAGAGCACCACGCGCTCGTAGTCTAGGCCGCTCATCAATACCCGTACGCCACCGTTGAGCTGGCCGAGGATGTTCTCTTCAGGCACTTCCACGCCATCGAAGAACAGCTCGCAGGTGTTGGAGCCGCGCATGCCCAGCTTGTCGAACTTGTTGCTGCGCGAGAAGCCCTTCCAGTCACGCTCGACGATGAATGCGGTGATGCCGTGGGGGCCCTTGTCCAGGTCGGTCTTGGCGTAGATCACGTAGGTGTTGGCGTCGGGGCCGTTGGTGATCCAGGTCTTGCTGCCGTTGAGCACGTAGCGGTCGCCGCGCTTCTCGGCGCGCAGCTTCATCGATACCACGTCGGAGCCGGCGTTGGGTTCGCTCATGGCCAGGGCGCCGATGTGCTCGCCGCTGATCAGCTTGGGCAGGTATTTCTGCTTTTGCTCATGGGTGCCGTTGCGGTTGATCTGGTTGACGCACAGGTTGGAGTGGGCGCCATAGGACAGGGCTACCGAGGCCGAGCCACGGCTGATCTCTTCCATCGATACCACGTGGGCCAGGTAGCCCAGGCCCGCGCCGCCGTATTCCTCCGGCACGGTGATGCCCAGCAGGCCCATGTCGCCGAACTTGCGCCACATGTCGGCGGGGAACAGGTTGTCCTGGTCGATCTGCGCGGCGCGTGGGGCCAGCTCGGCGGCAACGAAGGTGCGCACCTGGTCGCGAAGCATGTCGATGGTTTCGCCCAGGGCGAAGTTCAGGGTGGGGTAATGCATGCGGGGGCACCTTCTTGTTCTTGAGGTTGGTAGACGTCGCACTGTCACTGTGGGAGCGGACTTGTCCCGCCGTCAGATCCAACGACGATGTCAGCCCTGGCTGGCGCAATCGCGGGGCAAGCCCGCTCCCACGGGGTAGGTGCAAACCGGTACTTGTGTTTTCACCTTTACGTTAACGTAAACCTGGCTTCGGAAGCTGTCAATCGACTCGTGACCTTTACGTTAACGTAAATCTGCGCCAGAGTAGCCGCGCTTGCTTCAGTCATGCCCAGAACAACCACAAGAAGGGATACCCATGAGTCAACCAAGCTACACCCGCGGTCGCCAGGACCGCCCGTTGTTGACCCAGACCATCGGTCAGGCCTTCGACGCCACCGTGGCCCGCAACCCCGACGGCGAAGCCCTGGTGGTGCGGCACCAAGGCCTACGCTACAGCTGGCGAGCGCTGGCCGGGCAGGTCGATGGTCATGCGCGCGCGCTCATGGCGCTGGGCGTGCAGGTCGGCGACCGGGTCGGGATCTGGGCGCCCAACTGCGCCCAGTGGTGCATCCTACAGCTGGCCAGCGCCAAGGTCGGCGCGATCCTGGTCAATATCAACCCGGCCTACCGGGTCGGCGAACTGGAATACGTGCTGCGCCAGTCCGGTTGCTGCTGGCTGGTCTGCGCCGATGCCTTCAAGACCTCCGACTACCATGCCATGGTCCTGGACTTGGCCCCCGAGCTTGCCACCTGCGCCCTCGGCCAGCTGGCCTGCGAGCGGCTCCCGGCGTTGCGTGGAGTGATCAGCCTGGCAGCGAACCCGCCGGCCGGCTTCCTGCCCTGGGGCCACCTGGCCGAGCGGGCAGGGCAGAGCGCCCCCGAGGCTTTCGAGGCCCGCCAGCGCAGCCTGCAGTTCGACCAGCCGGTGAACATCCAGTACACCTCCGGCACCACCGGCGCGCCCAAGGGGGCCACGCTCAGCCACTACAACATCCTCAACAACGGCTACATGGTCGGTGAGAGCCTGGGCCTGACCGAGCGTGACCGCATGGTGATCCCGGTGCCGTTGTATCACTGCTTCGGCATGGTCATGGCCAATCTCGGCTGCGTCACCCATGGCAGCACCATGATCTACCCCAACGATGCCTTCGACCCGGGCCTGACCTTGCAGGCCGTGGCTGAGGAGCGTGCCAGCATCCTCTATGGGGTACCGACCATGTTCATCGCCATGCTCGACCACCCCGGCCGCGCCGGATTGGACCTGTCCAGCCTGCGCAGCGGCATCATGGCCGGCGCCACCTGCCCGATCGAGGTCATGCGCCGGGTGATCGAGCAGATGCACATGGCCCAGGTGCAGATCGCCTACGGCATGACCGAGACCAGCCCGGTGTCGCTGCAGACCGGCCCGGACGACGAGCTGGAGCTGCGCGTGACCACGGTCGGCCGTACCCAGCCGCAACTGGAAAGCAAGCTGGTGGACGAGCATGGCACTATCGTCCCGCGAGGCGAGATCGGCGAGCTGTGCACTCGCGGCTATAGCGTCATGCTCGGCTACTGGGGCAACCCCCAGGCCACCCAGGACGCCATCGACCCGGCCGGCTGGATGCACAGCGGCGACCTGGCGGTGATGGACGAGCAGGGCTACGTGCGCATCGTCGGGCGCAACAAGGACATGATCATTCGGGGTGGGGAGAACATCTACCCACGTGAGCTCGAGGAGTTCTTCTACACCCACCCGGCGGTAGCCGACGCCCAGGTGATCGGCATCCCCTGCAGCCGGTATGGGGAAGAGCTGGTCGCCTGGATCAAGCTGCACCCCGGGCACAGCGTGACCGCCGAGCAGCTGCAGCAGTGGTGCAAAGCGCGCATCGCCCATTTCAAGGTGCCGCGGCATTACCGCTTCGTCGACGAGTTCCCAATGACGGTGACCGGCAAGGTGCAGAAGTTCCGCATGCGCGAAATCAGCATCGCCGAGATCAAGCTGTAACCTGATCCTGTTATCACCGGTTCTGTGGGAGATTACCCAGCCCTTCGGGCTGCGCTGTCGCGCAGAGAACAAGCGGCCGATGCTTGCCCCTGTGGGAGCGGCGGTGCGGCGGTCCGACTTGTCCCGCGATCAAGGGCGAAGCCCTTGCCAGGCGACGGTGATATCGGGCCCGGCCTAATCGCGGGACAAGCCCGCTCCCACAAGGTGTACCGCGCTGTACTTGTCTATCCTTTGCCTTTCACCGGCGGCTCCTCGCTCGGCGGGTCGCCCACCGGCGGCGGTGGGCCCGGCTTGGTCGGCTCCTCGGGGTCTTCCTCGGGCTCCGGCGGCGGCAGGGTCGGGTCGTCGATATTCGGGTCCGGCGTCTCCGGTGGAATGGGAATACTCATGGCCAGGCCTCCCAGGGGAAATACGGCGTCGTTGCAGGCTTTGACCCGGCCCCGCGCCGTTCGCTCAATTTTTTTGAACCCCCGGCAGCTCCCACGGCTCTGAACCCTTACCGCCACTGCAAAAGGGAGCAAGGTTCGATGTCAGGTAATGAGCCCTTCGAAAGCGTGCCCATGGCCAACGACCACCCGGACCAGGCGATCAGCCTGTCCCAGGCGTTGCTGGCGCCACGTATCGTGATCGAGGACACCCAGCCCGTGCTCGATGCCGGCACCTTCGCCACCAAGGCGGTGCGCGGCCAGCCGGTGGCGGTGAGCAGCAAGGTCTATACCGATGGCCATGATCGCCTGGCGGTGACCCTGCACTGGCGCCAGGCCCACAGCCGGCGCTGGCACTGCACACCGATGCACTCGCCGGGCAACGACCTGTGGCTGGCCGAATTCACGCCCCTGGAACTAGGCCTGCACCTGTTCAGCATCGAAGCCTGGATCGACCCCTTCGCCACCTACTGCCATGACCTGGAGAAGAAGTACCACGCCGGCGTCGACGTCACGCTCGAGCTGGAGGAGGGCCGGCTGCTGCTGGGCAAGGGCATCGAGCGCAGCGATGGCCTGCTGCGCGAACAGCTCGAGCAGGTGCAGCAGCGCCTGCCGACCTTGGCTTCGGATGACCAGGTGGCCTTGCTGCTGCGGGCCGATACCGCCTTGCTGATGAGCGAGGCCGAGCACCGCAGCTACCTGACCCGCAGTGCTGAGTTCCCCGTGGACGTGGACCGTGAACAGGCCTTGTTCGCCAGCTGGTACGAACTGTTCCCTCGTTCCATCACCGACAGCCCCGAGCGCCACGGCACGTTCAACGACGTGCACCAACGCCTGCCGATGATCCGCGACATGGGCTTCGACGTGCTGTACTTCCCGCCGATCCACCCCATCGGCAACAAGCACCGCAAGGGCCGCAACAATGCCCTTCAGGCCGAGCCGGGCGACCCGGGCAGCCCCTATGCCATTGGCAGCCCCGACGGTGGCCACGATGCCATCCACCCGCAGTTGGGCAGCCGCGAGGACTTCCGGCGCCTGGTGGCCGCTGCCGCCGAGCATGGCTTGGAGATCGCCCTGGACTTCGCCATCCAGTGCTCCCAGGACCACCCCTGGCTCACCGAGCACCCCGGCTGGTTCAGCTGGCGCCCAGACGGCACCATCCGCTACGCCGAGAACCCGCCGAAGAAATACCAGGACATCGTCAACGTCGATTTCTATGCCGCCGAGGCCGTGCCATCGCTGTGGCTGGCCCTGCGCGACGTGGTGGTCGGCTGGGTGGAGGAGGGCGTGCGCACCTTCCGTGTCGACAACCCGCACACCAAGCCGCTGCCGTTCTGGCAATGGCTGATCGCCAATGTACGCAGCCGCTACCCGGACGTGATCTTCCTCGCCGAGGCTTTCACCCGCCCGGCGATGATGGCGCGCCTGGGCAAGGTCGGCTACGCCCAGAGCTACACCTACTTCACCTGGCGCAACACCAAGCAGGAGCTGCGCGAGTACCTCCAGGAGCTCAACCAGCCGCCATGGCGCCATTGCTACCGGCCGAACTTCTTCGTCAACACGCCGGACATCAACCCCTATTTCCTGCAGACCAGCGGACGCGCGGGCTTTCTCATCCGCGCCGCCCTGGCAACCATGGGTTCCGGGCTGTGGGGCATGTGTTCGGGCTTCGAGCTGTGCGAGGGCACACCGTTGCCGGGCAAGGAGGAGTACCTGGATTCGGAGAAGTACGAGATCCGCCCGCGGGACTTCACCCAGCCGGGCAACATCGTCGCCGAGATCGCCCAGCTCAACCGCATCCGGCGACAGAACCGTGCCCTGCAGACCCACCTGGGCATCGAGTTCTTCAACTGCTGGAACGACAACATCCTGTACTTCGGCAAGCGCACCCCGGAGCGCGACAACTACATCCTGGTGGCCGTGAGCCTGGACCCGCACAACGCCCAGGAGGCGCACTTCGAGTTACCGCTGTGGGAGCTGGGGCTGGATGACAACGCCGACACCCATGGCGAGGACCTGATGAACGGCCACCGCTGGACCTGGCACGGCAAGACCCAATGGATGCGCATCGAACCCTGGCACCTGCCGTTCGGTATCTGGCGAATCGAAAAGCCCCATTGACTGTTGTAGGAGCGGCCTTGTGCCGCGAAAGGGCTGCGCGGCAGCCCCAGCCATTTGTCATGTTGCCGAGATCCTGGGGCCGCTTCGCGCCCCTTTCGCGGCACAAGGCCGCTCCTACCGGGGCGCGCCGAACCTGGAATCGGAAGGAGTCGCCCATGGCCAAGCGTTCCCGCCCACAAGCCTTCATCGACGACCCGCTGTGGTACAAGGACGCGGTGATCTACCAGTTGCACGTGAAATCGTTCTTCGACGCCAACAACGATGGCATCGGTGATTTCGCCGGGTTGATGAGCAAGCTCGACTACATCGCCGACCTGGGCGTCAACACCCTCTGGCTGCTGCCGTTCTACCCCTCGCCACGGCGCGACGACGGCTACGACATCGCCGAATACAAAGCCGTGCACCCCGACTACGGCAGCATGGCCGACGCCCGGCGCTTCATCGCCGAGGCCCACAAGCGCGGCCTGCGGGTGATCACCGAGCTGGTCATCAACCACACCTCCGACCAGCACCCCTGGTTCCAGCGCGCCCGCCACGCCAAGCGCGGCAGCAAGGCCCGGGACTTCTATGTGTGGTCGGACGACGACCAGAAATACGACGGCACGCGGATCATCTTCCTCGACACCGAGAAGTCCAACTGGACCTGGGACCCGGTCGCCGGCCAATACTTCTGGCACCGCTTCTACTCCCACCAGCCGGACCTGAACTTCGACAACCCGCAGGTGATGAAGGCGGTGATCGGCGTGATGCGCTTCTGGCTCGACCTGGGCGTCGACGGCCTGCGCCTGGACGCCATTCCCTACCTGATCGAGCGCGACGGCACCAACAATGAGAACCTGCCCGAGACCCACGCGGTGCTCAAGGCCATCCGCGCCGAGATCGACGCCAACTACCCCGACCGCATGCTCCTGGCCGAAGCCAACCAGTGGCCTGAGGATACCCGGCCGTATTTCGGCGAGGGTGACGGCGACGAATGCCACATGGCCTTCCATTTTCCGCTGATGCCGCGCATGTACATGGCCCTGGCCATGGAAGACCGCTTCCCCATCACCGACATCCTGCGCCAGACCCCGGAGATCCCGGCCAATTGCCAATGGGCGATCTTCCTGCGCAACCACGATGAGCTCACCCTCGAAATGGTCACCGACCGTGAGCGCGACTACTTGTGGAACTACTACGCCGAGGACCGCCGCGCGCGCATCAACCTGGGTATCCGTCGGCGCCTGGCGCCGCTGCTGCAGCGTGACCGTCGGCGCATCGAGCTGCTCACCAGCCTGTTGCTGTCGATGCCGGGCACCCCGACCTTGTACTACGGTGACGAGCTGGGGATGGGCGACAACATCTACCTGGGCGACCGCGACGGCGTACGCACCCCCATGCAGTGGTCGCCGGACCGCAATGGCGGCTTCTCCCGGGCCGACCCCCAGCGCCTGGTGCTGCCGCCGATCATGGACCCGCTCTATGGCTACCAGACCGTCAACGTCGAGGCCCAGGCCCACGACCCGCATTCGTTGCTCAACTGGAACCGGCGCCTGCTGGCCGTGCGCAAGCAGCAGAAGGCCTTCGGTCGGGGCACCCTGAAGATGCTTACCCCCAGCAACCGGCGCATCCTCGCCTACATCCGCGAGTATACCGATGCCGAGGGCAACACCGAGATCGTGCTGTGCGTGGCCAACGTTTCCCGCGCCGCCCAGGCCGCCGAGCTGGACCTGGCCCCGTACGCCGACAAGGTCCCGGTGGAGATGCTCGGCGGCAGCGCCTTCCCGCCCATCGGTCAGCTGCCGTTCCTGCTGACCTTGCCGCCCTACGGCTTCTACTGGTTCCTGCTGGCTTCGCGCGACCGCATGCCCAGCTGGCACCTGGAGCCCGCCGAAGGCCTGCCGGAGCTGACCACCCTGGTATTGCGCAAGCGCATGGAGGAGCTGCTCGAAGCGCCTTCCAGTGACACCCTGCAAACCACCATCCTGCCCCAGTACCTGCCTAAGCGCCGCTGGTTCGCCGGCAAGCAGGGGCCGATCGACCAGGTGCGCCTGAGCTATGGGGTTCGCCTGGCCACGGCCACCACGCCGGTGCTGCTCAGCGAGCTGGAAGTTCACAGTGACGGAGCCGTGCAGCACTACCAGCTGCCGTTCGGCCTGCTGCCCGAAGAGCAGATCAACAGTGCCTTGCCACAGCAGCTGGCGCTGTCGCGGGTACGCCGCGGCCGGCAGGTAGGCCTGATCACCGACGCCTTCGTGCTCGAGCCGTTCGTCCGCGCCGTGCTGAGCAACTGCCAGGCCGGCACCCGCCTGGCCGGTGGCGCCGGCGAGCTGCGCTTCGACTGCACCGCACAGCTGGCCACCCTGGAACTGGACCAGGACAGCGAAGTGCGTTACCTCAGTGCCGAGCAGTCCAATAGCTCGGTGGTGGTGGGCGGCAGCCTCGTGCTCAAGCTGATCCGCCGGGTCAACCCGGGCATCCACCCGGAACTGGAAATGAGCGCCTACCTGACCGCTGCCGGCTTCGGCAATATCTCGCCGCTGCTGGCGTGGGTCAGCCGCGTGGACGAGCAGGGCCAGCCGCACCTGCTGATGATTGCCCAGGGCTACCTGAACAACCAGGGCGATGCCTGGGAGTGGACGCAGAATACCCTCGAGCGTGCCGTGCGCGACGAGATGGAGCCTTCCACCGTCGAGCCCGAGGCGCACACCGATGCCTTGGCCGAACTCACAGGTTTTGCCGCCTTGCTTGGCCAGCGCCTGGGCGAAATGCACCTGTTGCTGGCCGCTCCCAGCGACGATGCGGCGTTCCAGCCACGTCCCAGCAGCGAACAGGACTGCGCACGCTGGAGCACGCAGATCAGCGCCGAGCTGGCTCACGCATTGGACCTGCTGGCCCAGCATCGCGATGACCTCGACAGCGACAGCCAGGCCCTGGTCGACGACCTGCTGCAACAGCGCGACGGCCTGGCCCAGCACGTCGACAGCCTGGCCCGCCAGGCCCAGGGCGGCCTGCTGATGCGCGTGCACGGCGACCTGCACCTGGGCCAGGTGCTGGTCGTGCAGGGCGATGCCTACCTCATCGATTTCGAAGGCGAACCGGCGCGACCGCTGGAGGAGCGACGCGCCAAGCACAGCCCGTACAAGGATGTCAGCGGCGTGCTGCGTTCGTTCGACTATGCTGCAGCGATGATCCTGCGCAGCGCCTCGGCGGTGGACCTTTCCGATGCGGCGCGCCAGGCTCGGCAGCGAGTCGCCCGGCAGTACCTGCACCAGTCGCGGCATGCCTTCGTCGAGGCCTACGGCCTGGCCACTGCCGCAATGCCCCATGCCTGGGAGCAGGCCGAAGGCGAGCGCGCTGCGCTGGAACTGTTCTGCCTGGAAAAAGCCGCCTATGAAATCACCTACGAAGCCGAGAACCGCCCGGGCTGGCTGGCCGTGCCTTTGCATGGGCTGCATGGGCTGATCAGCACCTGGGGCGAAGCATGAGTGCGATATCCAGGGCGTCGCTGCGCGCCCCAATCGCGGGGCACGCAGCGGCCCTCAACTAACGACCCAAAACATCTGGAAGGGTAAAAAGATGAATGCAATCACGCGTGAAAACGGCGGCCTTCGGCAACGGGACCTGGATGCCCTGGCCCGCGCCGAGCACGCCGACCCGTTCGCGGTACTGGGCCCGCACGGCGATGGTGCAGGTGGGCTGTTCGTCCGCGCCTTCCTGCCCAACGCCCTCAATGCCCGGGTGCTGGCCCGCCACGATGGGCGCGTATTGGCCGAGATGGAGCAGGGCAGCCTGCCGGGACTGTTCACCGCACACCTGGATGAAGCCCACCCGTACCTGTTGCAGATCGGCTGGGCCGGTGGCGAGCAGGTCACCGAGGACCCCTACAGCTTCGGCCCGCAACTGGGCGAGATGGACCTCTACCTGTTCGCTGAAGGCAACCACCGCGACCTTTCCGGGCGCTTCGGCGCCCAGCCGATGCACGCCGACGGCATCGACGGGGTGTGCTTCTCGGTGTGGGCGCCGAATGCCCGGCGGGTGTCGGTGGTGGGCGACTTCAACAACTGGGACGGCCGTCGCCACCCCATGCGGCTGCGCCACGATGCCGGTGTCTGGGAGCTGTTCGTACCGCGCCTGGGCGTGGGCGAGGCCTACAAGTTCGAGGTGCTCGGTCGCGATGGCGTGTTGCCGCTCAAGGCCGACCCCCTGGCCCGTGCCACCGAGCTGCCGCCCAGCACCGCCTCCAAGGTGGCCGCGGCGCTCAGCCACCCTTGGCAGGATCACGAGTGGATGCAGCAGCGCGCCGAGCGCCACGCTTACCGGGCACCGCTGTCGATCTACGAACTGCACGCCGGGTCCTGGCGTTGCGAGCTGGACGATGCCGGTGAAATCGCGCGCTTCTACAACTGGCGGGAACTGGCCGAGCGCCTGGTGCCCTATGTGCAGGATCTGGGGTTCACCCATATCGAGCTGCTGCCGATCATGGAACACCCCTTCGGCGGTTCCTGGGGCTACCAGCCGCTGTCGCTGTTCGCCCCCACATCCCGCTATGGGACTGCCGAGGACTTCGCGGCCTTCGTCGATGCCTGCCACCAGGGCGGCATCGGGGTGATCCTCGACTGGGTTCCGGCGCATTTCCCCACCGACGAGCATGGCCTTGCCCGCTTCGACGGCACGGCGTTGTACGAGTACGACAATCCCCTGGAAGGTTTCCACCAGGACTGGAATACACTGATCTACAACCTTGGCCGCAACGAAGTGCGCGGCTTCATGCTGGCCTCGGCCTTGCACTGGCTCAAGCACTTCCACATCGACGGCCTGCGTGTCGATGCCGTGGCCTCGATGCTCTATCGCGACTACTCGCGCAAGGCCGGCGAATGGGTACCCAACCGCCACGGCGGACGCGAGAACCTGGAAGCCATCGACTTCATCCGCCACCTCAATACCGTGGCGGCCCACGAGGCGCCGGGGGCGCTGATCATCGCCGAGGAGTCCACCGCCTGGCCGGGGGTGAGCCAGCCGGTGCAGCAGGGCGGGCTGGGCTTTGCCTACAAGTGGAACATGGGCTGGATGCACGACACCCTGCACTACATCCAGAACGACCCGGTGCACCGCACCTATCATCATAACGAGATGAGCTTCGGCCTGATCTATGCCTACTCCGAACATTTCATCCTGCCCATCTCCCACGACGAGGTGGTGCACGGCAAGCATTCGCTGATCGACAAGATGCCGGGCGACCGCTGGCAGAAGTTCGCCAACCTGCGCGCCTACCTGGCGTTCATGTGGGCGCACCCGGGCAAGAAGCTGCTGTTCATGGGCTGCGAGTTCGGCCAGTGGCGCGAGTGGAACCACGACCACCAGTTGGACTGGTACCTCCTGCAGTACCCCGAGCACCAAGGGGTGCAGCGTCTGGTCGCAGACCTCAACCGCCTGTACCGCGAGCTGCCCGCCCTGCACGAGCAGGACTGCCAGCCCCAGGGTTTCCAGTGGCTGATCGGCGACGATGCGCACAACAGTGTGTATGCCTGGCTGCGCTGGAGCAGCGCCGGCGAGCCGCTGCTGGTGGTGGCCAACTTCACCCCGGTGCCGCGCGAAGGCTATCGAATCGGTGTGCCGTTCGGCGAGCGCTGGCAGGAGCTGCTCAACAGCGATGCCGAGCTGTATGCCGGCACCAATGTCGGCAACCTGGGGGCGGTGGCCAGCGAGCAGATGCCCAGCCATGGGCAGCCGCTGTCGCTGGCGCTGAACCTGCCGCCGCTGGGTGTGCTGGTGATGAAGCCGGCTTGACGTTCGGTCGCCCTCTGTGGGAGGCGCCCGGTTGGCGCCGATCCTGTAGGAGCGGGCTTGTCCCGCGATGGCGTCAGGCCGGGTAACGGCATTGCCTGAGCTGACGCCATCGCGGGACAAGCCCGCTCCTACAAAAGCGCCTGGCAGCCTTACCAGCGCATCCTCACCCCCAGGCTGCCGATCAGGCCGTTCAGGTCATTGCCATCCACATCGCTGCTGTAGTCGGCGCTGACGAATAGCGCGACCTTCGGCGTCACCCGTGCCACCAGCCCCAAACCCAGGTCCACGGTGGTGGAGTAGCGAGAGCTGGAGATCTTGTCCACCTGGTCCAGCTTCACTGTGTCGGCATTGCTGAAGTCGTACCAGACGTTGGTCCGCACATAGGGTTCGATCGGCATCCCGCGCACTTCGTAGCGACCCGACAGCTTGGCGCCGACCCGGCCGCTCCAGCTCGGTTGGCTGTCGAAGGCCTGCAAAGTCTCTTCCTGCGCCCGGTTGCTGGGGAAGAACTGCTGGTTGATCAACTGCGCCTGGGGCTCGATCACCCAACCGCCTCCCAGGCCGATGGGGTAGCCGCCTTCGACCGAGAAGGTCACCGCGTGGCCGCTGTCGTCCAAACGCTGGCCGTTCTCGCCGCGGCCATTGACGTCGATACGCGTGCCCATGGCCACGGCATCGACGTGCCAACCCTGTTCATGGGTCATGCTCCAGTACACCCCCAGGCTCTCGCCGCTGAGGTTGACGGCGTTCTTCTGTTTGTCGCCGAGCAGCCGGCGCATGCCGTTGAAGCTGGTCTGCAGGTTGTTGTGGCCGACGAAGAACCCGGCGCGGTGCACATGGCCTTCGCTGGTCTCACGCACGAACAGGTCCGGGCCGATCATCAGCTGCTGGCTGGGCGCCTCCAATTGTGCCGGTACCTGGGCGCCGGGCCGGGTAGGCCCAGGGAAGAACTGCGCCCATTGGCTGGCAACCAGATCCGGAGCCGGTTGCCGGTGGCGTTCGCCCATGCGCTCGGAAAACGCGTTCAGTGTGCCCAGGCCCAGGCCGCCGACGGTCACTGGGTCCAGGGACAGCTGAGGTACCGCCGGCGGTTGCAGAAAACTGTCGAAAGGCATGCCCTCCTGCAGTTCGAGCGCGAAGGTTTCCACCGGGGTTGCCAGGAGCAGCGACGTGGAAACCGCGCAGAAAATCGCGTCGAAGCGCAAAGGGTTCGAGGGTCTTTTCATGGCGGATCTCCTTTTGTTGTTGTGTGGGTGTGTTGGGCTGCCCTAGCAATCCGGCCCGATTACCCTGTACGACACAAAACAGAAGGCGACCGAGGCCATCGCGCCCGCCATCACACGTGCGCACAAAGGCGCGTGCTAGAGGGTCGGCACGAGTTTTTACGTCTAGTTATAGAGTTCAGCTAAGGAGAGGTCGCAGCTTGCGTCAAGAAACGGTGAAAGATCCGTGAAGGCGATATCGTGCGATCTAATGCATTGATTCGCAGGGAATTACCTGGGGGTATATCAGGCATTCTTCTTTCCCGGCGACCGGCTATGCCGAATCATTGCTAGAGCCGCACCTCCACGGCCAGTGGCAGGTGGTCCGACAGGTGCGTCCACGGTTTGTGCCCAAGGATCCTGGGTGCATGGCTTTCGGCGTTGCGCAGGTAGATGCGGTCCAGGCGCAGCAAGGGCAGGCGCGCCGGGTAGGTGCGGGCGAGCAGGCCATGGTGGCGCTCGAAGGCCTCGTGCAGGTCACGGTGGCGGCCCAGGGTACGGTTGCCACGCAACTGCCAGTCATTGAAGTCGCCGGCGATGATCACCGGTTCATCGGCCGGCAGGCTATCGAGCAGCCGGCGCAACAAGTGCAGCTGTTTCTGCCGGTGGCTTTCGAGCAGCGACAGGTGCACGCAGATGGCATGCACCGGGCGCTGGCCCGGCACATCGAGGATGCAGTGCAACAGGCCACGGCGCTCGGGGCCAGTGATCGACACGTCGAGGTTGCGGTGTTCGAGGATCGGGTATTTCGACAGCAGGGCGTTGCCATGGTGGCCGTCGGGGTACACCGCGTTGCGACCGTAGGCGAAGTCACTCCACATGCTGTCGGCGAGGAATTCGTATTGGGAGGTCTGCGGCCAGCCGGGGTAGCGGGCGGCGTGGCGGTCGTGGCTGCCGAGCACTTCCTGGAGGAAGACGATATCGGCCTGGGTGCTGCGCACCGCCTCGCGCAACTCCGGCAGGATGAAGCGCCGGTTGAAGGCGGTGAAGCCTTTGTGGGTGTTCACGGTCAGCACCCGCACCCGATTCACGGTGGGGGCCTGGCTGACACTGACGAAACCTGGACCGCCGGCTTCGGGGTTCACGGCGTCTCCTGAAAAAATGCCTACCTTCGGATCACCACCGAACCCTGTGGGAGCGGGCTTGTCCCGCGATCGCGTCAGACTAGGCACCGAGGTTGCCCCTGTTGATGCAACCGCGGGACAAGCCCACAGGGTGGGTGATGGCTGTTCTAGAGTCTAGGACCGAACGGCGCGCTTGGGGTTCACTCTTCGTCGCGTTGCAACGCCATCAGCAACACCGAGCGCCCCTTGACCTCGAACACCGTGTCGAATGCCAGGTGCTGCGGCTTGCGCATCTGCGGCCGGTCGGTGTCGACCAGGCAGCTCCAGTAGTCGCCTTCGGGCACCGACGGCAGGTGGAACGGCACGGTGTCATGGTAGGCGTTGACGATCAGCAGCAAGGTCGCCTCGGCCCCGGGCCTGGCGATGCCGCTGACCTGGGCGCGGCCATCCATGAGCATGCCCAGGCAGCGGCCGTGGGGATCTTCCCATTGCGCCACGCTCATTTCGCTGCCGTCCGGAGCCAGCCAGGTGACATCCTTGACCCCGATCGCTTCGTTGTAGTCGCCGACCAGGAAGCGTGAGCGGCGCAGCACTGGGTAGGCCAGGCGCAGGCGGGTCAGGCGCTTGACGAAGGCCAGCAGCTCGGCGCCGTCCTGGTCCAGGTCCCAGTTGATCCAGCCGATCTCGCTGTCCTGGCAGTAGGCGTTGTTGTTGCCATGCTGGGTGCGGCTGAATTCGTCGCCGGCAACGATCATCGGCGTGCCCTGGGCCAGCAGCAGGGTAGCGAAGAAGTTGCGCATCTGGCGCATGCGCAGGGCATTGATGCCGGGGTCGTCGGTGGGCCCTTCGACGCCGCAGTTCCACGACAGGTTGTTGTCGGTACCGTCCTGGTTGTTCTCGTCGTTGTCTTCGTTGTGCTTGTCGTTGTACGAGACCAGGTCGCGCAGGGTGAAGCCGTCATGGGCGGTGACGAAGTTGACCGAGGCGTAGGGCCGCCTGCCGCGGTTGTTGAACAGGTCGCCCGAGGCGGTCATGCGTGCGGCGAAGTCGGCCAGCTGGCCCTCGTCGCCTTTCCAGAACGCCCGTACGGTGTCGCGGAAGCGGTCGTTCCATTCGGCCCAGCCCGGTGCGAAGTTGCCCACCTGGTAGCCGCCGGGGCCGCAGTCCCAGGGCTCGGCGATCAGCTTGACCTGGCGCAGCAGCGGGTCCTGGCGGCAGGCCACGAGGAAGCTGTGTCGCTCGCTGTAGCCCTCGTGGTAGCGGCCGAGGATGGTGGCCAGGTCGAAGCGGAAGCCGTCGACATGCATTTCCCCGGCCCAGTAGCGCAGCGAGTCGGTGACCAGCTGCAGCACGCAGGGGTGGCTCAGGTCCAGGGTGTTGCCGGTGCCGGAATCGTTGATGTAGTAGCGTTTGTCATCGGGCATCAGCCGGTAGTAGGAGGCGTTATCGATGCCGCGCATCGACAGGGTCGGGCCCAGTTCGTTGCCTTCGGCGGTGTGGTTGTAGACCACGTCCAGGATCAGCTCCAGGCCCGCGTCGTGCAGGTGCGCGACCATCTCCTTGAACTCGGCGATCTTGCCGCTGGCCAGGTACTTGGGGTGCGGTGCGAAAAAGGCGATGCTGTTGTAGCCCCAGTAGTTGTTCAGGCCTTTTTGCAACAGGTGCTGGTCGTTGACGAAGGCGTGTATCGGCAACAGCTCGATGGACGAGACACCGAGGTCCTTGATGTGCTTGAGCAATTCATCGTTGGCCAGGCCTGCGAAGGTCCCTCGGTGTGCTTCGGGCACGGCCGGGTGGCGCATGCTGATGCCACGGGTGTGGGCCTCGTAGAGGATGGTGCGCTCCCAGGGGATCTGCACGCGCTGGTCGCGGCCCCAGGTGAAGGCCGGGTCGATGACCTTGCATTTGGGCACGAACGGCGCGCTGTCGCGTTCATCGAACGAGAGGTCGCCATCGGGGTGGCCGATGGTGTAGCCGAACAGCGCCTCGGACCATTTCAGGCTGCCCACCAGTTGCTTGGCGTAGGGGTCGATCAACAGCTTGTTGGGGTTGAAGCGGTGGCCGTTTTCCGGCTCGTAGGGGCCGTGTACCCGGTAGCCGTAGACCAGCCCGGGGTGCGCGTCGGGCAGGTAGCCATGGTAGATCTCGTCGGTGTATTCGGGCAGCTCGATGCGTTCGAGTTCCTGTTCGCCGCTGGAGTCGAACAGGCACAGCTCGACCTTGGTGGCGTTGGCCGAGAACAGGGCGAAGTTGACGCCCAGGCCGTCCCAGTTCGCGCCCAGGGGGAAGGGTAGGCCTTCGCGGATGCGCGATGGGGCGACGGAGCGGGATTTCTTCGGAGTGCGGGGGCTCATGGCGGTCCTCTTCAAGCCGGGTGGACGGGCATCCTTCCTGATCTGGCCCGATCGCCGGCATGCCGGCTCCCACAGGTACGGTGGCCGGTGGGAGCCGGCTTGCCGGCGATTGGCCGGGGCAGATACTTCGGGTCGCAGGTCAACCCGCCGCCGGCTTCTTCACTGCCCGAGGTTTCTTTGCCGCCGCCGGCTTCTGCACCGGCGCCGTGCTCTTGGCCAGCTCGTCCTTGGGCTTGGCCGCCGCCTTCTTGCGCGGTGCGGCCTTGGGTGCCAGGGCTTCGGCCTCGGCGAGCTTGCGCGCCATGTCCCAATGGCGCTCCTCCTGGCCTGCAGGTTTACCCTCCGATTCCCAGATTTGGTAGGCGAATTCGCGGATACGTTTTTCATCGACGCTCATCATGACGCTCCTGGTGCTCAAGATTGTTGTATCAACAGGTTGACCGGAAACTCTGCCAGCACGGTGCTCAAACTCAGCTCCTTTGAAGGGCTGACAGCGGTGCTGGAAAAAAGTCCCGAGCAAGTGGCAGGTGACAAGGCGAACGGCAAGATCACCCGGGTGTCGTCCCAGTTCTGCGCCGGGATCAGCGGGAGGGAGGCGTTGCCCAGTAGCGTGCAGGTCAGGCGCGGCACCACTACGACGGCCTGGGCGTCTTCGCCCAGGCGGGCGAAGGCCAGGACCTTGTCGGCATGCCGGCCCTGCACGGCCAGTGGTAGGTAGGCGCCACGCTGGAACAGGTCGGAGTGGGCCTGGCGGCAGTCCAGCACCCGCGCGATTAGTGCCTGCTTGATGCGCCCGTCGCGCCAGTGCATCAGCAACTCGGCCAAGGACAGGCTGTCGCCCAGACTGGCCCGTCGCGCGGCGTAGTCCACTGGGCGGCGGTTGTCCGGGTCGACCAGGCTCAGGTCCCAGAACTCGTTGCCCTGGTACAGGTCCGGCACGCCCGGGGTGGTCATGCGCAGCAGGCACTGGGCCAGGCCATTGAGCGCACCTGGGCAGGCGATGCGTTGTGCGGCCTCGTGCAGGGCGTGGCGCAGTTGCTGGTTTTCAGGTGCCAGCAACAGGCCGTCGACATAGGCTGCACAGGCCTGTTCGTAGGCGTCGTTCGGCGCGCTCCAGCTGCTGCGCAGCTTGGCTTCGCGCAGGGCCTTCTGCTGCCACTGGCGCAGGCGTTCGGCGTATTGCTGCAGGGCTGTGGTGTCATGCAGGTCCAGGCCCAGGGGCCAGCTGCCTAGCAGGGTCTGGAACAGCAGCAGCTCGTCCGCCGGGCTCGGCGCCGGGCCATCGCCCAGGGCCTGGCGCAGCGGTGTGGCCAGCTCGCGCCAATGCTCGACCCGGCTGGCCAGCCAGGGCCCGAGTTCGCTGAGCACCGCCAGCCGCGCGCGACAGTCCTCGCCGCGCTTGTGGTCATGGGTGGCGGTGGCCAGCAGGTTGTCCGGGAAGTCCCGCAGGCGCCGTTGTGCCTCGTTGTGGAAGGCCTGCGGTGGTGCGCTGAAACGCTCGGCCTCGAAGCCCACGTCGTTGCGCGACAACAGCCGGCCGGAGCGGTAGAAGGCGGTGTCCTCCACGGCCTTGGCGGCGCTGGGCGCGGTCAGTTGCTGGAAGCGTACGCAGGCATGGCGCAGGTGCTTGCGTGGACGACCCGGCGGCAGCTGGCGCCAGGGTTGGCCGCCGAGCCAGCGCTCGAGGTGCTCGAGCAGCGGCCAGTCCGCCTCGGCCAGGCTTTGCCGGGCACCGGCCAGGGCCTGCTGGAAGAAGGCCTCGTCTTCGCTGGGGCGGCCGCAGGCATTGATGTAGGTCCGGTACACCGGGTAGTGCTCGACCAAGGCCTGCAAGGCCCGGCGGATGGCGCCCAGGGTCAGGTCGCGGGTCATCAGGTCGTCGCGCGCCACCTGCAGCAGGGCCTGGGCCACCGACTCGCAGTCGCCGGCCAGGCTGGCGTTGAGCACCAGGTGCCGGGCCTGGCGGACTTCCTCGGCAAAGTCAGGACGTTCGCTCACCGTGCTCCACAGCTCGGTCAGGGGCGCTTCACCGGCCGGGTCGTGCTGCAGCAGCGAGACCTGGTTCATGAATTCGTAGCCGGTGGTGCCGTCGGTGCGCCAGTCGCGGTGCAGGTGTTCGCCGGCGCCGAGGATCTTCTCCACGTAGATCGGGAAGTGCTCGACGTCCGCTTGCAAGGGCCGGCGTGCCAGCAGGCTGTCGACCCGGCGGCGCAGCTTGCGGCAATACTGGCGCGGGTCGGCCAGGCCGTCGATATGGTCGATGCGCAGGCCATCCACCAGGCCGCGCTCGATCAGCTCGAACAGCTTGGCGTGGGTGGCTTCGAACACCACCGCCCGTTCCACCCGCAGGCCGCCGAGCTCGTTGATGTCGAAGAAGCGCCGCCAGTTGATGTCGTCGGCAGCAGTGCGCCAACTGGCCAGGCGGTAGGTCTGGCGCTCCAATAGCAGGTGCAGGCGCTTGAAGCCCGCCTCGGTGCGGCTGTCGAAGGCGGCCAGGGCGCCGTCCAGGCTATCGCCCTGGCGTACCCGCCGCGCCAGTTCCGCCTGCAGGGGCAGGGCGTCGGCCAACGGGTCGGCGGCTTCGTGCAGGGCCGTGAAATGCTGCGCCAGGGCTTGCACCTGCGGGTGCTCGCTGTGGGCCAGGATGCGCCCGTAGTCCAGCGGGCAGATGGGGAAACGGTGCTCATAGTGCGCCACCTGCAACAGGCCCTGCTCGGGCTCGAAGGTCAGGGGCAGTTCGCCGTTCTGCAGGGCCACGCCATAGTCGCTGCCCAAAAATGGCAGCAGCAGTTGGCCGGCCAGCAACGGGTCGCTGGAGTGCCACTGGATATCGAAGAATTCGGCATAGGGGCTGCGTCGGCCCCAGGCAAGCAGGCTCTGCCACCAGGGGTTGTCGGCACCGCCCACGGCCATATGGTTGGATACCGTGTCCAGAATCAAGCCCATGCCGTGCTGGCGCAGGGCGGCGACTAGGCGCTCAAGCGCTGCCTCGCCGCCAAGCTCGGGGTTGACCTGGGTCGGGTCGACCACATCGTAGCCATGGCGTGAGCCGGCCCGGGCCTTGAGAATCGGCGAGGCGTACACATGGCTGATGCCCAGTTGGGCAAAGTAGGGCACCAGCGGCACGGCATCATCGAGGGTGAAGTCACTGTGCAGTTGCAGACGTACCGTGGCGGTCAACGGCTTCATCGGTCACGCTCCCAGGCTTGTTCGCGGGCCTGGGCCAGCAGCTCCAGGCGACGTGCGGCGTCTTCGTCGTCCAGCAGCTCGCGCACCGGGCGGGCGAAGCGGCGGCGCCAGTTGGGGTGGCCGTCGGTGGTGCCGGGCAGGTTGGGTTGCTCGTCGCAACCGAGCAGGTCCTCCAGCGGCACCAGCACCAGCGGGGCACGGGTATGGCCGACGTAGCGGATGGCGGCGTCGATCAGGGCATCGTCGTCAGCCAGTGCACCATAGTTCTGTTCCAGTGTACGGCGCAGGCCATCGCGCTCCAGCTGGCGTGTGTGCCGCCAGCGTAGTTCGGCGGCAGCATCGACCAGCTGCAAGCGGTGGCTCCAGTCGATGTCGCGGGCCTGCAGCCAGCCGGCCAGCGGCGCCAAATCATGGGTACCGGTGGTGGCCAGGGCATTGTCCGGCCAATCGAGGATGGGCTTGAAGTGCCCGGGCGGCTCCTGCTCGAACGGCAGTACGCGCATACCCAACACCGCCTTGGCAGCCAGGGTCTCGCGCAGGCCTTCCGGTACCGTGCCCAGGTCTTCGCCGAGGATCACCGCCTGGTGGCGTACCGATTCCAGGGCCAGCAGGCGCAGCAGGTCGTTCAGCGGGTAGTTCAGGTAGGCCCCTTCGCTGGGCCGGGAGCCGCGAGGGATCAACCACAACCGGCGCAGCCCCATGACATGGTCGATGCGCAGGCCGCCGGCGTGGGCCAGGTTGGCCCGCAACATCTCGATGAAGGCGCGGTAGCCGTTGCGCTTGAGGCCCTCCGGGGAGAATGCGCAGATGCCCCAGTCCTGGCCCAGGCGGTTGAGGATATCCGGGGGGGCGCCGACCTTGAGGTCGGCCAGCAATTCATCCTGGCGGCTCCAGGCCTGGCTGCCGGCGCCGTCGGCTCCCACGGCCAGGTCGGCGATCAGGCCCACGGCCATGCCGTTGCCGCGGGCGGCTTCCTGGGCACGCTGCAGGCCGCGCTCGGTGAGCCACTGGCAGAAGGCATGGAAATTCACCTGCTCGCGGTGGCTGTCGGCGAACGCCTCCACTTCGGGGTGGTAGGGGTCATGCCAGGCAGCTGGCCAGTTGCGCCAGTCGGCGCCCAGGCCGCGTGCGGCCGCCTCGGCCTGCAGTACCTGGAAACGGCAATGGTGCGCCAGGGCCTGGCCGCCGGCTTCGCGGAAGCTGTCGAAATCGCTATGCAGCGGGTGGTTGCCCTGGCTGAAGTCCCGGTACAGGGCTTGCAGCAGGCGGTGTCGGGCATCGGCCGCGCGGGGCCAATCCACCAAGGGCTGGCTTTGCAGCTCGTCCAGGGTCTGTTGCAGGTCGCAGGCCTCGATGGCCATGCGCACCTCGCGCTCTCCGAGCAGGGCTGCCGGGCTGGCATAGAGTTCGTTGAGCAGCAGGCGGCTGGAAGGGGAGTAGGGGCTGTAGTGACGCTGGTCCACTGCCGAGAGGGCGTGTATCGGGCTGATGGCCAGGGCGTCGGCGCCCCGTTCGGCGGCCGCGCGTGCCAGCTGCTCCAAGGCCATGCAGTCGCCATAGCCGCCGTCACCCGGGCGGCGCAGGCTGTACAGCTGCACCGATAGGCCCCAACAACGTGGTGGCGGCTGGTCGACGGCGTCTTCCAGGGCATGGCAGCGCGGTGGTGCCACGGCGAGGGTGAAGCGGTGCTCGCCTTGGCTGAGTTGGTGATAACCGATGGGGAGCTCGCCCGGCAGGCGGGCCTGGCTGTCCAGGGAGAGGGATCGCGTGCTCCCGTCTTCCAAGGTGCAGTTCAATGTGCTGCCTGGGTCGAAATAGCGTGCCAAGTCCAGGGGCTGGCCGAGGTCGGCGGTGAGCAGCGGTGGCAAGTGGTCGCGGTCTTCGGCCTGATCCAGGGCCAGCAGGCTGGCGGCGATGTCGGCTTCGTCGTCGGCCGGGTGGCCAAGGCCGGCGAGCACCTTGCGCAGCACGTCGTCGCTGACCTGTTGCGGGCGGGCGTTGGCGTCGATCCAGTCGCGGGCCAGGCCCACCCGGGCGGCTAGTCGATGCAGGGGTATGTCGCTCATGGCGTCTCCTGGCCGGGGGGCAGCAGGCTGGCCACGCAACTGTGCGCGGGCAGGGTGGTGTCGTGGTGCGCGGTGTCGCTGCTGTCGAACAGCCAATGCTGGACGGGCGGCAGGGCCACCGGTTGCGCCTGGGCGGCGAGGTTGAGGTCGATGCGCAGCTCGCTGCCATCGCCCAGCCGCCAGCGCGCGGTCAGGGCGTACTCGCCCAGCACCTCGGCACCCAGGGCGCGGCTGCCGGGCAGGTGCGGGACGATATGCCGATGGCGCAGGGCCAGCAGGCGCTGGTACAGCCCGTGCCAGCCGGCCAGCACGTCCTGTGCGGTGGGCCGCGAGGCGTCGAAGGTGGCCTTGGCGTTGGGGTCGGGAATGCGTGCGCGTGCTTGCGGGTCGGCGAAGGCGGCGAAGTGGGCGAACTCGGCACGGCGGCCTTCGCGTACGGCGTCGGCCAGTTCGTCGTGGTGGTCGGTGAAGAACAGGAACGGTTGCCGACTGCCTTCTTCGTCGCCCATGAACAGCAGCGGAATCATCGGCGCCAGCAGCAACAGGCCAGTGGCCGCGCGCAGGGCCTGGGGTGGGCACAAGCGGGTGAGGCGCTCGCCCAGGGCGCGGTTGCCGACCTGGTCGTGGTTCTGCAGGAACAGCACGAAAGCGCTGGGCGCCAGGTGGGTGCTGGGCTCGCCCCGGGGCGTACCATGACGGTTGGCCTGGCCCTGGAACACGAAGCCTTCGCTCAAGGCACGGGCGAGCTGTTCGATGGGGCGGTCTTTGTAGTCGGCGTAGTAACCTTCGGTTTCGCCGGTCAGCAGGACGTGCAGGGCGTTGTGGCCGTCATCGTTCCACTGGGCGTCAAAGCCGTGCGTCAGGAGCGAGGCTTGGTTGTGCTCATTCTCGAGGACCAGCCAGGTATGGCGGGTGTCGGCCCCTGTCGCTGCCCGGACACGCGCCGCCAGCTCAACCAGGAAATCGGGCTGGTCGATGGCATGCACCGCATCCAGCCGCAGGCCGTCGAAGCGGTAGTCGCACAGCCACATCAATGCATTCTGGATGAAGTATTCGCGCACTTGGGGCCTGCGGAAATCGATGGCCGCGCCCCAGGGCGTGTAGCGGTCCTCGCGGAAGAATCCGCTGGCATATTCATGCAGGTAGTTGCCGTCGGGCCCGAAGTGGTTGTAGACCACATCGAGGATCACCATCAGGCCAAGGCCGTGGGCCTGGTCGATCAACGCGCACAGTTCGGCCGGGCTGCCATAGGTGTGCTGCGGGGCGAACGGCAGCACGCCGTCATAACCCCAGTTGCGTTCGCCCGGGAACTGCCCCACAGGCATCAGCTCGATGGCCGTGATGCCCAGTTCGGCCAGGCGCGGCAGTTGTCGGGCGACGCCGGCGTAGCCGCCGAGCAGGCCGACATGCAGCTCCTGGATCACCGCCTCGTGCCAGGGGCGCCCCTGCCAAGGGTGTTGCCAGGGGTAGCTGGCCACGTCCACCACCTGGCTGGGCCCATGGACCCCTTCGGGTTGGTAGCGCGACGCCGGGTCGGCTACTTCCAGTCGGTCGTCGATTCGATAGCGATAGCGGCTGCCTGCCTGGCAGGGGGCCAGGCCGGTGAACCAGCCATCCCCCTCCGGCAGCAGCTCGATCGCCGGTTGTCGTTCCAGCTGCAAGCTCACGCTGCGCGCATCCGGCGCCCAGAGGGCGAAGCGCGCCGACGTGGCGTCCAGCAAGTGTGCGCCATGCCTGTGCATCTTCGGTGCCCCCGCTCAGTAGTGGCCGACGTGGGCCTGGCAGACCAGCTCCTCGTACAGCCGGGCGTAGGGTTCCACCGCCTGGCACCAGTTGAACGGCTGGGTCATGGCCAGGCAGCGCATGGCGTTGAGCAGGTCCTTCTTGGCATATACATAGAAGGCCCGGGCCAGCGCCTCGCGGTAGCTGTCCACCGTGGACTCGTCGAACAAGAAGCCCGTGACGCCATTCTCGATGGTGTCCGCCAGGCCGCCGGTGTTGCGCGCCACCGGCAGCGAGCCGAAGCGCTGCGCATACATCTGGCTCAGGCCGCACGGCTCGTAGCGCGACGGCATGAGCAGGAAGTCGCTGCCAGCGAACATGCGCCGGGCGTCGGTTTCGTTGAAACCGATGCGTACGCCCACACGGCCCGGGTAGCGCAGGGCCAGCTCGCGCATGGCTTGTTCTTCTTCCGGTTCGCCACGGCCGATGATCGCGATCTGGCCTCCTTGGCTGACGATGTAGTCGGCCACGCCCAAGGTCAGGTCCAGGCCTTTCTGGTAGACCAGGCGCGAGACCACGGCGAACAACGGCCCTTCGGATGCCTCAAGTTGGAACAGCTCGCGCACTTGTTGTGCATTGCGCGCCTTGCCGTCCCAGTCGTTGAGGCTGAAGTTGTGCTCCAGATGCTTGTCGGTGGCCGAGTCCCAGCTCTCGTCGATACCGTTGGGGATGCCGCCTAGCAGGCCTTGCTGGGCCTTGCTGGCCAGGAAACCGTCCAGCCCGCAGCCGAATGCCGGGGTGGTGATCTCACGGGCGTAGGTGGCACTCACCGTGGTGATATGGCTGGAGTAGGCCAGGCCCGCCTTGAGGAACGACAGCTTGCCGTAGAACTCCATGCCTTCCTGTTGCAAGGCATGGTCGGGAATGGCCAGTTCCGGGCAGCAGCCGCGGCTGAACACGCCCTGGTAGGCCAGGTTGTGAATGGTGAACAGGGTCGGGGTGTTCAGGCCGCGCCAGTGCATGTAGGCCGGTGCCAGGCCTGCTGGCCAATCGTGGGCGTGCACCAGGTCGGGGCGCCAGTGGATCATGCCTTCGCCGGCGGCGATTTCCGCGGCGGCCAGGCCCAGGCGGGCGAAGCGGATGTGGTTGTCGGGCCAGTCACGGCCATTGTTGGCGCCATAGGGCGTGCCGTCGCGCTGGTACAGCTCGGGGCAGAGCAATACATAGATGACCAGGCCATCGGGCAGGTCCATGCGCCCGATCTTGCACGGCGGCAGGGCCGCATGGCCGCCGAGTTCGCCGACGATATGGATGGGGTTGTCGCTTTCCACCACCTGGCGGTAGCCAGGGATCAGTACGCGCACGTCATGCAGGTGGGAGAGGGCCCGTGGTAGGGCCGAAGACACATCGCCAAGCCCACCGGTCTTGACCAGGTCGGCGATTTCTGAGGTTACGAACAGGATCTTGCGTTTGTGCAGGTTATGACGCCGCTGGGTACCAGGTGCCTTGGCTGTCGTGGCGAAGTCCGGCAGAAGCGGTTCGCGGTTGTCCGGGTTGAATGTGTCTACGTGAGGCTCGACAGCGGCACTGATCATACTTCTCTCCGTCCCTTGTGTCGGGTGGCTGGGCACCCTTTGCGTTATGTCGTGTTGGTTCTCTCTGGTTCGTACGTCTTCGTAGTGCGTTCCTTGCCCCGGAGCCGTGCGCGCAAGCACACCGTGCAATCGGCATTCCAGCCGAAGGCAGTTGGACTGTTTGGGGTGGGTGGGCCGAGGCTGGGGTCGTCCCGTTGCTCTGGCCTACTTAATTCCTGACCTGCCGCTTTATTGGAAAGTTTCGATTTTTTTCCATCCGGTTACCCAGACGGTTTGGCAGGCGGAATCCCGAGTGTAGGAGAGGTTGCGTTACAAATGTGACCCGCTGGTCACTTCAGTGACGACCGTAGGTCTGCGCAAACGTTGGCGGGTTGTTACCGGATATGAATAGATGAGGTGTTGCCTGGGGGTTCGAGCGCCGCCCGCGCGGCGCTGGATATCACCAACGCCGAAGCTGTTACGGTGGAAGAGTCGTACTAGAAGTGGGAGCCCGAAAAGCCCCCACGCCAAGGGAGGGGATGACTCAGAGGCTGATGGCTTTGTCTTCGCAGCGCGCCTGCTCAAGCAGCAGGTTCAACTGGGCGACCTGCTGGCGCAGTTGGTCGCGTTCATCTTTCAGGCGGCGCAGTTCGTCACGGCGCACGGTGACATAGAGGGTCTGGGTTGGAGTAGCAGGCATCAATGTACCCATGTAAACACCTCGCAATTCTGGACGTTTTTTTGGGGAGCGGGGCGAGCCCGCGAATGTGCCGGTACTGGCAACACACCGTTCTGGGTTGAACACGACTCCCTATCGACGAGTGTTCCTTACAAGGGTAGACGCTCGTGCGGCGGGCATTCTGAATTCTTTTCCTGGCCTTGGGAACTTTTTTGTTTATCGTTGTCGCCCCGTTCGTCGGTGAACCCTCGAGCGGAGTGCTGGACTAATCTGAACACCTGAACCGCGTTGTCATCCATTTACCAAGGGGAGCTTCGGCACATGCAACTGGGAATCGTCGGGCTGGGCCGCATGGGCGGCAATATCGCGAGAAGGCTGATGCTCGCAGGGCACCGGACCGTGGTGCATGACCGTAACCGCGATGCGGTCGTGGCATTGGAGGGCGAGGGCGCCCAAGGGGCCCACGACCTGGGTGCCCTGGTACAAAAGCTCAAGGCCCCGCGTGCCGTATGGGTGATGCTGCCGGCCGGCGAGCCCACCGAGCAGACCATCGCCCAGCTGGCCGAACTGCTGGAGCCGGGCGATGCGATCATCGATGGCGGCAACACCTTCTACAAGGACGACATGCGCCGCGCCAGCGAACTGGCCAAGCGCGGCCTGCACTACCTCGACGTCGGCACCTCCGGTGGCGTGTGGGGCCTGGAGCGTGGCTACTGCATGATGATCGGCGGCGAGAAAGCCGTATTCGAGCGCCTGGAGCCGCTGTTCAAGGCCCTGGCCCCTGGCGTGGGCGACATCCCTCGGACCCAGGGCCGTGAAGGCGAGCATGGCCGCGCCGAGCATGGCTATATTCACGCAGGCCCCGCTGGCGCCGGGCACTACGTGAAGATGGTGCACAACGGCATCGAATACGGCCTGATGCAGGCCTACGCCGAAGGCTTCGACCTGCTGCGCAGCAAAGGCGGCCCGGAACTGCCCGAAGACCAGCGTTTCGACCTCGACGTGGCCGAGATCGCCGAAGTGTGGCGCCGTGGCAGCGTGGTCACCTCCTGGCTGCTCGACCTCACCGCCGATGCTCTGGTGGCCGACCCGCAGCTGGCGCGCTTCAGTGGCTCGGTGTCCGACAGCGGGGAAGGCCGCTGGACCATCGACGCCGCCGTCGAACAGGCCGTGCCGGTGCCAGTGCTGTCCAGCGCGCTGTTCGCCCGCTTCCGTTCCCGCCAGCAGCAAGGGACCTACGGCGACAAGATCCTCTCGGCCATGCGCCTGGGCTTTGGCGGCCACGTCGAGAAAGGCAAATGAAGCCACAGAAGATTCCCGCCGCGCCGCCGTGCACCTTGTTCCTGTTCGGCGCCAACGGCGACCTGGTCAAGCGTCTGCTGATGCCGGCGCTGTACAACCTCAGCCGCGATGGCTTGCTGGACCGCAACCTGCGCATCGTTGGCGTTGACCACAACCCGGCCACCGCGCAGGCGTTCGCCGACCGCCTGCATGATTTCATGGCCGAGCGTGACAAAGGCGAAGGCGCCAATAAATGCCTGGATGACAGGCGCTGGGCACGCCTTGCCAAGCGCCTGGATTACCAGACCGGCGATTTCCTCGACCCCGCCACTTATGCAGCCATCGCCCGGCGCATCGACAAGACCGCCCACGGCAATGCCATCTTCTACCTGGCCACTTCGCCGCGCTTCTTCCCCGAAGTGGCGCAGCGCCTGGGCGATGCCGGCCTGCTGGACGAGTCCGGCGGCGGCTTTCGCCGGGTGGTGGTGGAAAAGCCCTTCGGCACCGACCTGGCCAGTGCCGAAGCCCTGAACGCCTGCCTGCTGGGTGTGATGACCGAGCGGCAGATCTACCGGATCGACCATTACCTGGGCAAGGAGACGGTGCAGAACATCCTGGTCAGCCGCTTCTCCAACGGCCTGTTCGAGTCGTTCTGGAACAACCACTACATCGACCATATCCAGATCACCGCCGCCGAAACCGTCGGCGTCGAGACCCGCGGTGCCTTCTACGACAACACCGGCGCCCTGCGCGACATGGTGCCCAACCACCTGTTCCAGTTGCTCGCGATGGTCGCCATGGAGCCCCCGGCCGCATTCGCCGCCGATGCCGTGCGCAGCGAGAAGGCCAAGGTGATCGGTGCCATCCGCCCCTGGTCGCAGAAGATGGCCCTGAAGAACTCCGTGCGCGGCCAGTACGTGGCCGGCAAGCAAGGCCGCAAGCGCCTGGCGGGTTACCGGCAGGAGCCAAACGTGGCCCCCGACAGCCGCACCGAAACCTATGTGGCCTTGAAGGTGATGATCGACAACTGGCGCTGGGCCGGCGTGCCGTTCTACCTGCGCACCGGCAAGCGCATGAGCGTGCGCGACACCGAAATCGCCATCTGCTTCAAGCCAGCGCCCTATGCCCAGTTCCGCGAGTCGGAGCTGGAGCGGCCCAAGCCCAACTACCTGAAGATCCAGATCCAGCCCAACGAGGGCATGTGGTTCGACCTGCAGGCCAAGCGCCCCGGCCCTGAGCTGGTGATGGAGAATGTCGAGCTGGGCTTCGCCTACAAGGACTTCTTCCAGATGACCCCGGCGACCGGGTACGAGACGCTGATCTACGACTGCCTCACGGGCGACCAGACCCTGTTCCAGCGAGCCGACAACATCGAGAACGGTTGGCGCGCGGTGCAGCCGTTCCTGGATGCCTGGGCCAGCGGCGGCGAGGTCCATGAATACGCCGCCGGCGAAGACGGCCCTGAAGCGGGCAACGAGCTGCTTACGCGTGACAAGCGGGAGTGGCATACCTTGGGTTGATGCGTTGCTCTTACCGGCCCGATCGCGGGACAAGCCCGGGGCGCCGGGCCTGTAGGAGCGGGCTTGTCCCGCGATCGGGGCGCATGGCGCCCCCGAATGCGCAGTCCAACAAAGGAGTCCCCATGCCAGCCCCGATCGAAGACTACGCCCTGTTGGGCAACTGCCGCAGCGCCGCCCTGGTCAGCCGCGACGGCTCACTGGACTGGCTGTGCCTGCCACGTTTCGATGCCCCGGCAGTCTTCGCCGCGCTGCTGGGCAACGAGGAGAACGGTCGCTGGCGCCTGGCCCCCTGCGACTTGGTGGAAACCACCCACCGGCGCTACCTCGACGACACCCTGATCCTGGAAACCACCTACACCACCGCCAGCGGTCGTGCCCGGGTCCTGGATTTCATGCCGCTGGGCGAGCACAGCGCCGTGGTCCGCATCGTCGAAGGCCTTGCCGGCGAAACCAGCTTCGAGATGGACCTGGTGCTGCGTTTCGACTACGGCCGCAGCGTGCCCTGGGTGGAAAGGATCGACCCCCTGACCCTGAGTGCCGTCGCCGGCCCAGACCGCCTCATCCTGCGCAGCACCGAACCCGTCCATTCCCACGACCACCACAGCGTTTGCCGCTTCCGCGTCCATGCCGGCCAACGCCAGGTGTTCAGCCTGCGCCATCAGCTTTCGCACCTGCCCCCGCAGCCCGACTTCGATGTCGACCAAGCCTTGGAAAACAGCCATACCCAATGGCAGGCCTTCGCCGCCCGCTGCCCCGACGTCGGCCCCTGGACGCCCCTGGTCCGCCGCTCCCTGCTGACCCTCAAGGCCCTGACCTACGCCCCTACCGGCGGCATGGTCGCCGCTGCTACCACTTCCTTGCCTGAGCGCATCGGCGGCGAGCGCAACTGGGACTACCGCTACTGCTGGCTACGCGACGCCACCATGACCCTGCTGGCGCTGATGAACCTCGGCTATTTCGACGAAGCCCAGGCCTGGCGCGAATGGCTGCTACGCTCGGTGGCCGGCAACCCGGAACAGATGCAGATCATGTACGGCCTGGCCGGTGAGCGCGACCTGCCGGAATTCACCCTGCCGTGGCTCAGTGGCTACGAACAGTCCCGGCCCGTTCGCATCGGCAACGCCGCAGCCCAACAGCTGCAATTGGATATCTACGGCGAGCTTGCCGACGCCATGACCCAGGCCATTCGTGGCGGCCTGCCCCGGCACCCGCGCAGCTCCGCCATCGCCCGCCTGATCCTGCCGTACCTGGAGCGCATCTGGCGCGAGCCTGACGAGGGTCTCTGGGAAGTGCGTGGCGGGCGGCAGCACTTCGTGCATTCCAAGGTCATGGCCTGGGTGGCCTTCGACCGCGCCGCGAGCCTTGCCGAAACCACCGAGGAGGACCGCGAGCGCGGGCGGCACTACCGGCAAGTAGCCGATGAGATTCACCGCGAAGTCTGCCAGCAAGGGCTCGACGCCAAACGCCAGTGCTTCGTGCAGGCCTACGGCTCGGCGGAGGTGGACGCCAGCTTGCTGCAGATCGCCTTGACCGGTTTCCTGCCGGCGGAGGATCCCCGGTTCCTGTGCACGCTGGCGGAAATCGAAAAACGCCTGCTGCGCAACGGCTTGCTGCTGCGCTACGACAGCGACCGCTGCAGTGACGGTCTGACACCGGGGGAGGGAACGTTCCTGGTGTGCTCGTTCTGGCTGGCGGATGTGTACGTGTTGCTCGGCCGCCAGGAAGAGGCGCGGGCGCTGTATGAGCGGTTGGCGGCGCTGTGCAACGACGTCGGCTTGCTGGCGGAGCAGTACGACCCGGTGGGCAAGCGCATGCTTGGCAATTTCCCTCAGGCGTTCAGCCATATCGGCATCATCAATACCGCGCTGAACCTGCACCGGGCGCAGTGTCCGGTGCGGGATCGGGCAAATTGGCGTTGAAGCTCGAGCTTGCCTGGTTCGTCATCAGCCGCCGGTGGATTGGCTGGCTGCGTCATGCCATCGATGCAGCATCAGGCAGTGCCCAGCAGCGTTTTCATGAAGTGGGCAAACACCTTGACTCGGGTCGATTCCCGATTGATCGGCAGGTATATGAGATTGATCGATGCATCAACCGACGTCGGGTTCACCTCGAACCGAGGCAGCAATCGGACCAGTCGACCGTTGCGCACGTCGTCGGCAACCAGCCAGTCGGCCAACAGCGCGATGCCCTGGCCATCCACGGCTGCCTGGCGCAGGACATCGGCATTGTTGCTTTGCATCCGCCCTTGCACCGCGACCAGCACCGTTTCGTCGGCGATCTGGAAATGCCAGGCCCGCAGAGGCCGGCCGTAGTCGAACCGTAGGCACGCGTGGCGGGTCAGCTCGCTCGGGTGGGCAGGTGTTCCGTGCTGCTCCAGGTAGCCAGGGCTCGCCACCAGCCATCGCTGGAAGTGGCCAAGGGTGGTGCAGATGACCTCCTCGCTGGAAACGCTCGACCCCAGGCGCACGCTCAGGTCGATGCGATCCTTGTAGAGATCGACCCGTTCATCGCTGAGGCTCAGGGTCACCTCCAATTGCGGATGGCATGCGAGCAGCTGGGCCAGGTGAGGCGAAATCAGGCGGCGGCCGAACTCCACGGGCACGCTGACCCTGAGCTTGCCTTTGGCTTGCGGCCCACGGTCGGTCACCATGCTGTCTGCAGCGGCCAGCGCGTCGAGGATGGCCACGGCGTTGTCGAAATAGGCCTGGCCCAGGTCGGTCGGGCTGTTTCGCCGCGTGCTGCGGGTCAGCAGCGTGGCGCCCAGCGCAGCTTCCAGGGCCGCAACCTGCCGTGTGACCGACGAGGTCGCCACGCCAAGCTTTCGCGCCGCGGCAGCGTAGCTACCGCAACGCACCGTTTCGACGAACATGCTCAGCGCGAGAAATTTATCCATAGGTGCAACTCTGTCGAAGGGGATCCGCGGGCTGTAGCGCGACTGCGCACAGCGTTGGAGGATATCGACAGCAGAGGCGATAGTCATGCGTGAGGGCTAACGCTCATGCCGGGCGAGGAAGATCACCAGCGCCAGGCCCGGGATCGCAGCCGCTGCGTAGAGCGTGGGCGACCATCCGAAGCGTTCGTAGAGTGGGCTTGCCAACACCGAACCCAAGGCTCCGCCGACGAAGATACTGGTCATGAACACGGCGTTGAGACGTGCCCGGCTGTGTGGATCGAGCGCATAGACCTCGCGCTGCCCCAGCACCATGTTCAGCTGCACGGCAAAATCCAGGGCGACAGCCGCAACCACCAGGCCCAAATAGCCAAGCCCCGGGATGCCAGCGACCAGCAGCGAGAGCGGAGCCAGCAGCAAGGCGACCAAGGTGCTTGTACGGCCATGACCGGCATCGGCAAGACGCCCGGCAATGGGCGCCGCGATCGCGCCGACTGTACCGACCAGGGCAAACACAGCCACACCCTTCTGACTGAAGCCGTAATGGCGGATCAGCTCGATGGGCACGATGGTCCAGAAGAAGCTGAAGCTGGCGAACAACAGCCCCTGGTACAACGAGCGCTCACGCAATACGGCGTATCGCCTGGCCAGGACGAATACCGAGCCGATCAGGCGGCCGTAGGTGGTGTGGTGGTTTGGCACACGTTCGGGCAACAGCATCGCGACCAGGGCGGCAATGACCACCATCAGCATGGCGGCGCTGTAGAATACGCCTCGCCAGCCGAAGTACTCCGACACCAGGCTCGAAACCGGGCGTGCGAGCAGGATACCGAGCAACAAGCCGCTCATGATGTTCCCCACGACCCGACCCCGGCTGCTTTCCGGCGCCATATGCGCAGCCAGGGGCACCAAGATCTGTACCGCCACCGAGGTCAGGCCGATCAGAAGCGACGCGGCCAGGAACAGCGAAGGCGAGCCCACCAGACCTGCTGTGGCCAGGCAGGCGGCGACGACCAGTGTAAGGCCGGTGACCAGGCGCTTGTTCTCCATCAGGTCAGCCAATGGCACCAGCAGAAGCAGACCGGCGGCATAGCCCAATTGGGTCAAGGCCACAATCAGGCTGGCATATTCGGGGGCAAGCCCGATGCTGGGGGCGATCAGTTCAACGATGGGTTGGGCGTAGTACAGGTTCGCGACGACGGCTCCACAACAGAACGCCAGGAACAGGACCAACGCCTTGGACAGGGTGGGCGACGTATCGGCATCCACCGACGGTGAAGCGGTTATCTCAGGGCTGCTCGCAGACATTGGTGAGGTCTCCGGATTGGGTTGGAAGTCAGCGACAAGCCTATGTGTGCAGCCGTTCCGTCGGTAGACGAACGTGCCGCAATGAACCTGTGCGCATCGCGCAACACTGGCCCTCGTCGATAGGCTGGGGCAGCTCGACGGAACGCCCCTGTTTCGCGTGTCGTCTGAACAGACACACATGCGGTGTCGGGGGCGACAGGTGTTGGCTGCCCCCTCACTACCTTCAGCGCGCCCTTTTCCGACTTGCCTGGTCGGCGTTACCCCTTGGTCAGGTCAACCAACGGCGTCTGCCGCACCTCGGTTTCGCGCCCACCCTGGATCTCGCTCACCCGTTTCAAGGCCTGGTCCACAGCCGTTTTGTCTGCCAATAGGCTGTAGCTGATGTGGAACTGCCGGCGTTGCTTCGGTCCGATTGTCGGCACCAGGTTCAGTGGCCGCTGGTAACGGCGGTTATAGGAAAAACTCGTTCCTGGCTCCAATCCCGTGACATAACCCTGGCCTTGGGTATCGGTATTCTTCCACAAGGAAAACACAGGCAGTGTCCGAGTGTTGAAACCGACCGAGACGCCCAGGGTGCCGGCCTTGTTATGCAACACGGCCAATGTATCGCCCCTGGCATCGGCATACGGCACCACGTTATAGACCGTTTCGTCATAGTCCTTGGTGGGGGCGCGGTAGGTTTGCCAGTCGGGCAGGTCGCCCCTGGCCTTGTCGTTGAACGGCGACACCTGTTTCACCGGCGCGGCGAAACGAGCGCCCTGCTCCAGGAATGGGGTGCTGAAGTTACTGTGATACAGCGCCTGGTATTCCTTCGGATAATCGCCGTTGTTGGTGAGGGTGTCGTTGAGGGTGAACACCACGCTGCCGGGTTCGGTAACCACTTCGGTCGCGATGGAGAAGTCGACCTTCTTGAATGCCTGCTCTTTCAGTTCGCCACGCAAGGTGATGGCGTACGGTGGCTTCTCATCGATGTGCAGGGTGACGTTGTTCGCAGGAATGTTGGCGGCCCGACCGTGCAGGGTCAGCAGTTCGCCATTGTCGATGCCGGGGTGGCCGACCCACTCGTAACCGCAGCGGGTGACCAGCTCGTTGAAACCTTCCAGCCAGCCTAGGCCATTGCGCCCATTGAGTTCGATGAAGGAGGGGTTGACCACTTCCTTGACCGGCGAGTCCCAGCCCATGCGCACATTACCGACCGAGGCCTGCAAGACGTTCATGCCGCGAGTCGGCACCACCGAAAGTTTCATCGTGCCGTTATCGATGTCGACGATGCTGACACCCTCCTGCCGACCGCCGTGCAAGGTGCGCAGGGTGACGCTGAAGGGCTTGTCGGTTTTTATGCCAAGCTGCTGGCTGGTGATCTTCCAGTTCTGGGCGGGTTTGTCGGTGTCGAGCAGGACGTAGTCCCAGGCCATGGCCTGGGAGGTCGCGAACAGGGCGCTGAAAGCAACGAAGCGTTTGAGAGCGGGCATGGCGGCAGCCTTTTGTTGGAGTTGTGCCTTTTTTATAGAGTTAGAGAAACGTTTCAGCAAGCTGGATTAATGATGCTTCCGGCAAATGTACGAAATCATTTGCTATCCGTTGGCGCCGATTCTTTAATTCGCTTGTTGGTTATTGGCCATGTGCCACTACTTTTGCCCAATCCGTCCTCGTCGCCACCGCCAAAGGATTGAGTCATGGATTCGTTTGCAAGATCCTGCCTGTATGCTGCACTCCTTGCCGGTACCGTTGTTCTGCACGGCTGTTCCAGCTGGAAGCCTGCCGGGGCCTACGGTATCGAATCCGCTGTCCGGGATTCCGAGGTCAGCGCCTTGCCCAAGTCCCAGGCACAAGCTGTGGTATTCATCGACCCCTCTCAGCTGGGTACTGCCATCGACAAGTCGGCTGAAGGATTTGCCGGAAGCGCCTGTGAAGTATCCTTCCGCCTCTATCCAGAGCTGTATGCGCAGTCATTCCAGAAGCTTTCCATGGTTTATCGGCGTGTGGATCTGAAGCCTTTGGGCAGTTCTGCGGCCGGGTACGATCTGGCGGTATTGCCGCAACTCGAGGATGTTCAATGGAGCGCTGACGGGCCGAGTGCCAATATGGCGGCGGTAAAAGTGCTGTTCACTTTGATGGCGGGCGGCACACCGAAGCACAGCTTCGAAGCCTTCCAGATGGCACGTGGCGACCTGGGGCGCTGGCACCAGGGCTGCCCGGACGCAACGAAGTCCTCCTCAAAGGCGGCGCAAGAGGCGGTCGGCCTGGCGGTGAACCGGATCGTCCGGGAGATGGCGGCCCAGCCCATTCGTGCAGGCGGGGCCTCGATTCCCCCGTCCGGCGAGCAACAAAGCCTGCTGCTGATGCAGATCCAGGGCCTGCGAGGCAATGCTGGGGTGCTCAATCACGAAACGGACTACACCCCAGTCATTGCGGCCGGCCTGGACGTCACGGCGGCGGCCTACAACCTGAAGGGCAGAAGCGCCGAAGCAACGACCGCACTGAACCTGGCCAATCAGTTGAGAGCAGGGGCCAGCGCAGCGACGGGTGAAGGCGCTGCCATGGCTGCTGTCGCAGCAAGCGACGGCATCCCGGTGCCTGCCGCGGCTTCATCAGCCAGTTGCAGCGGCGACTACAGCTTCCTGGCGCCACAGCTGCGAGCCTATCAGGACCCTTCATTGTCCGAGGTCCGCTCCAGCTACCTGAGGCAGCCTATCTCCAACAACGTCGAGTTCCTGCGCGGTAAAGGGCTCGACAAGCAGAGTGCGATCAACGTGATGCTGCAGAATGCCGCGCTGGACGAGCAGACCGCTCGTGAGGCCGCACAGCAGGCGCGAGACTCTGACGGGCATGGCGATGTCAGCATTCCACAGGCGCAAAGCGATCAGCTGCGCCTGGATTTCCCGTGCGATCAGGCCAGCATCCATGCGTCGGGTGTCTGCACGTACATCCGCCATAGGTGGACCAGTCTCTATGAGCGCACTACAGCTGAGCTGATAGAACGGTGCTGGAACTAAGCCCTCACCGCCCCTTGGAGGCAGCCGGCTTTCCCCCTGCTCAGAAGCGGTTTATCCGCCAAGCGTGCGACGGGCAGGGAAAGCCGGCAGGGGCCTGAAAGGCGCCGGCTAGCGGGCCAAGGCTTCTCGGCTGTATTCCCCATCGACCAATCGCAGCAGGCCCAGTGGGTTGGCATTCTGCAGCGCGGGGGGGAGCAGTTCGTCGGGGTAGTTCTGGAAGCACACCGGCCGCAGGAACCGGTCGATGGCCAAGGTCCCCACGGAGGTGCCGCGGGCATCGGAAGTGGCGGGATAGGGGCCGCCGTGCACCATGGCATCGCAGACTTCCACACCGGTCGGGTACCCGTTGAGCAACAGGCGGCCGACCTTTTCCTGCAACAGCTCACTCAACCAGCCGTGAGCCAGCAGTTCGGCGGGCTCGCCGATGAGGGTGGCGGTCAGCTGGCCGCGCAGGGCCTTGACCGCATCGGCCAGTTGGGCCTGGTCTTGGACCTCGACCACCAGGGTCGCGGGGCCGAAAACCTCTTCCTGCAACAGGCCATCGCCTTCGAGCAGCAGGCTGACGTCGGCTTGGAACAGTTGTGGCTCGGCGTGTTGCGCACCCTGCGCCGCGCCTGCCAGGTGGCGGATGCCTGGGTGGGCGTGCAGGTGCTCCAGCGCTTGGCGGTAGCTGGCCAGGGTGCCGACATTGAGCATGGTCTGGGCCGGTTTGTCGGCCATCTGGGCTTTGAGCTGCTCGATGAAGGCGCTGAACGCAGGCGAACGCAGGCCCAGGACCAAGCCTGGATTGGTGCAGAACTGCCCACAGCCGAGGGTGACCGAGGCGCTCAGTTCCCGGGCAATCGCCTCGCCGCGAACCTTCAGCGCAGCTGGCAGGACGATCACCGGGTTGATGCTGGACATCTCGGCGAACACGGGAATCGGCTGTGGGCGCTCGGCGGCCATGCGGCACAAGGCGCTGCCACCTTTGAGCGAGCCGGTGAAGCCAACCGCCTGGATCGCTGGATGCTTGACCAACCACTCACCGACACCGCTGCCATAGACCATGTTGAACACACCAGCCGGCATGGTGGTGCGTTCGGCTGCGCGCAGGATGGCATCGGCCACCCACTCGGCGGTGGCCATGTGGCCGCTGTGCGCCTTGAACACCACCGGGCAGCCAGCGGCCAGGGCCGATGCGGTGTCGCCGCCGGCGGTGGAGAAGGCCAAGGGGAAGTTGCTGGCGCCGAACACGGCGACCGGCCCGACGCCAATACGGTATTGGCGTAGGTCCGGGCGTGGCGCGGGCTGGCGCTCGGGCAGGGCGTGGTCGATACGTGCACCAAGGAAGTCGCCACGGCGCAGTACCTTGGCGAACAGGCGCATCTGCGCACTGGTCCGGCCGCGCTCCCCCAGGATGCGGGCGCTGGGCAGCGCCGTTTCGCGACACACGGTGGCGATGAAGTCGTCACCCAGGGCATCCAGTTCGTCGGCAATGGCGTCCAAAAACTCCGCACGTCTGCTCGCGGGCAGGTTGCGATAGCTCGGGAAGGCCGTGGCGGCCGCCTTGGCCGCCGCATCCGCCTCCGCTTCGGTGGCTTGGCTGAACAGGCCGGGCAAGGGTTCGCCGGTGGTGGCGTCCAGGCTCTGGAGCTGGATGCTGCCTTGGGCCGAGCGTTGGCCGCCGATGTAGTTGTGACCGAGGATCCGGGTCATGGAGGGCTCCTGTAAGGGTAAACAAGAAGGTCAGGTGATGGCGCCGATCTGCCACGGCACGAACTCGTTCTGGCCATAGCCGTGCTGCTCGCTTTTGCTGCGTTCGCCCGAGGCAATGCGCAGCATCAGCTGATAGATATGCTCGCCACGCTCTGCGATGGTCATGCTGCCGTCGGCAATACCGCCGCAGTTCACATCCATGTCTTCTTCCTGGGTTTCCCAGAGGCGCGTGTTGGTGGCCAGCTTGATCGAGGGGGAGGGCGCACAGCCGTAGGCCGAGCCACGTCCAGTGGTGAAGGCGATCAGGTTGGCACCACCTGCAACCTGGCCGGTGGCCGAGATCGGGTCGTAGCCGGGGGTGTCCATGAACACCAGGCCGTGGGCGCGCACCGGCTCGGCATACTCGTAGACGTCCATCAGGTCGCTGGAGCCGGCCTTGGCCACGGCGCCAAGGGACTTTTCCAGGATGGTGGTCAGGCCGCCGGCCTTGTTGCCGGCAGAAGGGTTGTTGTTCAGCTCGGCCCCCATGCGCTGGCAATAGGCCTCCCACCACTGGATGCGGGCGATCAGTTTCTCGCCGACGTGCTGGCTCACCGCACGGCGCGTCAGCAGGTGCTCGGCGCCATAGATTTCCGGGGTTTCCGACAGGATTGCAGTACCGCCAGCGGCCACCAGGCGGTCCACGGCATTGCCCAGGGCCGGATTGGCGGTGATGCCCGAATAGCCATCCGAGCCACCGCATTGCAGGCCTACGGTGAGGTGTCGCACGCTGACGGGCTGGCGTTCGACGCGGTTGGCCTCTTCGAGCAGCGATTCGACTTGGGCGATCCCGCTGGCGATGGTCTTGGACGTGCCGCCGGTGCCCTGGATGGTGAAGGTGCGCAGGGTGTTGCAACTTTCCAGGCCCTGGGCGGCAAGCAGGTCAGGGATCTGGTTGGTTTCGCAGCCCAGGCCGATCAGCAGCACTGCGGCGAAGTTGGCATGCACGGCGTATCCGCCCAGGGTCCGGCGCAGCATGGCCAACGCCTCGCCAGTGGGGTCGACGGCGCAACCGACGCCATGGGTCAGGGCGACCACGCCATCGACGTTGGGGTAGGGCGCCAGGGCTTCGGGGTGGATGTCGCGGCGGAAATGATCGGCGATGGCGCGAGCCACGGTCGCCGAGCAGTTCACCGAGGTCAGGATGCCGATGTAGTTGCGCGTGGCGACCCGGCCGTCCGGGCGTACGATGCCCATGAAGGTGTCTTCGGTGGGGGCCTGCACGCCCCGGGCATCGACGCCGAAGGCATAGTCGCGGGCGAAGTCGCCCATCGCCAGGTTGTGCACGTGCACATGTTGGCCGGCCTCGATGGCCTGGCTGGCGAAGCCGATGATCTGCCCGTAGCGGCGCAGCGGCTGGCCGGCCTCGAGGTCGCGGGCGGCCACCTTGTGGCCAGCGGGGATCGGTTCGAGCACCCGTACGCCTTCATCCAGGTGCAGGCCCTTGGGCAGCGGCTGGCGAGCGATCAGCACGTCGTCCAGTGGGTTGAGTCGGATCACCGCATTGGCAGCGTTTTCACTGCCTGTCTTTGTAATCAGTTGCATGACATTCACCTCAAAGGGACGCGGCCATCAGGCCAGGCCGCGTTCGCGATAATCGATCAGGCCGGAGAACAGCATCAGGCCGAACGCCATGACCACGAAGAAGATCAGGGCCAGGAAGTAGGAGCCGGTGAACTGCACGATCAGGCCGATCAGGATCGGGACCAGCACACCCACCATGTTGCCGCAGAAGTTCATGCTGCCGCCCAGCACGCCGGCTTTGGACTTGCCGCCGAGGATGGCCGGCAGGCACCAGTACATGCCGCACCAGCGAATGAAGAACAGTGCGACGCAGAGCAGGGCGATCACCTTCGCGGCATCCGGGGTATAGGCCACCAGCAGGATGCACAGGGCGGCCACGGCTGCCGAGCCTGCGAACATGCTGCGCATCACGGTGTTGGGTTGCCCGCCGTTGGTCTTCCACTTGTCGGCGATCCAGCCGCCGACCAGCTCGCCGACGAAACCGCACATGAAGATCAGGAAGGTCGCGCCGCCCATGGCCTTGATGTCCAGGTCATGAGCCTTGTGCAGGTAGCTTGGCATCCAGGTCAGCAAGCCATAGAACACGCTGTTGTAGCAGGCATATCCTGCGAACATGCACAGTACCGAGCGGCTCTTGAGCAGCTCCTTGAGCACGGCCTTGCGGTTGCCGTTGTGCTTGCTGGCGGCTTCGTTGGCCTGGGTGATGTAGGACAGCTCGGCCGCGTTGACCTGCGGGTGTTCGCTTGGGTGGTTGCGGATATACCACCAGGCCCAGATACCGACCACGATGGTGCCGACGCCGGCGATGATGAACGCGATGCGCCAGGAGTCGAACCAGGTGATCAGGCCCGCGATGATGATCGCGCCGAGCGCCGTGCCCAGCGGGGCACCACCATCGACCAAGGTCGCCCCGCGACCGCGTTCGTTCGGCGTCAGCCAGGCGCCGTTGAGCTTGGCGCCTGCCGGCATGATCGGCGACTCGGCCACGCCCAGGCCGACTCGGGTGATCAGCAGGGTGATCCAGTGATGGGCAAAGCCGCCCAGCGCCTGGAAGGCTCCCCAGCCGACCGTGGCCACGCCGATGATGTTGCGCACCTGGAAACGGTCCAGCAGCATGCCGCTGGGGATCTGCATCAAGGCGTACGACCAGAAGAAGGCGCTGAGTATCAGGCCTTCCAGCGCCGGGGTCAGTTCGAACTCGGCTGAAATCAACGGCAGGGCTACCGACAGCGAGGCTCGGTCGATGTAGTTGATGGCGGCCAGCAACAGCAGGATCAGGAAGATCCGCCAGCGTACGCTGGTCGGGCGGGTGCTGTCGGCACAGGCCACGGCCGATGTGGAGGCCGCTGTGCTAGGGCTGTTCTTCATGCTCATCTCTCTTTTATGGTTGTTATGAAATGCCGGGGCGGCGCGGCCATGCACCGCCGTCGGGTCAGAGCGACGTCACCTCTCCGGGTGCGAAGGTCGCTGGCGCCAGGGCAATGCCGTTGCGCAGCGGGGCGCCGAATTCCGGCAGGCTGATTTCGAAGACATCGCCGGCGGCCGTCCTGACCTGGTCGGCGAACGACAGGGTCGCGGTGCCGAAGAAGTGAATGTGGACATCGCCAGGGCGCAGGAACTGCGCATACTTGAAGTGGTGATACTCCAGGTTTTCCAGGGAGTGGCACATGTTGTCCTCGCCACTGAGGAACGCCTTTTCCCAGATGACGTCATCGCCTCGGCGGATCCGGCTGACGCCATTCAGGTGGCGGGGCAGCTCACCGATGCGCAGCTCCGGGCCGAACGAGCAGTTGCGCAGTTTGGAGTGAGCCAGGTACAGGTAGTTGCGCCGTTCCATCACGTGGTCGGAAAACTCGTTGCCGATGGCGAAGCCCAACCGGTAGGGTCGGCCATCAGCGCCGATGACATAGAGCCCGGCCAGCTCAGGCTCCTCGCCTGCATCTTCGGCAAAGGGCGGGCTCTGGAAGGCCTGGCCTGGGCGCACGACGATCGAACCGTCACCCTTGTAGAACCATTCAGGCTGTACGCCGACGGTGCCAGGGGTAGGGCGCCCCCCTTCGATGCCCCATTGGAAGATGCGTGCTGTGTCGGTCAGGGCGGCGGCATCGTCGATTTTCTGCTGATGCATCTTGTCGCGTGTCGAGGCGCTGCCCAGATGAGTCAGGCCGGTGCCGCTGACCAGGCAATGGGCGGGGTCTTCGTGGTCCAGCGGTGGCAATACCCGGCACGCCTCCAGAAGCTGGGCGTAGCGCTCATCGTAGCTGTGCAGGCCTCGTGCGATGACTTCCGCGCTCAGGCTGCGCTGGTTGCCAATGGCCGCCAGGGCCAGTTCGCGCATGTGGGTGGTATTGCTCACGACCTGGATCACGTCGCCTTCCACCACGCCGACATGGCGCTGGGCATGGACGGTTTCGAATTGGATCAGACGCATGCTGGCTCCTGGTTGTTCTTGTAAGGATCAAGTGGCGGCCACTTTATTTCTCCCAGTCGATGCTGCCTAATGAGAGCTGCTGACATCGCGATAACTTTTAGTGATCCCCTATGCTTCCATCCTTGACTTCCATGGCTTCGCGCCTTCGGCTCCGTCAGTTACGTTTGCTGATCAGCCTCGATGAACTCGGCTCGATCCACAAAGCGGCCGAGGCGATGTCCATTACCCAGCCTGGAGCGACCAAGGCGCTCAACGAGATCGAGTCGACGCTCGGCGCGGTGCTGTTCGACCGTACCAGCAAGGGGCTGGAGGCCAATGATTTGGGGCGTTGCGTGGTGCGCTACGCACGCTTGATCAACACCGACCTTGCCCACCTGCGCGAAGAGATGCTGGGGATCCTCCAGGGGCACGGCGGGCGCCTCTCGGTAGGCACCATCATGGGCGCGGTGCCGATGATGGTGGAGGGGCTGGCGAGCTTGCGCGAGGCTCAGCCAGACCTGTCGGTCACCGTCGTCGAGGACACCAGCGACCGTTTGCTCAGCCTGCTCGACCAGGGCCGGCTGGACGTGGTGATCTGCCGGACCAGCGTCAGCCGCCGCCCGGCGGCGTATGAAAGCCGGGTCAAGCACCAGGAACAACTCGTGCTGGTAGCCAACCCGGCGCATCCTCTGGCCGGCAGCCAATCGCTGAACTTGTCGCAACTGACCGACTCGCGCTGGGTGGTGTTTCCTGTGAACATGCCCTTGCGCCTGACACTCGAGCGTGAGTTTCGCGAGGCCGGGTTGAGCTTCCCGCAGTACCCCATCGAAACCTCCTCGACCTTCACGACCTTGTCGATGCTGAGGCAGGATCCCGGTCTGCTCGCCGTCATGCCGTGGGATGTGGCCAAGGTGGCCGTGGACCATGGCATGCTGGTGCGTCTGCCGTTGCAGCTGATGTCACGCAGTGAGCCTTACGAAGTGGTTACCCGACGAGGTGTCGAATTGAGCAGCCCCGCCCGGCTGCTCATCGATATCCTGATGGCATGAACCTGGAGCGGGAAGACCATGTGGCAGTTTGATCCGGTATCGTTGAGGCTCTTCATCGCCGCGTGCGAAGAAGGCAGTATCGCTGCGGCGGCAACGCGTGAGTTCATTGCGCCTTCAGCGGTGAGCAAGCGCATCTCGGACATCGAGTCGGCCTTTGCCACCGCGCTGTTGGTACGCAGCAAGAAAGGCGTGGCGCCAACGCCGGCAGGGCAGGCCTTGCTCCGCCATGCGCGCAAGTTCATGCGCGACATCGAGCGCCTGCAGGGCGAGTTGAGCGAATATGCCGAGGGCGCTCGCGGACATGTGCGGGTGCTGGCCAATGTGTCATCGCTCATGGAGTTCCTTCCCGAGGAGCTTGCCCGCTTTCTGGCCGAGAACGAGCATATCCAGGTCGATGTCGAGGAACGCTTCAGCTCGGATGTGGTACGCGGTATCGAGGAAGGGCATGCCGACATCGGTATTTGTCGCCAATCCATGGCTGAAGGGGACCTTGAGTTTCATCCGTACCGTACCGACCATCTTTCGGTGGTGGTCAACACCCGCCATCCCCTGGCCGGGCGCGAAAGCATCAGCTTCGTGGAAACACTGGATTTTCATCACCTCAACATTTCCGCTTTTTCCACCCTCGGCACCCAGATGCAGAAACTGGCCCGTGCCGCGGGCAAGGACTTGCAGTACCGGACGTGCGTCTCGTCCTTCGATGCGGCCCTTCGCCTGGTGGAAGCAGGCATGGTGCTGGCCATCTTTCCGCAGGAGGCGGTGGCGCGTTATGTCGAATTGTTCGGGCTGCGGGTCATTCCTCTGACCGATGATTGGGTGCGTGGCCAATTCGTGATCTGTGTCCGGGATAGCGCCAGCCTCTCGCTCGCGGCCAAACGCCTGCTTGACCATCTGCTGGCCGCACCGGCCTGCGCATAGGGTTTATCCATCTCCAACGCAGATGGTTGGCCCCGTCAAAAACGTCTTTTCGGCATCTCCCGGGCTACTTAGGCTGGCGGCAATTCCTCTTTCCGGGTAGCCGCATGAACACCCTGGTGCTGAACGAAGTCGGTATGCGCGACGGGCTGCAGAGCCTTCGCAGCATCATGCCCACCGTAGCGAAGCGAAAATGGATCGACACGGCCTACGAGGCGGGTGTGCGGTACATGGAGGTCGCGTCGTTCGTTCCGGCGAAGCTGTTGCCGCAAATGGCCGATGCCGCTGAAGTGGTGGCCCATGCCCTGACGTTCCCGGACCTTACGGTCACTGTGCTGGCGCCGAACCTGCGCGGCGCTCAGGACGCGCTTGCCTCGGGTGCTCATCGCATCATGGTGCCGGTGTCCGTCAGTGCGGCCCACAGTCAGGCGAACGTGCGTTGCACCCCTGAGCACATGGTGGAGACGTTCGCCCGCATGTGCGAGTTGCGCGACCAGGCCGGGCACCCGGTGACGATGATCGCCGGCATGTCGACGGCGTTCGGCTGCACCCTGCAAGGCCATGTCCCCCTCGACGACCTGCTGGCATTGACCTCAAAGGTCCTGCTCGCCGGTTGTGACGCCGTCTCCCTGGCCGATACCACCGGCTATGCCACGCCCGGCCAAGTCGCACAGACCCTGCAGGCGGTGCGGGCCATCGCGGGCGACAAGCTGCAGTCGGCCCATTTTCACGATACCCGCGGGCTGGCCCTGGCCAACGCCTTGGTCGCCGTGCAGCACGGTATCGCAGAGCTGGATGCGTCGCTGGGCGGTATCGGCGGATGCCCATTCGCCCCTGGCGTTTCGGGCAATGCAGTCACCGAAGACCTGGTGTTCATGCTCCAGGGCATGGGGGTGCGCACCGGTATCGATATCGAACGGTTGCTGGTGTGTCGGGCGCTCGTGCAGTCAGCGCTGCCTGGCGAACAGTTGTATGGCCATATCGCTCGCGCTGGCCTGCCCAGACAGGTTCAAAGCCTTGTTTGATTCCACTAGGGCATGAATGTTTGTAACGGAGTCCATCGCATGTCAACGCTACCGCTTGAGGGGATCCGTGTCATCGAGCTGTCCCACATGGTGATGGGGCCTGCCTGTGGCATGGTATTGGCCGACCTGGGCGCTGAGGTGATCAAGGTAGAGCCGGTCAAAGGGGACAGTACGCGGCACCTTCCCGGGGCCGGCGCGGGTTTTTTCAGGATATTCAACCGCAACAAGAAAAGCCTTGCCGTCGACCTGGACAGCGAGGCCGGCCGAGAGGCGGTCCTTGCCCTGGTCGACACCGCCGACGTATTCATCGAGAACTTCAAGCCTGGGCGCATGGGGCAGCTCGGGCTGGACCATGACACACTCCGCGCACGCAATGCCGAGCTGATATACGTCTCCCACAAGGGTTTCCTGAAGGGGCCTTACGAGAATCGCCTGGCCTTGGATGAAGTCGTGCAGATGATGGGCGGTCTCGCCTACATGACAGGCCCTGTGGGGCAGCCATTGCGAGCGGGAAGCTCGGTGAACGACATCATGGGCGGCATGTTCGGTGCGATCGGTGTATTGGCGGCCTTGCACGAGCGCAGCCGAACGGGAAGAGGCAAGGAGATCCACAGCGCCCTGTTCGAGAACTGCGTACTGCTCAGTGCCCAGCACATGCAACAGTACGCCGTGACCGGACACGCCCCGGCGCCGATGCCCAGCAGGATCAGTGCATGGTCGATCTACGACGTTTTCAGCTTCGCAGGCGGTGAACAGATGTTCGTTGCGGCGACCGGCGACGGACAATGGTCAGCCCTGTGCAGGGTCCTGGGGCAGGAGGCGCTGCTAGGCGACCCCAGCCTGGCGAGCAATACGGCGCGCGTGGAGCAGCGCCCCCGCTTGCTGGCCCATCTTGCCGAGGTCTTCGCCACCTTGGATGCGAAGGCACTGGCTGTCGAACTGGAGCGTAACGGCATTCCATTCGCAGCGATTCGCCGGCCTGAAGAGCTGTTCGATGATCCTCACCTGAAGGCAAGCGGTGGATTGGCGCCCTTGCAGCTGGATGACGGTGCCCAGACCGTGGTGCCGTTGTTGCCATTGAGCTTCGATGGGGGGCGTTTCGGGCCACGTCTACCCTTGGCGCGCGTGGGCGAGCATACCGCAGAAGTTCTGCAAGGCCTCGGCTATGACGCTGCCCGGATCGAGCGGCTGCGGGCGGCGGGGCTTTGCAGGATGGTGGACAAACGCGATGCGCCGCAAAACCTGAGCGTGCCCCGATGAGCTGATGGTACTGCCAACGTTCAGTACGTTCCCTTACATCATGCAAGGAAAGGAGGGCGTATTGCCTTCTCATCTCCAACAACTAGAAGAACCGGAGAAACCAATGGTCACCGTTACCAATGCTTCGGCCAACCAAGCCTCGAACGAGGATCAGCTCAAAGAGTTGCTGCTCTACCGTCGTGTGGCTTGGCGTATCGTCCCGCTAGCGATCATCTGCTTCCTTTTTTCCTATTTCGACAGGATCAACATCAGCTTCGCCAAGGCGCAGATGCAAGCTGAACTGGGCCTGAGCGATACGGCCTATGGCCTGGCCGCAAGCATGTTCTTCGTCGGTTACGTATTGTTCGAGGTGCCCAGTGGCCTTGGCTTGAGAAAGTACGGTGCGCCCGCGTGGATCTGTCGCATCATGATCTCCTGGGGGCTGGCGACGGCTGCACTGGTGTTCGCCTACTCGCAATACACCTTGTATTTCCTACGCTTTCTCATCGGGGTCATGGAGGCGGGGTTTGGACCGGCCATTCTTTTCTACATGGCATGCTGGTTCCCGAAGAAGCAGCTGGCCAGTATCAACGGTATCTGGTTTCTCGCCATTCCCCTGTCGGGCGCCATTGGTGCGCCACTCGCTGGGCTTGTGCTCAATGGCATGGACGGTTTCCTCGGCTTGGCGGGTTGGCATTGGCTGTTCGTGCTCTCGGGCCTGCCGTGCTGCTTGATGGGGCTTGTCGTCCTCTGGAAACTGGACCGCGACATCCAGTCCGCCAAATGGCTTTCCCAGGATGAAAAGGATCTGCTGGAGAAGAACGTGGGCGTCGGGCGCGAGAACGTGCCTGCAAGCCACGCTTCGTTTTGGCGGGTGCTGGTGACGCGCGAGGTGGCTGTGTTCGCGTTCGTCTATTTCGGCATCAAGATGGCCAGCTATGGCCTTAACTTCTGGATGCCACACCTGATCGCCCAGTCGGGCGTCAAGGACATGTTCTATGTGGGCGTGCTGACGGCCTTGCCCTACGCTGTCGCATGTGTGGGAATGGTCTGGATGACACGCCGCTCCGATCGCACGGGAGACCGCAAGACCTACCTGCTGCTGTGCATGCTCGCCTCGACGGTTGGCTATATCCTGGCCTGCTGGTTCTTCGACAACCCCGTGATGCTGATGACTGCGTTGGTGCTTGCCACTGCCGGGTCGTTCATCGCGATACCGATCTTCTGGTGCCTGCCGCAATCGACGTTCTCCGAAATCGCCATCGCCAGTGCCGTGGCGGCGGTCAATTCCGTGGGGCAACTGAGCGGGATGATCGCGCCGGCCATGGTGGGTTTCATCAACGACCTCACGGGGCAGACCTACATGGGCATGTTGGCGATCGTGCCGGTGCTGATTGCCAGTTGCTATGTCATTGCCCGCTACGTGCGCGACCCGGCACAGAGTGGCTCGAGGTCGGTGTAAAGCGCTGGGTGGGTGATCGAAAAGGGGGATGTCCTAATGCCGGTAAGCCTTATCGGCTGCACGTGGGGCTGCTTCGCAGCCCATCGCCGGCAAGCCGGCTCCCACTGTGACAGTGCCGTTCTCGAGGCTGGCGTGTTACTTGTGGGAGCCGGCTTGCCGGCGATGAGCGTGCAGCGCCCCGCGTCATTAACTGACAGACACTGAAAGGCACGATGGCGCGCGAAGCCTCGCCATCGTGCCTTGTCTTCAAAGCGTCTCGCCGACCGTCTTGGCGGCGACTTTGTTGCGCCCTCCGAGCCAGACCAGCAGCAGGCCACCCGCAGCCAGCAAGCCACCGGCGACCGGCACCGCGGCGTAGCCGAGGTTCAGGCTGATGACCCCACCACCCAGTGCCGCGCCCACGGCGTTGCCGAGGTTGAAGGCACCCACGTTGATCGAGGAGGCCAGGCCCGGGGCTTCGGCGGCAGCGATCATCACGCGCATCTGCAGGGGCGGTACCACGGCGAAGGTGAACACACCCCATACCAGCAGGGCCAGGGCGGCGCCGACGTGGGTGCCGAGCACCAGCGGCATCAGCACCATGATCAGGGCCAGCACGCCGAGGAAGATACGCGCCGAGCCGTCCAGCGACCAGTCGGCCAGGCGCCCGCCCAGGCTGTTGCCCAGGGTGAAGCCGACACCGATCAGCACCAGGCCCAGGGTGACGAAGCTGTCCGAAGCACCGGTCAATTCGGCGAGCACCGGGGCCACGTAGGTATACAGGGTGAACATGGCGCCGGCACCGAGCACGGTAGTGGCCATGGCCAGCAGGACGTTCGGCCGGGCGATCACGGCCAGTTCCCGGCGTACATGGGGCACGCTGCCGCGTTCACCCTTGGGCAGGGCATACCACAGCGCGGCCATGGCCAGGATGCCGAGCACTGCGGTACCGGCGAAGGCCAGGCGCCAGCCGACCTGCTGGCCGATCCAGGTGGCGGCGGGCACGCCGCCGATATTGGCGATGGTCAGGCCCATGAACATGGTGGCGATGGCGCTGGCCTGTTTTTCGCGAGGTACCACGCTTGCGGCCACCACCGCACCCAGGCCGAAGAAGGCGCCGTGGTTGAGGCTGGTGATCAGGCGCGAGGCGAGCAGAGTGCCATAGCCTGGCGAGAGGGCCGAGAGCAGGTTGCCCAGGGTGAAGATGGCCATCAGCGCGATCAGCGCGCCGCGCTTGCCGAAGCGGCTGAACAGCAAGGTCATGATCGGTGCACCGACCATCACGCCGACGGCGTAGGCGGTGACCAGCATGCCGGCGCTGGGGATGCTGACATCCACCCCTTCGGCGATGACGGGCAGCAGGCCCATGGGAGTGAATTCGGTGGTGCCGATGCCGAAGGCGCCGATGGCCAAGGCTAGCAGGACGTGTCCGGGTTTCATTGCATAGGCTCCTTCGAGCGTTGCGAATTAGGTAGGTGCGCAGTATGGCGGGGGCAGGGGGTGGGATTAAGTCACGATTGCGCTAATGACCTTTGATCTGGAGTCATTAATAGAGGGAGGGGCGGAGGGGAACTGGAGCTTGTGTAGATCGGGGCTGCGCTGCAGCCCATCGCGGGACAAGCCCGCTCCTACAGGAGGGCGTTTTCAGCCTGCGGGAGCGGTTGGAGCGGTCAGTCGTGGTGCTTGTGCTTATGCTTGTGCTTGTGTTTCTTGCCGGAGTTGTGGCTGCCGTGGTGGTGGTCGTCATCAGCCATGCTGTTGCCGATGGCGCTGCCTGCCGCACCGCCGAGGCCGGCACCGATGGCGCCGCCGGTGGAGCCACCGACCTTGTTGCCGATCACCTGGCCGCCGGCCGCGCCGAGGCCGCCACCAATCGCTGCCTCGGTCTTCTTGCCATGCTTGGCCGACACTGCGCCGCCTGCCGCACCGCCCACACCGGCACCGATCGCGGCACCTGTGCTGCCGCCGATCGCCTGGCCGACCACGCTACCCAGGGCACCGCCGACACCGCCGCCGACAGCAGTATTGGTGGTTTCACCGGCGAGGGCGTAGGGGGCCGACATCAAGGTGAACAGTGCAATTACAGGAAAGGACTTACGCATTTTCTATCAATCTCTGGATGGAACGAAGGTGCGAAGTCTGCTGGGTGCGAGGGGGGCGGTCAATGGAAGCTTGTCGGGGAGCCTGGTTCAGGGCCACTGTGTGGCCCATCACAGGGCAACGGCTATTTGAAACTCAGTGGATAGCCACCGGGTTGATGTTGACCTGGGTCGAGCCCTTGTACAGCGGCTGGCCCAGCACGAACAGGAACTCGTAGGCCTTGTCACGCACCAGGGCGCGGGTGTCGATCAGCTCCAGGTTGTAGATGCCGCGCTTGGCCAGCATGAACTGGTTGACCGGGAACTCTTCGCCGGTGGGGTTGGGGTAGACCTCCGAGGCCCAGGTGTCGCCGCCGAAGGCTACGATGCCCTGGTCGGCCAGCCACTGGGCGGCCGGCAGGTCGATGCCGGGCTCGGTGGCGAGGAACTGCTGGTTGTCCTTGCCGATCAGTTCCAGCCAGCCGGTGTTGAACAGCACCACGTCGCCTTTGCGCAGGGTGATGCCTTGCTTCTTCAGCACAGCCTTGACGTCATCGACGGTGAACGAAGTGCCGCCGGGTACGATGGCCTTGCCATAGTAGGCGGTCATGTCCAGCACTACGCCGCGGGTGACCATCGGCGGAACCTTCTCGACCCCAAGCTTGGTCACGCCTTCGACGGTGACGAAATCGGCGGCCTTGTTGCCGTTGTAGTAGACGTTGTCGATACCGATGTGGCCAATGCCGTTGAGCTGGGTGCCGACGCCGGTCCAGCCGTTGACCAGCTCGTCGTTGAAGCTGAACTTGTTCTTGCCCAGGGTCTGGCCGGCCTGTTCGCCGGGCTGGATGTTGTAGAGGTGGAAGCTGCGGTGGCGGAAGGCAGGCAGGTCCTTGCTCACGGGCACGGCGAGGGGGTAGGTCTTGCCGGTCTTGACCAGGCCGACGGCTTGTTTGACCACTTCGGGGGTGAGCAGGTTGGCCGCGCCGATCTCATCGTTATGGCCATAGGGGGATTGCTGCCAGTCGGCGGCCAGGGCGACCTGGGTGGTGGCGGCCAGGGCAGTGGCGAGCAGCAGGGGTTTGAAATAGTTCATCGGGTTTCTCCTGAAAGCGGTGTGATGTCAGGAGCCGATTCTGGGCGGGGATGAGTGGGGGAAAAAGCGGGTCGGGGGACAATGACATTTGTTCTGGGAACAAAGATGAGCGCTTGATCATGGAGTGGGGGGCGCTTTTGGCGCCCCCATTCGCGGGGCAAGCCCGCTCCTACAAGGGCCCGACAGCTGGCCGAGGCGGTCACTCGAGCGTGGCCACCCACTTGCCGGAGGAGCTGCCTTCCTTGAGCTGGCGCAGCGCCGCTGGCAGCGTTTCGAAGGCAAAGTCCAGGCGCTGCGGGGGCAGCAGTTGACCCTCGGCAACCTTCTGCAGCAAACGCTCACCGGCCACCTTCAAGGCCTGGCGATCGACCAGGCGGCCATGGGCGTGGACGCTGTTGAGGGCCACTTCATGCAATGAGATCGCCGTGCTGAAGGCAGGCAGCGGTGCGTTTTCCTGGCGATCCTGGATGCACACCAGGTGGCCGTTGTAACCCAACAGGTGGGCCAGGCTCGCGGCATGGGCGCCACTGACGGTGTCGAACAGCGCATGCAGCGGGCGCTCGCCCAGGGCGGCCTGCAGGTGTGCCTGCCAGTCGCTGTTGCGGTAGTCGAATACCCCGACCACACCCAGGGCCTTGAGGCGGGTATGGTGTTTCTCGCCTGCCGTGGCCCAGACCCGCAGGCCTTGCTGCACGGCGAGCTGGACGAGATAGAAAGCCACCGCGCCTCCGGCACCGATCACCAACACATCGCGGGAGGCGCCGTCGGCGACCTTGGCCAGGGCCTGCCAGGCAGTGAGCGCGGGGCAGGGCACGGCAGCTGCGGCGGCGATCTCCAGGTTGGCCGGGATGTGCATCACCAGGTTGGCATCGAGCAGGCAGTATTCGGCAAAGCTGCCATCGCGAGACAGCGACTGGTGGTAGGCGACGCGGGCGCCCAGCGGCAGGTCGACCCCCTCACCGACGGCAGCGACGACTCCGGCGCCATCCACACCCGGCACGGTGCCCTGGTGCCAATCGGCATGGCCCCATTCGCAGATCTTCCAGTCCACCGGGTTGAGGGCGATGGCACGGTTGGCCACCAGCACTTGGCCAGGGCCGGGTTGGGGCAAGGGTTTGTCGATGAGTGCCAGGCCGTCCAGGCCGGCGCCCGGGGTCCAGCCCCAGGTACGATGAGTGGTGGGCATGGGTAATCCTCTTGGCAGCAAGAGGGGAAGGGTAACGAGGTGCAGCGAGGGGAAACAGCGGGGGGCAGGCAAAGGTGTATTGAACACAGGTCATCAATGGCCAGGGGCCGCGGCGCGGCCCCTGGGTGTCCCTCAACCCAGGCTCTTGGCCAGGGCCTGCAGGCCACCTTCATAGATGCCCTTGAACAGCGCCACGGCTTCGTCGTCGCTCACGCCGACCGGGGTGAACTCGCCCAGCCATTCCACCAGGCTGCCCTGGCCGTCGGCCTTGACACGCAGGGTCGACAGGTAGCCGGTCACCGGGAACGGGCTGGTCAGGATCGAGTAGCTGTAGCTGCGCTGCGTTTCATCGAAGGCCATCAGACGCTCGACGATGCTGTTGCCGTCCGGGTCTTTCAGCGAGCGCACGCGGCCGCCTTCGCTGGACAGGCTTTCAGGAATGAACGGCAGCCAGTCGGGCAGGCTGTCGAAGCCGCCGATCAGGGCCCAGACGTGTTCAGGGCTGTGGTTGGTTTTCAGGGAAGCGTAGGCGTTTGCCATGATGGAAATCTCCAGTTGAATTCAGATAGCGAGGCTGTCGACCACACCGCCGTCGACCCGCAGGGCGGCGCCGGTGGTAGCGGAGGAGTAAGGGGAGGCGAGGTAGACCACCAGGTGGGCGACTTCGTCGACGTCGGCGGCACGCTGGATGATCGAGCTCGGGCGCGCGGTGCGCACGAAGTTGTCCGCCTCGTCACGGATGCTACGGCCGGAGGCCTTGGCGGCATCGGCGACCAGGGCGGCGACGCCGTCGGTCATGGTCGGGCCAGGTAGCACCGCGTTGACGGTGACGCCAGTGCCGGCCAGGCGCTTGGCCAGACCATGCGATACCGCCAGGTTGGCAGCTTTGGTGACGCCGTAGTTGATCATATCCGCCGGGATGGCGATGCCCGATTCCGACGAGATGAACAGGATCCGACCCCAACCTTTCTCGACCATGCCCGGGGCATAGTGACGGGCCAGGCGTACGCCGGAGAGTACGTTGGTGTCGTAGAAGCGGGCCCACTCGCTGTCGGGGACTTCGAAGAAGTCGACATCGTCATAGATGCCCAGGTTGTTGACCAGAATGTCGGCCTTGGGGTGGGCGGCGAACAAGGTGTCGGCACCGGCGGCGGTGCCCAGGTCGGCGACCACGCCGTGAACCTGGCCACGCCCACCTTGGGCGCGCAGTTCGGCAAGGGCGGCATCTACCGATTTCTGGCTACGGCCGGCGATGACCACGTCGGCATGGGCGCGGGCCAGGCCGCGGGCGATGGCCAGACCAATACCGCCGGTCGAGCCGCTGATGATGGCGGTACGTCCGCCGAGGTCGATGTTCATGGAATGGCTCCTGTGGATGAGTTGCATCGATGGGAGCCATGCTAGTGACGCGCGCCAAGACTGTAAAAGACATAATTCGACTGAGTTCAGACCTCTGCGGTCTTTTCTGCCAATGCCAGCACCTGCTCACGGAAAATCCCCACAATAGGTCGCAGGTCCACCTGGTGCCAGGCCGCCCACAGCTTCACGCAAGGCCGGAACCAGTCCAGCTCGCGCAGCACCACGGTCGGGCCGGCGCTGGTAGAGAGGCTGCTTTGCACCATGGCCAGGCCAAGGCCTGCGGAGACCAGGCCGAGTACGCTCAGCGGGTCGGAGGCTTCCAGCGCCAGGCGCGGGGTGAAGCCGGCATCGCCGCAGCGGGCGATGAAGTCGTCACGTTTGTTGATCTGGTCCGGTTGGCCGCCAGTGATGATCCACTCCTGTTCATGCAGGTCGGCGGGCGTGAGTGTGGCCTTGGCCGCCAGCGGGTGCGCGGCGGGGATGGCCAGCAGCATCGGGTCGTCCAGCACCGACTGGGCGCGCAGATCAGGGTCGTGTTCGGGGGGCGGTTCGCAGACCAAGGCAATGTCTATGCTGCGCTGGCGCAGGCCTTCGAACTGCTCGCGCGGGGTCATGTTGTACAGGACGATGTGGATCTGCGGGCGCTCGCTGCGGATCGCCCGCACCGCCCCCGGCAGCACGCCGGCGTGGATGGCATGGTTGACATAGCCGATGCACAGGCCGCCTTCCTCGCCACGGCCCAGACGCTTGCCCAGCGACTCCAGGCGCTCGGCATGCTTGAGCAGGCCGCGGGCTTCGGAAAGAAAGGTACGCCCGTCGTTGGTCAGGAACAGCCGCTGGTTGCGACGCTCGAACAGGGCCAGGCCCAGGTGCTCTTCCAGCTGGGCGATCTGCCGGCTCAGGGGAGACTGCGAGATATGCAGCTGCTCGGCGGCGCGGCCGACGTTTTCACATTCGGCGACGGCGACGAAGTAGCGCAGTTGACGTAGATCCTGCATAAGACCTCCAGGGGCTTAACTTTTGCAAATTATGCTCGTTGAGGTCTGGGTCTGCCAGCGCTTTGCACGGGCTGCTGCAGGTGTGGATCACCCTGTGGGAGCGGGCTTGTCCCGCGATTAGGCCGGGCCCGATATCACCGTCGCCTGGCAAGGGCTTCGCCCTTG